>JAICWQ010000086.1 GCA_025934755.1 Chthoniobacterales bacterium | reverse complement strand
TATGTTGAGCTGGAACGGGCGGAGTCTGGCGAAAAAAACGCGGCCAACGTCGCGGTGATCGATTACGAAGCGAACCTGGCTTTGCTCGAGCCCACCGACAAAAATTTTCTCCAGGGAATTTCGCCGCTCGATATTGCCGGGGACACCGTGGTCGGTGATCGAATTGCCGCGTGGCAGCTGGAACCAACCGGTGCGCTGGTCGCGACCGAAGGGCTGGTCACGACCATCCAGATGACGAAATATCCGGCCGACGTCGGCCAGTTTCTTACCTACCGCATCAGCCTGCCAATGCAGTATCGCGAAAACAGCTACACCATTCCGCTGGTTAAAAACAACAAACTCGCGGGGTTGCTTTTGCGTTATGACCCGCGCTCCCAACTCATCGACGCGATCCCGGCGCCGATCATTACCCATTTCCTAAAAGAGGCCGAAGGCGAGCATTATCGCGGATTTCCGTCGGTCGGTTTTTCATTTTTCCCAACCCGCGATCCGCAATTGCGGAAATATGCCGGTCAGACAGGGAAACCTGACGGCGTTTATGTCACCAGCGTGGAACCGAACATGCCGGCGATGAAAGCGGGGATGCAGGTTGGTGACATCATTACCGCGATCGGTAATCACGAAATCGATCAAAACGGTAACTACGTGGATCCACTTTACGGGAAGATTGAATTCACCAATCTCATCAGCGCGCATTCCTATACCGGGGATGTGGTTCCGTTTCAGATTCAGCGCGAAGGCAAACCGATGGAATTGAAGATCACGCTCGAGCATCGCGATGCCAAGGATTATGTCTCGCCGCCTTACTCACTGGATGAAGCGCCGAAGTACGTTGTGCTTGGCGGTCTCATATTCCAGGAACTTTCCCGCCAATATCTCAAAGAATGGGGACCGAACTGGCAACGCGAAGCCCCGCCGCGGTTTGTCTATTTTGATCGGTTTCAATCCGAGCTTTTTCCCGGCGAACACCGCCGCATCGTTATCTTGAGCCAGGTTCTTCCGGCGAATACCACCATTGGCTACGACGAATTTTCCTACCTGACCGTGACCAAAGTAAATGGCCGCGAAATCAAATCGTTGAACGACCTGGCCGAGGCGGTCAAGCAGCCGATCGAAGGCGGATTTATCAAAATCGAGACCGAGGAAGACCCCAAGCAACTCGAGCTCGATCCAAAAGACATCGCCGCCGAGTCTCAGAATCTGCAGGAGAATTACGGCATCCCTTCGTTACAACGATTGGACTAGGCAGCGGCGATTTACCGAATCGCCACTGCGATTGGGATCAAGCACTCTGCCTGATTTCTACTTCGGCTGAACGAAGTTTACGTCCTGAACAAAGAGGAATTTTCCGATCGCCGGAAAAATTGCGACCGCTTTCTTGTCGGAGCGGGTCCACATTTTATCGGGAGCTTGTGATTGCCCTTCCTGCCATGTTGTTCCATCGGCAGCGCTGACCGCGAGAATGTCTTTCACGTTTTGATCGCTAAGCGGCGACGTGTCCGGTTTGGTAAAGCCCTCGCGCTGGCTGATTCCATTCAGGTAGTCGACTACAACCATGAAGCCGTTCCAGACGTGACCAACTTCGTGAACATCGCCGTGGGTTCCAAGGTCTTTGCCCGGCGGGCCGTATCGCGCCTCGATTTGTTTTTCGTCATCGCCGATTCGGGCGAATCCGCTCGCCGCCAATGCCAGCGATACAACACTCACAAGTACAAACGTCTTCATCTCGTTAGATTAATGCGAGCCAAACTGCCTGCTCCGGCAGATTTGGCAAGCGTCCCCGCCTCCGACCTCGCCTATTCCACAGTGACGATCACTTTACCGCGAGCGTGGCCTGCTTCCAGATAGCGGATTGCCTCCGGAACGTCCGCCAGCTGATAAGTCTTGTCGATGACCGGCTTCATTTTTCCGGATTCAACCAAATCGGCGAGAAGCGCGAGGTCCTTCTGATTGGAGTTGGCCATCATCATTCCCATTTGTTGTTTGACAAATTTTGAATACACCATCGCATCGAGCGCTTTCGCCAGCGGGCCAAGAAATCCTTGGTCATTTGCGCCACCGCCGCCGATCAGCACGTAGATACCGTTCGGCGTTAACACACTGCGGCATTCGGACAGGGACCGGTTGCCCACATTGTCGATCAATACGTCATAACGTTCGGCACCCTTGGTGAAATCATCTTTTGTGTAATCAATGACGTGATCCGCGCCCAGGGATTGAACCATTTCGAGATTTCGCGTGCTACAAACGCCGGTAACGTCCGCGCCAAAAGATTTTGCGATTTGCACTGCGAACGTGCCGACACCCCCGGAAGCGCCGTTGATTAAAACCTTCTGACCTGACTGAACCTTTCCTTTGTCGCGCACGGCCTGAAGCGCCGTAATACCGGCGATATTCAATGCCGCGGCCTGCTCCACCGACACGCCAGACGGCCTGAGTGCGACTGATCCCGCTGCGCGCGGGCAGATATATTGCGCCAATGCGCCGGTTTTTCCGCCGAACACTTCGTCTCCCGGTTTGAACTCAGTGACATTTTTGCCAACAGCCTCAACCGTTCCGGCAAAATCAACGCCCAAACGTGTCGACTTTGGCTTTCGCAAGCCGACGCCCATCGCGCGCATGACGTAGGGCGTGCCTTCAATGAAGTGCCAGTCGTAGGGATTGATTGAAGCGGCGTGGACTTTGACGAGGATTTGTTCGTCTGTTGGGACAGGTTTTTCAATGTCGGCGAGTTTGAGATTCGCCAGGCCGTAATCGCAATACACTATGGCCTTCATCGGGTTAGTTGGCGCGGTTTTGCGATCGCAGTCGTTAGTCGACGACCAGTACGCGATCTCGAACCAGACGAACAACCCCAGGATAATGATAATAAAAACCCATTTAATTATTCGTTTCATAAGTTACTCCACGCTGATCACTACCTTGCCCCGGGCATGCCCTTGTTCTAAATACCGAAACGCGTCCGGAAGTTCACTTAATTTATAGGTCCGGTCGATTACCGGAGTCAGTTGACCGGACTTCATAAGATCGGCGAGAACGTTCAAATCCTTCTGACTGAATTGCGCCAAAAAGGTCAGAAACTTCTGACTGGTAAATCTCGAACAAAGGTAAGCGTTCGCTTCTCCGGCCAAAACGCCGAGGATTTGACCGCCGCTCGCGCCCGAACCTCCAACCCCCGCCATCACGCAGATCCCGTTCGGATTTAAGATTGCCCGGCGCTCCGAAAAGGAGTGGTTTTGGATGTTGTCGAAAATGACGTCGTAACGCTGGTCCGTCCTGGTGAAATCTTCCTTCGTATAATCGGTGACGCGATCTGCGCCGATCGACCGGACCATTTCCAGATTGCGCGTGCTGCACACGCCGGTCACTTCGGTGCCAAATGATTTGGCAATCTGAACTGCAAACGTGCCAACGCCTCCCGAAGCGCCGTTGATCAGAATTTTTTGTCCGGACCGAATCTTGCCCTTGTCGCGAAGACCTTGGAGCGCTGTGATTCCCGCGATTCCGACAGAACCGGCTTGCTCAAACGTGATATTCGCTGGCTTGAGAGCGATACCCCGGTCTTCCCGGACGCACACATACTGGGCAAAAGCGCCAGTCTTTCCACCGAACACGTCATCACCCGGTTTGAATTTCGTCACATTCTTTCCGACCGCTTCGACCGTGCCGGCAAAATCAGTGCCCAAGCGCGTGACTTTCGGCTTGCGCAGTCCGGTGACAATGCGAGCGCCGCCTTTGCAAATCATGTCGGCGGGGTTCACGGACGACGCGCGAATTCGGACGAGGACTTCGTTATCCGCCGGCGCAGGTTTTTCGATGTCCTTCAACTTGAGATTCGCGAAACCATATTCGCAGTAGACGATCGCTTTCATAGGATTAGTCGGAACCGCGTTGTACTGCTCGCAATCGTTGGTGGAGGTCCAGTAGGCGACGCAAAACCAAACCACTAGCCCCAGGAAAATTACGCTCGCGGACCATTTTAATATTCGTTTTATGTTCACCGAGTTATTCCAGACGCTCCCCTCGTCGCAGGCCCCACAGCCCGCGCACGGACAGAATGGCGGAGAAGAGCGCGGCCACGCCGAGCGCGAGCAGTGTCCAGATGAAGAAGAACCCATTGCTGCGGATGGTCCCGAAACCGACCCCCGGCCCTCGGAGGTGGGTGACGGGGACGGCGATCAAAAGGAGCGATCCGATGAGGATGATGAAATACCCGGATCGGCGCCCGGCGAGCAGAAGCGTTCCGTACAACCAGGCGACCCAGATAACGACCGCAACGAGATTTGGCAGCCCTCCCGGTGACATTCCGCGGGCGATGTCGTCCGCGAGGTGAAACGTGCCGAGGAGGATCGAGAGCAGAGACGCGATGGTTAACAACATGCTGTTTTTCATTTGCTTATCCTCATTGGCCTAACGAATTAGCTGGCGGCAGCGGGGGAACGGGCTTGACCTTCTCGCCCCAAATCAGAAGCCAAAAGATGATTGGCAGCTCCGCCATTTGAACTGGGTCAGCGAACTGACCAATAGCTTGTCGATATGCCGGCGCAAGAATAGCGACCGCAGAATTCGCGAGGTAACCGAAAGCTGCAATCCAGAGCCGCACGAAGATGTAGCCGTTGACATACATCCACGCGAACACAGCGGCGAGGCTGGCCGAGATGCAAAGAATCCCGGCGATATCGGCTTGTTTCTTAGTCGGGTTCATACAGATCCGAAAAGAGGATCACAACGGACCGCGATAACGACGCAATTGAATTGTCGCGATCACAAATGCTGCGGCAAAAATCAATCCGAGCCAAAGACCCGGCGTCGCAAGAAATCTTCCCACAGTTAACTGCGACAGCGAATCAATCAAAATCGTGCGATGCGTTCCGGATTGACTAAGTGATTGAAAGTCGAACGCGGTATCCCCTGCTCCCAACAGCCGATTTTTCAGGAGTCCCCAAACGTGAGTTGTATTGAAGGTAATCTTCTCAAAAATCGCGACCGCAAACGGCGGCAAAACCGCCCAGAGAAACGTCGCCCGCCGTGCCACTCCGGAAACGAGCAGGGCCCAACCGTAAATCGGCGCATGCCAAAGAGTGATGACGATCAGGCTGTAGATTAGAATTGCTGATTGCTGCGGAATGTTGAAATTGGCCCAGCTCGTCGAAGCCAAACCTGCCGGCAATAACACCGCGCTGCTAATGAGCAGCATGACAAACTGGGTCAGGATAACGATTGCAAACATGACCGGCGGGATCACCAAGAGCGGAATGCTCAACTTTGCCAGCACGGTGGTCCGGTCCGAAACCGGCAGCGATTTCCAGAACAGAATGCTGCGCTCACGACGTTCGCCGTAGAGGGCATCCAGGCAATAGAACAAACCGACGACGCCCGCAGTGACCATCAGCATCATCGCCACGATATCGTAAGGCAGTTCTATCGCGGCACGCCGATGAACCTCATCAAGCAGCATTGCGGCGCGCCGGCGCTCCGGCAGTTGGCCGGCACCGATTAACGCGCCAAACAAAATGACTGCGGCAACAATCAACGGCGCGATGTAGATCGACTTGTTTTCCCATAGCTCGCGTTTCACCGACCAGTAAAATGTCGGCGTTGCCCGGAGCGCTACGGATGAATTGTTAGGCAACTCGATGGCTGTGTTCGATTCCATATTCATCTTGTCACTGGTCACTGTCACTGGTCACTGGTTTCGAATTCCCCAGCATGGCAACAAACAAATCCGCAATCGTCGGCGTGCGCACATCTCCCAGCGCAGTGAGCTGGCCCCGGTCGACTTTGTCGAACAACATGATGCTTCGCCCAAATAGTTGACGTTCAGACATCGGGTTGAGCGATCGCGCGCCCGCCAGATGATCGGGGTGCACCATCACTTCGACATACCTCGACTCGAACTCCTCCATGCTGCATTCGAGGACGATCCGGCCGTGATTGATGAAGATGAGGTCGGTCAGCACATCCTGGATTTCTTCAACTTGATGCGTCGTCACGACGATCGTGCGTTTGCCGTCGAAATAATCGTTAAGCAACGAGTCGTAGAATTGTTTCCGGTACAAAATGTCGAGACCAAGGGTTGGCTCGTCGAGCACCAGAAGTTTCGCGTCGATTGCCATCACAATCGCGAGATGCAATTGCGCCACCATCCCCTTCGATAGCTGCCGAACTTTGCTCGCGTGTTTGATTTCGGTCTTGGCCAGAAAAGTTTCCGCTTTCGCCCGATCGAATTTTGGATGCACGCCGTCGACGTATTCCAATAGTTGCGAAACGCGGATCCAACGCGGCAACACCGCAACGTCGGCGATAAATGAAACGTCGCACATCAGCTGATCGCGCTCGGCCCAGGGGTTGCGGCCCAGCACTTTCAGTTCTCCTTGGTATGCGGTCAGACCGAGAATCGCGTTGAGCGCCGTTGTCTTCCCCGCGCCGTTCGGCCCAATCACCCCAAGAATCCGTCCTTCCTCGACCCGAAGATCAACCTTATCGAGGGCGACGGTTGTTCCGTAAACTTTGCGCAGACCCTGTGCTTCAATCGTTGCCATAGATATTAATGTTTCTCCTTCTCGGCTGGCTTGGCTTGCAAGCGGGCGCGAGCCGAGCCGGAGCCTTGGGCGGAGGCTGGCCCACTTTTCGTCGAATGCCGGCTCGCGTTGTCGAGTAATTCTTTTGGATCCAAACCGAGCCGCTGAATAGTCGCCTGAACCCGCGGCCATTCCTCGTTCAAGAATTTTTGCCGTTCCCCTTTCAACAAAAGATTGCGCGCTCCGGCATTGACGAACATGCCCAGGCCGCGCCTCTTCTCGACCAGTTCCTCGTCGACCAATTCCTGATAGGCTTTGAGCACGGTGAGCGGATTGATCCGGTACTCCGACGCCACATTTCGAATCGAAGGCAACGGATCGCCTTCCTTGAGTGCGCCCTCCAGAATCATATGGACGACGCGGTCGCGCAGTTGGCGATAAATGGGCTGACTATCATTCCATTCACGTTTCATCCGGTTTTGGAGCAAGCGACCGCAACGAGGTTTCGAAATGTTGCGCCAGGTGCTCGACGTCCCTCATTTGTGTTATAGTGAACTATAACACTATGTCAGGTCAGGCAAGCCCTTTTTTGCAGGTTTTCGCCTGCCCTCCTTTCCGATTCGCCGAACAAAACTCCGCCAACCCATGTCAAACCGTGCGTGAAACAATTTTTGGTCACTTTGCTTTGCACCCTTGGCATATCCCTCACTCTGACCGCCCAGAATCCATCGCCCGGGATAACTCAACCGGCATCGCACAAATCGAAACCTCTCCACTTCGTTCCTAAACAGCCGCCGCCGAGCCGCCAGGCCGTGACGGTAAATCCCACCCGCCGGCCGGCCAACATCGTTGCTTATTCAGAGGCGCTCAGCCGATATCAACATGTCCGCCACACTCGATTTTGGTGGCGAAATCATTTCACCACCATCGTTTTGGTCGGAGGCGGATATTATTACTGGGACGCCGGATACTGGTTTCCAGCCTGGGGTTACGATCCCAGCCACCAAACCTATGAGTACGACGGGCCTATTTTCACTTACGGAAATCTGTTGCCCGATCAGGTGATCGCGAACGTTCAACGCGCGCTTCAGGACCGGGGTTATTACAACGCCGGAATCAGCGGAGCCCTCAGCCCTGCCACGCGACAGGCGATCAGCGCGTTCCAGCAAGACGAAGGCTTGCAGGTGAACGGGGTGGTCGATGGCCCAACCGTTTACGCGCTGGGATTGATCTAGCGACTATCAGTTTTTAACATTTGAGACGCTGGGTTTCAGGGACGGCGAATACCCAGTGCCCTTCCAAAATTCCGTCGGCATTGCCAAATCCGGCTTCCCCATCCAGCCGCGTTCGACCTCGATATAATACGCTTTGCGGTCTGGACTCGGATAATAGCGAACGCTCGTGAGGGCAATCTCGTCCCACTCTCCCGCGAACTTCAAATCGCGCAGCGCGTCCGGGTATCTCCCGCAGCGGACTTTGTGTAACTCAATCAACGCGACGGCTGTCTTGAGATGCTGATCGCCAAACATGTTGGCGAATCGGCGGGTAATTCCTGTCGCCAGGATCGAATGAAAAACGATCACCCCGATTAGAATTAGAACCAGTGAACCTCCGCTAACGATGAAAATGATTTTGAGCAAGCCACTTGACCTTTTTTGCGGAAGCGGCGGTGGCTCTTGCATCAGAACGCTTTTGTTAGTTTGCGTTCTTACTTCCGACCGGTTGCGCCGATCCAGCCTTTATCGAGTTCCTCAAAAATCCGGACCTCGGCAAAGCCTGCCTTGACAAAAAGTTCACGGTGCTCATCCGGAGTCAGCAGGTTCATGTTGGCGGCGAGATGCTTTTCGAAAATTGTTTTGCGAACACCTTCGAGATGTTTCCCGCCGCGATAAATCTCCGCGATGACCAACAACGCACCGCCGAGTTTTAGCACCCGTAAAATTTCTCGGAAATCTCCAGGCAAGTTGGGCCAGAACAAATGCGTCTCGATCGCGGTGACCAGGTCGAATGTGTGGTCGGCGAACGGCAGTTGAGAAACGGAAGCTTGTTGGACCTCAACCCGGCCGATGTCGATCAGGCGCGAGTTTGTTCGTCGACTCGCGGTTACGCTATCCTCCGAATAGTCGATGCCATGAATTTTTCCCGCGCGGGCCAGCCTCGCCAGTTTGCTGATTGTTCGACCGCCACCGCAGCCGACGTCGAGAATGGTGTCCGTTGGGTTGATCGAGACATGACTCAGTCCCCAATCGGTCAAGTTAGAATGCCCGCGATTCATTCCCCACAAAACGAGCCGTCCGAAGAATCCCGAAGGTTTCCGGCACTGACCGACTACTTTGTCCGTGGCGCTCATGCCTGAGTTGTAGGGGCGGCTGTCCTCAGCCGGAATTCTTTGGAAGGATGAGCTTCTCCCCGCAAGTCCGGCTTCGATCTACGGTGTCGGCTTCGATGAAGCATTTGGCGCGATGGGACCTTTCGGGAACGGCATCTCCGGGACTGAGAGCGTGTTTTGAAATGCAGCGATCAGCCATTCGCCATTTTGCTTTTGCAGGACGTTGGTCTCAATCCCCTGCTGTGGCATCGGAATCCCACCCGGCGTTTTCGCACCGGTCATCGTCCAACGAATATGCGCCACGGCAACATCCGGCCTTAAAAAGCGGATGTCGACGTTTGTGAATGTCAGCGTGCTCTCCTTGAAAACGTAAACGTAGGCGTCGGTCAGCTTTTTTTCGATCTCGGCCCGTCCCTTCCACCACCAGCCCACGATGTTGATGCAATCGCCCTTTTCAGTGAACAAACTCGCGTATGCTTTTGCGTCGTGTTTGTTCCAGGCTTCGGGTTGCCGCGCTTCCAATGCGCGGATCGCCGATTCGTCAGCCGATTGGTCCGCCGCAAATGAGGTGACTGGGAAAAGCCCAATCGAGAAAAAAGCTAATTGCGCAAAAAATATTCGCTTCATTGAATCGGTTTCGGCAATGCCGAAACGATTGTCAACGCCCGAATGCCCTTTGTTGGTTTTGAAATCGAGCTCGGAGAGCTCGATCCACCTAAGTTCCGAGGCTTAAATTGGTGGAACGCGGTCTCCGGGCGCGTTTGCCTTTGTACTTATTCCTCGTGGTCAGACGTCGGCCGCGGCTTGGCCAGGAACTTGTCGACTTCGTCGTTGTAGGTTTCGAACGGGTCGCCCATTACCAGGAAATCGCGGCTGTCGTGCGCGATGGAGTCCCAGTTGATGACGTAAGGTTGTTGGCGGTCCTGGAAATACCTGACCGCGCGGGCGCGACCTGATGCGCGCGTGTTGGCAGGGGGAACACGCATCGCATTCTTCGGATCGAAACTATTGTTCCATTCGGCGACCCGTTTTCCAGGCGTAATACTGAAGAACAATCCGCGCGCGGGATCGATGTTGTGATATTCAAGGTCCAAACTTTGCAGCCAGGGATCGTCCCAGCCGACTTTCTCCGATTCCATGAACGTCTCGAGCAGCCATTTCTTGGTGATCCAATCAACGCCGCCGATCAACGCCTGCGGATTTTGTTCGATTGATTCCAGAACAAAACTCCAGGTCTCGAGCAACCAGTCGGTTTCCGGATCGCGTTCGCGCAAATGGCGCTGGGCCAGGTCGTGGAATTGCCATTGCACATCGAGCGCGCCGATGGTTTTGCCGTTCTCGAGGTCGACCATCCATTTCCGTGTTGGATCGCGCGAGATGTCGCGGGTGCTGCGGACGGCGTCGTTGAGGACGAGGTTGCGCGGCAACTGGCGTTGCTCCAGGAGCGATAGCACACAGGCGGTGGTGCCGATCTTCAGCGCGTTGGCGAACGGGCTCATGTTCGAATCGCCGATGAGTAAATGGAGCCGGCGATATTTGCGATAATCGGCCAGCGGTTCGTCGCGCGCGTTAATGATTGCGCGGTTGAACTGCACCCACTGGTAGATGTCGTTCACGATGTGATCGGCCCGTTGACTCAACTGAAACGCGACCGGCGTCTCGGCCTGGGGCGGCTCGAAATCGAACGCCAGGGGGTTGGCCTGCCCGACTCTGCCAGCTCCGGTGAAAATCTGCCGCGTCGCCAGAAAGGTGAGCAACGTGCCGAGGACCGACGGGGTGAATTGCGCCTCGCGCTTCATCAAATAATTTTCGTGGCAACCAAACGTCGCGCCGGTGTGATGATCGACGTTGTTCTTGATGAACGAGACGCGGTCGTCGGCTTGCAGCGCGGCGAGCGATTCGCGGAGCAACTGGTCGCCTGCCATTTCGTAAGTCACGAGATCGTGCAGATGCAAACATTCGGGCGAGGCGTACTCGATGTGGCCCATGTCGAGATACAGCCGGCCACCATTCAGAAGAAAACCACCATTCCCGGGCGGTTCTTCGTAATCGCGATAATGCAGGTCAATCGTGCCGGCGCCAGCCTTGTTGAAGAGATAATTCTTCACCTTCGCCGGCCAAACCTCCGAGTTGCAGCGCAACTCTTCGCTGCTCATCAGGCAGCCATATTCCGTTTCGATGCCGACGATCCGGTCCATGATGGTGAATTTGCGATTTAGGCAGTTCGCGGTTGAACTCCAGCCATTTAATCACCGATTCGGTAAATCGCTAAATCATTTCGCACGAGGCGTGCTCTTCAGTCCGCGATGGAACTCTCGGATTCTCTGGCCGCCCGTGGCCGATCTGTTTGGGGGACGGCCAAATCGTCACCAACTTCGCTCGTCATTCTCGCTGGCATCCTCGCCGCTGCTCTGAAGAGCTATTGCGCGGCAACGACGTTTGGTTCCTGCGACGTAACGATCATTTACCGATTCGGACAAATCATCGACGCCTTCGGGCTGGACTACATGTATCGGCTGGACCTCCATTTCAATCATCCGCCGGTCACGGGAGAATTTTTCGGTTTGCTTTATCATTTCGCCGTTTGGTTGACGCCACCAGCGCCTCACGCTGTGCCGCGTTCGTTCCCTTTCCTCTTGCGGTTGCCGTCAATTATTGCAGACGCCCTCGCTTTGCTCGTTCTCTTGAGATTGCATCAGAAGACAAGCAAACCAGCGGTTTGGGCTCTCATTTTGTTCGCTCTAAGCCCCGTTGCTTTCATGGTGAGCGGATTCCACGGCAACGTCGATCCGATCATGGTCTGCCTTTTATTGATGGCTGCCTATTTCTGCGTCGAAGACAACACGTCGCTTAGTGCTCTGTTTCTGGCCCTGGCTTGCGGGATTAAAATCATCCCATTGTTCCTCGTCCCGGCATTTTTCTTCTTTTGGTTGAATCGCGGACCGAAGCCAGCGTTGAAGTTTGCTCTCATCTTTGGGTGTTCCTGTTTGGCGGTGTGGGCCGAGGCGCTGATTGAGTCTCCCTCCTATTTTTTTCGAAAC
>JAICWQ010000037.1 GCA_025934755.1 Chthoniobacterales bacterium | reverse complement strand
GATCATTTACGGCCAAACAATCTGGGATCCAGTCGACGTGCTGACGCATTTCACGAATCCGGTGGTCCTCGTTGTCGCGATGCTGGCGCTTTGCATCGCGACCCTTGCGACCAATATCGCAGCGAACGTGGTCAGTCCTGCAAACGATTTCTCGCATTTGGCGCCGCACAACATTTCATTTCGCATCGGCGGACTGATCACCGGCATCGCCGGGATACTTATGATGCCGTGGAAATTGGTGGCCGATCCGAGCGGTTACATTTTCACCTGGCTTGTCGGTTACAGCGCGCTTCTCGGACCGATCGGCGGAGTGATGATCGCGGATTACTACGTTTTGCGGCGCCGGCAGTTAAACGTGAACGCTCTTTACCGCGCTGACAGTGAGTATCGCTACACCAACGGCTTCAGCATTGTCGCGATTGTTGCATTGATCGTTGCGATCCTGCCAAATCTTCCCGGGTTTCTGGTCACGGTGAAGCTGGTGAGCGCCGTGGCCGTTCCGTCATTTTTTGTTCGGCTTTACGATTACGCCTGGTTTGTCGGCTTCGCGATTGCGTTCGGCGTCTATCTTGCGTTGCGCAAGCTAGCGCCAGTGACGAGTGACACGTGACGTGTGACATGCCGCAGAGAGTGACAAGGGACGTGTGACATCCGACGTGAGTTTTGATAGAAGACTCAAATGGAAAAGAAACCCCAGAATTACAAGGACCTCGTAGTTTGGCAAAAAGGTATTGAGCTTGCGAAAATCGTTTATCGGCTAACCACAAAATTTCCCGCTGAAGAAAAGTTTGGACTGGTTTCGCAGATGCGACGCGCAGCCATTTCAATCCCCTCGAATATCGCCGAGGGCCAGGCGCGCCATACAACGGGAGAATTCATCCAGTTCATTTCGCACGCCGAGGGTTCTGTCGCTGAATTGAACACGCAGTTGATCTTAGCAATCGAACTTGGTTTCTGCTCGAGCGAGCCGGCGGCGCCAGCAACCGAATGGATGGAACACTTGCGTCGGATGCTGAATGGCTTACGTCGTAAGCTGAGCAAAATAGATTGATTCTGAACACGTCACACGTCACATGTCACAATCCAAGCGCCCATTAAAATGAAAGACGCACCGACACTTCCGAAGTTCGATCATGAGCCCAAGAAATACGCCGGCCCATCCGCCGATGAAGTTTTGAAACTGCGTAAAGAATTCCTGAACCCGGGAATTTTTCTCTACTACAAAAAGCCGCTCATGATGGTGGAAGGCAACATGCAATACGTCTGGGACGAGCACGGTCGGAGATATCTCGACGCGCTGGGCGGGATTGTGACCGTCAGCGTCGGGCATTGTCATCCGGATGTTGTTGCGGCGGCGAATCGCCAAAACGAAACCCTTCAACATTCGACCACAATTTATCTGCATCCCAACATTACCGAGTACGCGAGCAAGCTGGCATCGAAGTTGCCGGGCGACCTGAAGGTTTGCTATTTCACCAACTCCGGCTCGGAAGCGAACGATCTCGCGTTGTTGATGGCGCGCGCGTACACCGGCAACTACGAAGTCATTTCGCTGCGCAACGCGTATCACGGCGGCAGCACGCTCACCATGGGAGCGACCGGCAACCGCGGCTGGAAATTTAATGTCCCCCACAGTTTCGGCGTGCACCACGCAATCACACCCGATCCCTATCGCGGTCTGTGGGGCCGCGATGACTCCGATGCCGGGAAAAAATATGCGGACGACGTGAAGAACGTGATTGATTTTGCCACTCCGGGACAAATCGCGGCGTTCATCGCCGAATCCATCCAAGGCGTCGGCGGCTGCGTTGTTTTTCCCGATGGATATTTGAAACAAGCTTACGAACACATCCACGCCGCGGGCGGCGTCTGCATCGCCGATGAGGTTCAAGCCGGCTTCGGTCGCACCGGAACGCATTACTGGGGATTCGAAATCCAAGGCGTCATGCCCGACATCGTGACGATGGCGAAGGGAATCGGGAACGGTTGTCCCCTCGGGGCGGTTGTCACGACACCGAAAATTGCAGCCGCGCTGGCGCAACGAACGCACTTCAACACCTACGGGGGCAATCCGGTTGTTTGCGCGCAAGGGAGCGCGGTCCTCGACGTGATCGACCGCGAAAAACTTCAGGCGAACTCGTTGAAGATCGGCGGCCGAATTCTCGCCGGCCTTGGCCAGCTGAAAGAGAAACACAATGTGATCGGCGACGTTCGCGGCAAAGGGCTCATGCTCGGGATCGAGCTGGTGAAAGATCGACAATCGAAAGAACCTGCCAAGGAAGAATGCGCGCAGGCGGTGGAGACAGCGAAAGAAATGGGACTCCTTCTCGGCAAAGGCGGACTCTGGGGGCAAACGATCCGATTTTCGCCGCCCATGTGCATCAACGAACAAGACGCCGACTTTCTCCTTGAGGTCCTCGACCGCGCGCTCGCGAGTTTGTAAATCGCATGCGGTGTTTGCGTTAGTACCTCCGAAATATCACACTGTTTGAGCAGTCATCCCGAGCATGCCGAGGGATCTCCCGCTCCAAGCGACGGAGACACAAGCTAAATTGTGTGAGCAACGAGCTTTGAGAGGTCCTTCACTCCGTTCAGGATGACAGACAAGTAATGCGACTGGCGATTCTTTCGGTTGTTCTTTTTCTTTCCGGGATCAGCGCGCTGATTTTTGAGACGCTCTGGTTGCGTTTGAGCGGCTTGGCGTTCGGGAATTCGATCTGGGCCGCCTCACTGATCCTTTCCAGTTTCATGGCGGGTCTCGCGCTCGGCACCGCGATTGCCGCGTCGGCAAAGTTGCGGATGTCCCCGCTCAAATTCTACGCCATGCTCGAAATCGCAGTTGGGGTGTTCGGCTGCACCATCGTTTTCGCGTTGCCGATTCTTGGCGAACTGTTACGACCGCTTTTCCAGGCGCTCTGGTCGCATCAAACGATTCTGCTCGCGCTCCGAGTTCTGATTTCGTTCGCGATCTTATTGATCCCGACCACGGCGATGGGATTGACGTTGCCGGTGATCTTGGAAGATCGACAACTTGCCACCGCGCACTTCGGCCGCGCCATTGGAATTCTTTATGGCTTCAACACTCTCGGCGCGGTCGTGGGCGCGCTGATTGGAGAGCTTTTCCTGGTCAAAGCGTTTGGTCTTTGGGGAACGAGCTTGGCCGCGGGTTTTTTAAATGTCGTCGCCGCACTCATCGGGTTGGTGATTGCCAAGGGCGAGACGCGAGCAGTGTCTCTTACAGAAGAGATGCGGCGGCGACCACGCCTCAAGATTGATTATCGTCTGCCGTGGCGACTATTAATCATTAGCTTTGGAGCCGGCTGCGCCCTGCTCTCGCTCGAAGTTATCTGGTTTCGATTTCTGAGGTTGTACGTCGCGTCGTCCCCAACCGCTTTCAGCGTGATGCTAGCGGTAGTTTTGGCAGGAATCGGTCTGGGCGGAATTTTCTCGGGCGCGCTCTCGAGAACAATCCGGCGATCGGCGCTTCCGATCCTTCTCCTGCTCGCGGCAATTGTCACGATTGGTTGCTACATCTTCTTCCCAATTCCGAAACTCGGCGAAGGTGAGGAGAACTTTTATTTGGAAGCGTGGCCACAGATCGCGGTCATCTCACTCGCTTTGATGTTTCCGGTCGCATTCCTGTCGGGAATTTTATTTCCGACAATTGCGGCGGGAGTGCAGGAAAAGGTTGAAAATCGGATGAACAGCGTTGGCATCACGACATTGTTCAACACTGCCGGCGCGGCGATCGGCCCGCTCCTCGCAGGATTCATTTTACTCCCGCGACTTGGTTTTCAAACAAGTCTGGTTATTTGGGCGGTTGTTTATGTTGTACTTGCGTTACTCGCAATGATTTGGCCTCGGCCCGCCTCCCTCGAATTACGCCGCGGCAGAGGCAGCGAGGTGGCCGCAGCTCGTTGGGTTTCGATCGCGCTCGTAGCCGTCTTCGCGGTCTTCATTTTGCTATTTCCAAAGCATCGGGACGAAGTGCATTTCGCCAACGCGCGAAAGCTTTACGAGTCGGAGAACCAGCATCTGGTGAAAAAAATCGAGGGCGAAACCGGAACGTGGCAATTGCTCCGGCGAGATCTTTTCGGTTTGCCCTACTACTACCGCTTGATCACCGACGGGTTCTCGATGTCGGCCACCAATCCACCCAACCAGCGCTACATGCGTTTGTTTGCCTACTTGCCGATGGCGCTGCATCCGCAACCGCAAAACGCCCTGCTGATCGCGTTCGGTTGCGGGGTGACCGCCGACGCACTGACACACGATGTTGATCTCAATCACATCGATATCGTCGATATTTCCAAGGAGGCATTCGCGCTGGCCGATGATTATCGCGGCGCCGGTTACCAAAACGCACTGCGCGATCCGCGAGTGAACGCCATCGTCCAGGACGGCCGGTTTTTTTTAGAAGCGAGTCCGCAACGTTACGACGTGATCACGGGCGAACCGCCGCCGCCCAAAGTGCTCGGGTCGGTCAATCTTTACACTGAACAGTTTTTCAAGCTGATGAGCGATCGGTTGAATGAGGGTGGAATCGCGACGTTCTGGCTTCCGATCTATCAACTCAACGTCGCGGAAGCGAAGTCGATTCTGCGCGGGTTTCACGACGCGTTTCCGAATACCCTCATCTGGTCCAGCTCCGACGAGGAATGGATCATGATGGGAATCAAGGGCGCCCCGCGGAAGATCGATAACGAGCAGGTGCGAAAATTCTGGCGATTTGGAAGCAGTCGCGATGATCTGGCCCGAATCGGTGTCGAAGTTCCCGAACAACTCGCAGCGTTGTTCGTGATGGACGGCGATGAGATCGATCGAATTACGAGCGATTCAAGACCGCTGACCGATCTTTACCCGAAGCGACTCGGTGAGATTACCTCAGTGGATTCGTCGATTCACGAATTCACCAGCGTCTATATGCAAGCCGCTGACGCGGCGCGGCGTTTTCGGGTCTCGCGGTTAATTCAACAGATCTTTCCGGATGAAATCGTCAACGGACAGCTCGATCCGTTTTTCGTGATTCGCGAGATGCGTTATCGCGCCGGGCTAACGGAAACGAATTGGCTCGCCGAGTTGGACATTCATCTGCGCGGTTCGCGATTACGCGACCCGGTGCTGCAATGTCTCGATTCGAACGCTTTTCGCGTGGCGCTCGCGAAAAAAGCTGCGGACGATCTCAATCCGATCCCTCTTGAGCCGATGCCCGATCTGGTGGCAGATGCGCTGGCATCGCGAGATTATCAAAAGGCAATTCTGCTGTTGGAGGAGAAGCGCACGAGAGGGACGCCCAAATCCGACGACATTTATCTGCTGACCTATCTGTATTGTTTGAATGGTCAGGTCGCGAATGCCGAATCGATCGCCAAAGTCACGCTCCCCGCGGCGAGTCCGTCCGGCGCCGGACAAGATCGACAAAACCCGTTCGTGAAGTGGCTGTGGGGAAAACTGCAGGCTGAGTACGGATTCCGTCCGCCAAACTAGGCTTTTTCGCCGATGGCCATCTGCATTACCTCGGCGATATGCAGGGCTGTGCGATCGGTAGTTTGGCGGATCTGTTCACGACAGCTAAATCCGTCGGCAATGATCAGCGTATCGTTCGGTGCATTGCGCACGCGTGGCAGGAGAACGCGCTCGCCGCAGGCGATTGACACATCGTAATGGTCTTTCTCAAATCCAAAAGCGCCGGCCATACCGCAGCAGCCGGAATCAACGAGCTCGAAATCGACATTCATCTTTTTTAATAACTCGCATTCGGTATCGAATTTCATGACGGCTTTATGATGGCAATGGCCGTGGAGCAAAGCTTTGCGCGCCAACTTCGGCGGATCGTAGTCTGGGGCGCATTTCATAAAGAACTCCGCGAAGGTGAAGGTTTGTTTCGACAGCCGGAGCGCCTGCTCATTGCTGGGAAACATTTCCACCAGTTCGTCGCGAAACACGGCTGCGCAGCTCGGTTCGAGGCCGACCAGCGGAATGCCAGCTTCGATTTCGTCTTTCAATTTCGTCAAGATTTGCGACAGCCAGCGCCGGGCGGTGCCGAGCATTCCGTAATCGTAAAGCGGCCGGCCGCAGCAGAGATCAACCTTCGGCACCACCACGGAAAAGCCGGCGTGCTCCAGCACTTCAACTGCGGCGCGCGCGGTCTTATCATGAAAAAAGTTATTGAAGGTGTCGGGCCAAAGAAGCACCTGGCGCCGGTTCCCGGTGTGCTGTTCCCGTTTCCGAAACCATGAGGTAAAACTTTGCCTCGCGAACTCGGGAATTTTTCGCGCACTTGCGACTCCCACGATCGATTTGAACAAGTTGCTGGTGAAGGGCGCGCGATTGATTACGTTGACCAGACCCGGAGCGATCTGGGCAAGCCGGGCCCAGACATGGATGAGCCCAAAGGCGTAAGCGTGAATCGGTCGGGCCCGATGTTCGTAGTAATGCGAAAGAAATTCGGATTTATAGGTCGCCATGTCGACGTTCACCGGGCAATCGGCTTTGCAGCCTTTGCAAGACAGGCAAAGGTCGAGTGCATCTTTGACGGCTTCCTCCCGCCAGCCGCGTTTTCCGATCACCGAGCCATCCAACATTTCCCAGAGCAGTCGGGCCCGCCCGCGAGTCGAGTCTTTTTCCTCGCGCGTCACCATGTAACTCGGACACATCGTTCCGTTCTCGTGACGGCGACATTGTCCGACGCCGACGCAACGTTCGATCGCGTAGGAAAAGCTTCCCCGGTCGTTCGGGAATTTGAAAAACGTAGGCCATTGCGGCGGGTTGTAATGTTCGCCGTAACGCAGGTTCTCGTCCCGCCGATACGGCTTCACGATTTTTCCCGGGTTCATTTTCCAATCCGGGTCCCAGATCGCCTTGAATTCACGAAACCCCTGGACCAGCTCTTCGCCGAACATTTTGGGCAATAATTCACCGCGAGATTGGCCGTCGCCGTGTTCGCCGGAAAGAGAACCACCGTAACGGACCACCAGGTCGGCCGCTTCGTTGGTAAAGGCGAGGTACTGTTTGATTCCTTCGGCGTTTTTCAATCCGAAATCGATCCGGGTGTGGATACAGCCCTGACCGAAATGGCCGTAAAGCACGCAAAGATATCCATACTTGGTGAGGAGCGCGCGAAAATCCCGCAAATAATTCCCGACTTTATCCGGCGGGACGGCGGAATCTTCCCAACCTTCCCACGTATCGGGCTCGTTAGGCACACGGGCGCTTGCGCCCAGGCCGGCGTCCCGGACGTTCCACATCCGCCGTTCTTCGTGTGGATCGTTAAAAAGCTTCATCGTCGGCGGATTGGTTTTGCCACGCATCTCGTCCATGAGTGCTTTCGCTTTTTGGTCGGCTTCTTCTTTGGAATCACCGCCGAATTCCACCAGCAGCCACCCATTTCCGTCGGGCAACATGTCCACGTCGTTAATGTGAAGTTTCTTCACCCGCATGGCCTTCACGAGGACATCATCGATTCCTTCCAGGCCGACGGGTTTGTGCTTGAGCACCTCGGGTACGTGATCGCCCGCAGAATAAATATCGGGATAACCAAACATCACGAGGGAGCGAACCGGCTGGTTACGCATGAGCTCCAGGGTCGCTTCGAGAATGATCATGCACGTGCTCTCGGTGCCGACGAGGGCGCGCGCGACATGAAATCCGTTTTCCGGCAGCAGCTCGTCGAGATTGTAACCGGAGACGCGTCGTGGAATTTTCGGATAACGTTGCCTAACGAGATCGCCGTAGCGATCTCGAATACCGAGGAGCTTTCCGTAAATCTCACCGCGCCGTCCGCCTTCGTCGACAATCCGCTTGAGATCGGCATCGCATGTTTTACCGACACGTAAGATCGTTCCATCGTAAAGCAGCACTTCCAATTCATGCACATTATCGGAGGTGCGGGCGCCGCCGCCGTAGAATTGCGCCATGACTGAATGCACGCCGCAGGAATTGTTGCCGATCATTCCGCCGAGCGCACAATGGCTGTGCGTCGCCGGGTCGGGCCCAAAGACCAGGCCCTGCTCCTGCACCGCATGGTTCATTTCGTCGAGCACAATGCCCGGTTCGACTCGCACCAGTTTTCGTTCCTGGTCGATTTCCAGAATGCGGTTGTAATACTTGGTGAAGTCGATTACGACGGCGACGTTGCAGCATTGCCCCGCCAGGCTGGTGCCGCCCCCGCGGCCGGTGATCGGTGCGCCAAATTTTCGGCAAGCGGCGACGGTGGCAATGATATCGTCGCGGCTCCGCGGAACGACTACACCGATGGGAATCTGGCGATAATTCGAACTATCGGTCGAATAGAGAGCGCGATCGCCGTCGCCGAACCGGACTTCGCCGCGAATATTCTTGGTTAGTTCGCGTTCAAGACTGGTTACATCGACATTTACAGGCGTTTCCTCCAATTCCCTGGACTAGTCCTCCTTGGTCGCGGCGTACCCGCGATGCAAAAAATCTGAAACCGTGACCGCCACAAGAATTCCGGCAACGAACCTTGTGACTCGGGGCGCGAATAGAAAGCCAAATCCGAGGGCAGTAGCGCACCAAGGGCCCATGCAATATGGACAGGAAATCAAGGTGCCGATTCCGCGTTGAATTCCGCAGCCGCGGGGTTCCTCCTCCACTTCGCCTGCTCCGGCGCTCTTAATATAGTTCACGAACGGCGCCCGCAGGACCCCGGTGATTCGGTCTTTGGCCACCAAGCGGCTCAATTTGTGGGTGGCGATTCCGAGCAGCGCGAGATCGAGTAATCCAAATTTCCTTGGCAAACGATCGTGGTCGATTGCGAGCCCCGTCAAAAGCGCAGTTCCAGCCAGATAAAGTGTCAACATCGCGGCGAACTCCGCCAGCAATCGTTCATCGCATTCCTCTTTTTCAACGGTTTTTTCGCCATACTTCTCGATCGAGAAATCATTTTCCTCGTCATGTTCTCCCGTTCCGAGATTGCTCGTTTGCGTTCTGTTCACACTATTGAATCGTAAATTTCTGCGCGTCTGCGCGTTTGAATTCCAATCCGAGACCTGCGCGAGTCAGATCGGGCCTCAGCTCGCCACTTACCGGTTCGATGACACCATCGAACAACATTTTCTCGATCCGCGCATGGTCGTAAAAATATTCCGAGTGTCGAAAGCAGCTGACGGCGCAGCCGATGTGCAAATGCAGCGCAGGGGCGCAATGGGCCGAAAGCGACAGATGATTCGCCTGGCAAAGCGCTGCCGCCTGGAAAAATCCAGTGAATCCACCACACCGGGTCGCGTCGGCCTGGAGCACGTCAACCGCACCGGCTTCGAGCATTCGTCGAAAATAATCGATGTCGTAACCGTACTCGCCGGCGGCGATCTCCATTCCAGCCGGCGCGCGATCCCGAATCAATCGGAGTCCTTCCAGATCATCCGACGAAACCGGCTCCTCGAACCAGGTGACGCCGATTTCCGAAAATTCTTCAGCCTGCGCCAGTGCCTGTTTACGCGAATAGGCGCCGTTTGCATCGACAAATAGAGCGACATCATCGCCGATCGCTTCCCGGGCCGCCGCAACCCGCGCAAGATCGAGATTGGCGTCGCGGCCGATTTTCATTTTCACGCGGGGAATTTTCTGTTTCGCCCAGTCGCCGAGCTGCTTCTGCAGTCGTTCGATCGAATACGAAGTGAAGCCGCCGCTTCCATAAATCGGCGTCGTTTCCCGGGCCCGGCCGAACAGTTTTACCAGCGGCAAATCGAGAAGGTTCGCTTTCAAATCCCAGAGCGCGGTGTCGATCGCGGAGATAGCCATCGAGCAAATGCCGGGGCGTCCGAGATTTCGAATCGAATGAACCATCGCGTTCCACGCGCCGCGGACCGACATCGCATCGCAACCGATGACGATTTTCTTCAGATGATCGTTGATCAAGGTTGCCGTCGAGGTGTCGGCGTAAGTGTAGCCCAGACCGCGCGCGCCGCCGGCTTCGGCTTCCACGACCACAATGGTCGTGCTGTTCCAATCATATGTGCCATCCGATTCGGGAAAATCGGTTGGGATTGTGTAGGCGGACACGGTGAGATTCTCGACGCGCGCCACATTCATCGTGCGAATTGCCGGAAGATGCCTACTTCTTGTGAGGCAAAATGGTTTCCACGACCTCCTTGAATGTCTGCTTGATGATGTGGCCCAGATGCGGATCGCCCTTCATCATCGATTCGGTGAACTTTTCCGCTTCCTCAAAGGTGATGTGCGGCGGCAAGGTCGGCACTTCCGGATCGGTGATCATTTCCAGAACAACCGGGCGTTGCGCGCTTAACGCTTGCTCCCAGGCCGCGCCGATTTGTTCTGTTTTGTCAACGCGAATGCCGATAAGACCAATCAGCTCGGCGTAACGCGCGAACTCGAAAGCCGGCACTTTCTGCGAACATTCATACTTGCGATCGCCGGCCATGATCCGCTGTTCCCAGGTCACCTGATTCAAGTCCCGGTTCGCCAACACCATGATGACCAGTCGCGGATCGCTCCATTCTTCCCAATAATTTGCGACGGTGACCAGCCCGTTGATACCGTTCATCAACATTGCCCCGTCGCCAACCGTCGCGATCACCACCCGCTCGGGGAAGGCGAACTTCGCGCTGATGGCGTAGGGCACGCCTGGTCCCATCGTCGCGAGATTTCCAGAAAGCGACGCCATCATGCCGCGACGCACTTTCAGGTCGCGTGCGAACCAGTTCGCGGCCGATCCCGAATCGGCGACGATGATGCAATCGTCCGGGAGCCGTGGCGACAATTCCCAAAAGACGCGTTGGGGGTTGATCGGGTTTGCGTCGTTCTTGGCCCGCGCTTCCAACACCCGCCACCATTCCTTGATCTCGCCCTCGAGCTTCTTGCGCCAGGCTCGCTCTTGTTTGCGATGGAGCAATGGAATCAGAGCGTCCAATGTTTCCGCACTGTCGCCCACCAGATTGATTTCGGTCGGGTAACGCAAGCTCAACATTTTAGGATCGATGTCGATTTGGACCCCGCGGGCGTGGCCTTCCTTTGGCAAGAATTCCGAGTAGGGAAAACTCGTCCCAACCATTAACAAGGTGTCGCATTCGTTCATCATGTCCCAACTCGGCTTGGTGCCTAACAAACCGATCGGACCGGTGCAGAATGGAAGTTCATCCGGAATAGTCGCCTTCCCTAACAACGCCTTGGCCACGCCGGCGCCAAGAATGTCCGCCACTTCGATGACTTCGTCGGTTGCCTGCAACGCTCCCGCCCCGACCAGCATTGCCACTTTTTCTCCGGCGTTGAGGACGTCCGCGGCTTTTTGCAGATCTCGTTGTTTCGGAATTACCCGCGGCGACATGTAACCGGTGCCGGAATGGACGGTTCCGTGTTTGCGCGGCGGCACTGGCATTGCCGGCATTTCCTGCACGTCATTTGGAATGATCACACATGTAACGGTGCGTTCCGCTTTGGCGATCCGAATCGCGCGATCGATCAAGTGCCGAATCTGGGCCGGGGTGGACGCCATGTGCACGTACTCGTGCGCCACGTCTTTGAAAAGGCTGATGAGGTCGACTTCCTGTTGATAATCTCCGCCCAGAGCTGCACGGGCCTGTTGCCCGACGATGGCGACGACGCTGGCGTGATCCATCTTCGCGTCATACAAACCGTTGAGCAGATGGATCGCCCCCGGACCTGACGTCGCAAGACAAAGTCCAACTTCGCCGGTGAACTTGTAATGAGCGCAGGCCATGAACGCGGCCATTTCCTCGTGACGAACCTGCACGTAATCGACGGCGTCGCCGGCCCGCTCGATTGCGCCGATGATGCCGTTAATTCCATCTCCGGGATAGCCGTAAATCCGGCGGATGCCCCAATCGTTGATACGTTTAATCAAAAAATCGCTGACGTTATCGCTCATGATGCTTGCCGTTCTTTCATTCGTTAGGTTTCAATCGCCGGGAAAAGCGATCGTGCTCAGCAGGGCGTTTTCCGCCTGGCGCGAATCGAGGCGGGTGTGCTGGACGACGATCGGGACGTCGGACTCGATCAAGCTCGAGTAGGGCGTATCGCGTGGAATTTTTTGAGGATCGTCGAAATTATTGAAGCGCAGATGTTTGGTGCGACGAGCTGCAACTTCAAATCGGAAGGGCCCGGTTGGGTCCCGATCTTCGAAAAAGATCGTGATCTCGACGTGTGCTGCGCGGTTCGACGGATTGAGGATGCAACAGGCTTCGTGGCTGGTCATATCGGGCGCCGGCCCGTGGCTCTCCCCGGGAATGTAGCCTTCAGCAATCGCCCATCGTTTTCGCCCAATTTGGTCCATAGAGGAACCGCCGTCCTCAACAAAATATCGCCGCAGGTCGGCGCGCTGGATTGGAATAACGAAAATCCTCGCAATCGAGGTGAAATCACTACGAGAAATTCTGATTCGGGTCTGGAATTTGAACACCGCAAAACTTTACCGGTCAAAAATAGTGATACTTATCTCTCGGAGCAGACAAAAACCGCGCGCCGATTGGGCGCTGGTTCGGGGAAGAGATTATGAACGCTCCGTAAATCCTTCGACAGCGCAACGATTTGGTGCGCACCAAAACCAAATCCATGAAATTACGTTGCTTGAAACACTCCCTTTCACTTCTCACGGTTAGCTCACTTCTCCTTCTTTCCACCGCATGTTCAAAGGCCTCAAACGCCTCGAACACGGCTGCGAGCTCGCCCGTTCCGACGGTCTCCCCGCTCGCCACAGCTTCTCCGTTCGCAGACGTGCAATTGAAGATGCGCCAGCTTCAATCCCAGATGGATGACGTTTTCGCTCAAACGTTTCGCGGCTTTGGAAATTCGTTTGGCCAAACCGGCTTCGCGTCGTCGGTCGATTTGCGCGAGCAAAAAGATAAGTACGTCGCGCGGATTTATCTGCCCAATGGCGACACCTCTCAAGTGAACGCCAAGATCGACGGCGGTAACCTCGACATCACCATGAACGGCACAGAAACGAAAAACGGCGCGAGCGCGCCGGCGAACTTCAAACAGGTCATTACCTTGCCGGAGCCAATCCGCGGCGATCAAATGCAAATCAGCCGGAAACCGAACATGGTTGTGATCACGATTCCGAAGGCAAATCCGACTACGGTGGCCCAGAATTCAACGGCGGCCACGTCGAATTCCCCAACGAACACCGCTTCATCGAGCGCCGTCCCCGGCGAAGATTGGGACCATCAAATGATCGACGAAATGAAACAGATGGAGGCGCGGATGGATCGCGTTTTCCATGACGCGTTTCCGAACGATATGCTGAGTAACTCCAATGCCCTGGAACTTGGTTCGACCGTGAACGTTGACAACGAAAAGGACAAATATGTTGTCCATTTCGCTCTACCCGATCGCGACCTGTCCAATGTGAAAGTCAATTTTGCGAATGGCCAACTCGATTTAACCGCCCAGGAGGAAAAGAACGATTCCAGTAACACGGGCCGCAGCGTCGAACGCGGGCGCTATGAAGAGTCAATCACTCTGCCCGGTCCAGTAAAGGACAGCGAAATGAAAATCGACCGTCAGGCCAGCGCGGTGATTGTAACTTTGCCAAAAGCTTAAACCGGTTGACTGAAAATTGACTGCTGGATTCCGCCGTCCGCCCGACCGTGCGCGGCCGGCGGAAATTTATTTGCGCACCGCAATCATCAGCGACGAACGAGCTGCTTGCCATTCGTAGCCGAATCCGAAATTCAGCGGCGCCGGAGAGGTTCTGGCATAGTCGTTCACCAAATCCGGCTGGATGTATTTTTTGAACGTCTCAACTGGGCCAACATATGTGCCGCAATAGCGAATGTTCCATTTGCTGTCATCGAAGAATCTTCGCGGAATTCCGGACGGGTCCTGCACGATCACTTTGCTTGAGCCGAGAAGGAACTCCCGGACTTCGGCAAATCCGTTTTCGTGCATCAGGTAGGACGCGGCTTTGAGAAAACTGAGGCCCGGAGCTTGCTTCTCGCAAAATTTCATGAATCCAGGAGCGGACTTGATTCCATCATCCGAAACGTCCGTCGTAAAATAATAGAGTGTTTGCTCTGGGCCGGCCGATTTTGTGAAAACAATGCGAACTCCCGGCCCTTTGCCGTTGTCAACGATTTTGCCGTCGTTGTCCGCCGACACTAATGAAACCGATTGAATGGTCGCGCCCGCGCGCGCCAAAAAGACGTAGAGGACCGGCAGTGTGCCGCTCAACTGGGTTTGCGCGATATCGGTCCGCAACTCTTTAGAGATAAAGAAGCTCCAGCTCAAAACCGAATCGAGCGACTTTCGTAAATTGGTCAGCGCTGCCGGCAAGGCATCGGGTGAAATCCTGTCTATGTTTGGAATTGGACCGAGCGGCTCTTTTCCGCACAAGATGTACGTTTGCGCCCTCGGAAAGAACGCGTTCGCATACAGAAAATCCGGCCCGCTGAACATGTAAAAGAGCGAACTCCTGTCATTGTAGAAATCGCCCAGGAATTGCGGAGCCCACGTTTGGATTTTTGAAAGCTGCTCCTGCTCCAATCGACTCCAGGCGCGATCGAGTTCCGCAGCGTGAGTCGCCCATTCGGGATCGAAGCTTCGATTTTCTAATGGAGTGCCCCGCACCGGCAAACCGGCGAGAAATTTCGCCGTGGCATCGGCGACCGCATTCATGGCCAAAGCGCGATGGCACAAGGCAAGCAGAATCAAGGCTGTCCCAAAACGCTTCATCGGATGAATACTTTGATGACGAAGCGACCACTGTGTTCAATTAGCACGACATGCTGCGGGTAGATCGATGAAGAATTTATATGATGCCGTTGTCGTAGGTTCGGGCCCGAACGGTCTGGCCGCGGCAATTGCACTCGCGCGCGCAGGCTTAGCGGTCACGGTCCTGGAAGCCAACTCCACTATTGGCGGCGGCGCGCGCTCGGCCGGGCTCACCCTACCCGGTTTTATCCACGACATTTGTTCGGCGGTGCATCCCCTCGGCGCTGGATCGCCATTTTTCAAGACGCTGCCGCTCGGCAAATTCGGGCTCGATTGGATCCAGCCCGAAATCCCCCTGGCACATCCACTCGATGATGGAACCGCGGCGGGCCTTCAGCGCGATGTCAATCTAACCGCTGATTCGTTAGGCGCTGATGCCGATGCTTACCGGAACCTGATGACGCCACTGGTGCGTGACTGGCCAAAATTAGCGGCGGAATTTTTGCAGCCGATCCTGCATCTGCCCCGGTATCCAATCACTCTCGGGAAATTCGGCATTCGGGCGCTTTGTCCCGCCACCTTGCTGACAAGACTTTTGTTCAAGGACGAACCGGCGCGCGCGTTGTTCGCCGGAATTGCGGCGCATTCGTTTCTGCCCTTGGAATCGCTGATTGCTTCCGGCTTCGGGCTTGTCCTCGGAAGTGCCGGACACGCTGTCGGGTGGCCAGTTCCGCGCAAGGGATCGCAATCGATCTCCGACGCGCTGACCAGTCACTTGCGGGAGCTTGGCGGGAAAATCGAAATTAATCATCGCATCGATAATCTCGATCAACTTCCCAAATCACGCGCGACACTTTTTGATATGACGGCGTGGCAATTCGCTCGCATCGCCGGCCATCAATTGCCATCAGGTTATCGGCGGCGGCTGGAAAATTTTCCTCACGCGCCCGGAGTATTTAAGATCGATTACGCGCTGAACTCGCCTATTCCCTGGAAAGCGGAAGCATGTCGGAAGGCAGGCACAATCCATCTCGGTGGTAGTTTGGACCAAATCGCGGCGGCCGAACGCGAAGTCGCTCGCGGAACAATTCCGAAACGTCCATTCATTCTCGTTGTCCAACAAAGCATCTTCGACAATACCCGCGCGCCGGACGGCAAACACACTCTGTGGGCCTACTGCCACGTTCCATTCGGCTGCAACGTCGACATGTCCGAAGCGATTGAGAACCAAATTGAACGGTTCGCTCCCGGATTTCGCGATTGCGTTCTGGCTCGACACAAAATGAGCGGGTCTGATTTGGCAAAGTCGAATTCCAATCTCACCGGGGGCGACATTAATGGCGGCGCGGCCGATCTCTGGCACTTGATCGCGCGACCCGTTTTCAGTCCAACGCCATATCGCACTCCCTTGGCGGGAATTTATCTGTGCTCGTCATCGACTCCACCCGGCGGTGGGGTTCATGGAATGTGCGGCTATCACGCGGCGCGGACCGCCTTACATGACTTGTTTGGAAAACAACTCCCGGCGAATCCGTTAGAACCGTGATCTCTCACAAAGGCGATTTTCAGGTGTGAAGGAAAATCCTGGTCGCGTCATCGTCATCACCGGCGCTTCAGCCGGTGTCGGACGCGCCACCGCAAAAGCTTTCGCCCGCGAAGGCGCCCGCATCGCGCTGATCGCTCGCGGCCGAGCGGGACTGGAAGGTGCGCAACGCGACGTCAAAGGTCTCGGCGGCGAAGCAATCGCAATTCCGCTCGACGTGGCCGACGCGGCCGAAGTGGAGAAAGCAGCGGAGAGAATCGAGCGGGAACTGGGGCCGATCGACGTTTGGGTAAATGATGCGATGGCGTCCGTGTTCTCGCCGATCAAGGAAATGACGGCGGAGGAATTCAAGCGTGTCACCGAAGTGACTTATCTTGGTTACGTTTATGGAACTTTGGCGGCGTTGAAACGAATGTTGCCGCGCGATCGCGGTCATATCATTCAAGTTGGTTCGGCGCTGGCCTATCGCGGCATTCCATTGCAATCGGCTTATTGCGCGGCCAAACACGCCATCCAGGGTTTTGTGGATTCGCTTCGATGCGAATTGCTTCACGACAAGAGTCGGGTGCGGGTAACCATGATCGAAATGCCGGCGCTCAATACCCCGCAGTTCGGCTGGGTCAAAAGCCGATTGCCGCGAAAAGCACAGCCAGTCCCGCCAATTTTCCAACCCGAAGTCGCAGCCGAAGCGATCGTTTTCGCGTCGCATAATCCGCGTCGCGAAATTTATGTCGGCATGCCGACGGTGGCGGCGATTGGGGTAAACAAAATTGCGCCGGGACTCCTCGATCACTATCTCGCCCGGACTGGGTACGATTCGCAACAACATGACGGCCCCGAAGACAGACATCGTCCGGACAATCTGTGGCAACCGGTGGACGCGGACCAAGATCACGGTGCGCATGGCAGCTTCGATTCACGGGCCACCTTTCACAGCCCGCAGTTGTGGACAAGCATGCACCGGGGCTGGATTGCCGCTGCCGCGATTGTTTTAGCGGGCGCGGCAATTGCCCATCTAGTTGCGCGCAACCGCGATTGAAAATCATTCGCGCGCCTCTATCTTGCGCGGCATGAAATTTTTTAGCGCAGGGATTTTCGGGCTGGCGCTCGTGAGCGGACCGTTGTTGGCCGGCGGATATCAAGGTACCCCGGCAGACGTCCTGGATCCGCCGCGTTTTGAAGTCGCTTTTCAATCCGCTTATCTCCTTGGCGTTTTCGGAAACCCCGACAATTACGAGATCGCGCCCCAATTTGTGGCCGGACGCATTCGATGGGGAGTGAACGACTCGAATAATTGGACCCGCGGCTACAATCAGTTTTGCCTGACTTTGATGGCCGAGCCGATCATTCGCGGCATCGAAAATCATTATTTCGGTGTGAATTTTGGCGGCCGTTACAATTTTGTGCAACGGAACTGGCGGGTCGTTCCCTACTTTTCCGGCGGGCTCGGGTTAGGTTGGATCGATAGCAACCCTGACATGCGCGGATCGCAGGGACAGGATTTCACGTTCAACATTCTGACTGGAGCTGGCTTTTCCTATCAAATTGATGAGCATTGGAAAGTGGATGTGGGGGCGCAATACGAACATCTGTCCAACGGCGGCCAAACCGATCCAAATCCGAGCCTGAATCTGATCGGGCCACAGATCGGCGTGAGCTACTCCTTCTAACAATGTCATGTTGAGCGCAGCGAAATATCTCTGGCTTGTTCCGATCGGAAAGTTTGGAGAGTTTTCGCTTCGCTCAGAATGACAACACAAGGACGATGAATCCGCCGCAGGAAAATGTTCTCGTTATCAAACGCTCGCTGTTTGATGAGCTGGGCAGCTTTCAAGGGTTGAACTTCGAGCCAGGCAAATATCTTCAGGCAATTTTATCGCGAGGAAATAATTTTTTCCTGTCACGGCCGAAAGCCGAGATCGATCCGACCCATAAACAAATCATTCCCTACGTCCTGCTGGCCCACGGCGACAAGGTGTTGCATTACGTTCGCGGGAAAAAGGCGGGCGAACAACGTTTGGTCGCCAAAGGATCAATCGGCATCGGCGGGCACATGAATGAAGGCGACGAATCGCTTTTTGCGCTGGACGAAGCGGCCTATCGCGCCGGTGTGGAACGAGAGGTTGGCGAGGAAATTTCCATCAACTCAAAGTTTGAGGACGGTATCGTCGCGCTCTTAAACGATGACAGCACCGAAGTCGGCCGGGTTCATCTCGGCGTCGTTCACATTTTCAAACTGGATGAGCCGAAGGTGGAGAAACGGGAGGCGATGATCACAAACCTTGCCTTTCTCGGAAAAGAACAGCTCCTGGCGCGGCGCGACTCACTCGAAACGTGGTCGCAGATTTGTCTCGACTCGCTGGAGAAACTTACAGGTGGCGGCGGTTGACCTCAGCCACGCGCGCTGGGCAAACTACAAGCGGGCACACTATTGGCGCACTAGCGGGAGGGTAACGGCCGCTGCCTATTGAGGCTGATTGCCCATCGAAATGGTAATGTTCTCGATCAGCCATTTCGTCGCGCCTTGCGAGGTGGCAAGCTGCAGCGTCACCGACTGCGCCGGATAATTCAAATGGGCGGTGAAAATCCCGTGCGGATTCGCCGAGACCATCCCGAAAACGGAAGTGTCGAAACTGACGCTGTCGTCAATCTTGATCGGTTGGGTTGGCGAACCAAATTGAGTGAGCCGCTGGATCAGATAATCGCGTTGCGACGGCGGCATTTCCATCTTTGCCTGCGGCGCGAGATCGTTGTCCAGGATCGACCGGTCATGATTAATCACCAAACGATTGATGATGTCGTGACCATAACGAATTCCATCCTTCTCGGTCGCGGCCTTGGTTGATTGGAGGTACCACCAAATGCCGACAAGGATCGCCACAAGAATCAAGACCACAACAAGACCCTGACCGGATAATTTTGATCGTGAGCTGAGTTTCATAGTATTCATCGATAACCTAATCCTAAACCTTTAATCACTTCGCCATTTTTGATCAGCACCCCGTGCTGCTGCATTCCGGTGTAAGTTCCGAATCGATTGCGCGCATTCACTCGAAATTGAACGAGGAAACCGTAGATGTGCTCGCCGTTCTTGCCAAGATCGGCCGGCTGTGGGTCGCCTTGCCACTCAATCCGCGCACTGGCGGCGTCGACCAATTGTTCGTTGAGCCATTTCATCACGACGTCTTTGTAGTTAGTGGGATACGGGCCGTATGGAGCTTCGTCGGCCGGAGAGCCTTGCTGCGTCTGGCCGGCCAGATGGCCGATGAAAAACAATATCACGGCCCAAAACGCAAGCCCTTTCATCAGGCCGCGATTTTTTCACCTCGCGATTTCCTAGTCCAGCCGAATTAACTCACGGCGCGCGCAGATGTTCCTTAAAAAAATTTACAATCAACGGCGTGACCGCCGGCGGATAAAAATGACCAAGCGGGTGAATAAATGTCTCAACCGGAGCGGATTTGCTCGACTGATAAAGCATGCAGTTCGGTCCGCAGGGCTCATCCTTGCCGGCGCATCCGTTGAACTTTCGCAGCTGATCGATCGTTGCCTGCTGCCGTTCAAATCGCGCGAGCTGATCGCTTCGCCCACCATAATGCAGCACCGGCCGCGCCTTGGTCAGCGGAACCCGCGGTAACAACGCGGCCCCGCCGGGAGCGAAGGCAGCAAACACGTCCGGTTTTTGTGACAGCAGTAAATAAGTAAACAAACCACCATTGGAAAACCCGGTGGCGTAAATACGATTTTCGTCGATCGAATGTTTTTCGCGCAACGTTGCCAGAATTGCGTCGACGAATTTCAGGTCGCGATCGCCTTCCTGTCCCGGTTCGCGCTGCCAGCCGGGCCGTTTGCCTTCGCGGTCCAGGATGATGCCAGGGGTCGGTAATCCCTGGGGATAGACTACGATCGCTTCCGGCCAGGCGTTTTGAAACGCCATGCCGCGAGCTGCGAAATGCATGTTTCCGCCATGACCATGAAACGCCAGAATTACCGGCGCTTTCATGTTGGACGAAGTCGAAGGAAGAAAGATCAGCGCCTCGCGCTCCATCCCATTGACGGTGAACCGGGTGGGAGCGGGTTCGGCGCCGAAAGAATTCGAGGCCAACAATGCCGAAGCGACCAATCCAATAAGCCAAGGTTTCATAATGCTAAGAGACAGGCGCGACTCGGCAGAGGTTACGCCTGACTTTCCTTTGAGTGCGGAATTCAGTATCGATGCAGGATGAATTTGCGCTGCGTTCTCATAATTGCCATCGCCTGGTTCGCGTTTTCAAACATCGGCTACGCACAGTCTCCTTCTTCGTCGCCCACGACTGGACCGGCAACATCTTTCGATCCGGTCCAGGCATCCAGGGCCTGGCTCGACACCGTTCCAGCCGATCAGCGCGCCAAATCAGACGCCTATTTTGAAGGCGGCT
>JAICWQ010000135.1 GCA_025934755.1 Chthoniobacterales bacterium | reverse complement strand
TCGCTTCCGGATAACTTTGAAGGCCTTGGGCAAGGCGGAGTAATTCTTCTCCTGTTTCGTGATGCGCGATCCCGCTGGCAATCAGCGCCCGTGTGGCCGCTGCTCGCTCAGCAGGATTTGCGCGCAACTTGTTCAAGGTCGCCTTCCCCGCGAGATATCGATCCTCATTCGTGCTGCGCAATTGCAGGGTTCCAAGTTGAAGTTGGTAAGCCGCTTCTTCCGGCGCCATGTGCACCGCCCGCTCCCATTCGTGAATCGCCGTTTCATCGTCTTTCTTCACCGTGGCAAGACTCGCGGCCACGGCATGATAAGCAGCCTGATTTTTCCCTTGTTCGTCGATTGCGGACAGTGCTTGTGCCGCCACAGTCGGTTCGTTGAACTGTAATGCGCACCTGGCCAGGGCCAGAGCGTCTTCAACAGAGTGCGGTTCGGCTTCGACCACTTTCCGTCGCCAATCGAGCGCGACACGATTACCGGTTTTTTCTCCCAGTTGAGCAACAATTCGGGCTGCCGGCACGCTGGCCGGTTTGATCTGCAATACCGCCCTGGCTGCCAAGCTCGCGGTCGCGTCGTCTCCCTTTTGCAATGCAACCAATGCCCGCCGGGTCAATCGTCGCTCCTGCCACCGCGCGTAAAGATCGTGACCGCCCCAGCCGATGGCGATTAGCAGAAAAATCGCAAGCACCGTCCCAAAAAAAAGTTTCAAATAGAAACGTTCTGTTCGTGAAGCTTGCATTTTATTGTCTGGTCCGCCTCCGAGATTGATCGAGTACGTACAACATTTTAACAACCGCTGTCTCAAGCAGTTGCTGTTCCGTTATTAATATGACGGGCCGCTGCTCGGGCTCGCAAGTTGCTCGGGGTCGGCTAGCGTTATGTTGCCAATGGACGATACAATTTCGCCGCCGGCCTGTGCCGCCGCAGAAAGTGTAAAAGCATCAAGCTGGGTGGCGGTAGCGGTCGTTTTGGGCCTGCTTTGGTGCGAGCTCATCAACCAACTGAAAGACGAGTGGTGGCTGAACCCGCAATACAATTATGGTCTTATCGTTCCCGTCCTCCTGGTTTACTTGCTTTGGAAACGCTGGCAAAATCGTCCCGCGCCCACCCCGCCCCGCGGCCGCGTCTGGGCCGTGCTTATCATCGCGTGCGCAGCCGCGTTAGTGTTACCGATTCGCTTTCTCGCAGAGGCCAACCCGGATTGGAGAATGTTGAGCTGGCTTCTTGCCGGGGTTGTGACTGCGGTTTCGTTGGCGGTCGTTTACCTGATCGGAGGCGCAAGCTGGCTGCGGCACTTCGCGTTTCCGTTTTTATTTTTTCTCGTGGCCGTGCCCTGGCCAGTGCGGATCGAGCAAGTGGTGATTCAGGATCTGATGCGGATTGTGACAGGTATCAACGTGGTCTTCCTCCAACTCGGTGGCGTTCCGGCTCTCCAGCACGGAAATGTCATCGAAGTTGGATCCGGATTTATCGGGATCGAAGAAGCTTGTAGCGGCGTCCGTTCCCTTCAAGCGACCCTGATGATCTCGCTCTTCCTCGGGGAATTATATTCATTTAGCGCGACTCGCCGCTTCATACTGGTGATCATCGGCGCGCTCCTTGCCTTCGTTTGCAATGTGGTGCGGACCGCCATCCTCGTCTGGGTCGGCACCCATCGTGGCGTCGCCGGCATCGAATCATGGCACGATCCAGCTGGTCTGACGATTTTGATCGCCTGTCTTTTTGGTCTTTGGCTGGTCAGCCTTTGGATGATGCGCCGCGGGTCCGGTTCGATCAGCCCTGCTGAGATCGAGGACCGCCCCGTTGGCGTAAGATTTAGTTGGGCGCCATTCGCCGTCCTTGCGGTGTGGCTCATTCTGGCCGAGTGCGCCGTGCAAATTTGGTATGGATCGCACCAGACCATCACCAGTTCGCGCTGGGCCGTGCTCTGGCCTGGCTCCGAAAATAATTACAAGTCCGTGCCGATCGCGCCCGAAGCCGAATCCTTGCTTCAGTACAATGAAGGCGGCGGCGCCAGTTGGGAAGGTGGCGATGGCCATCACTGGCTTATGTTTTTCTTTCGTTGGTTCCCCGGTCGCACCGCCGCACGCTTCGTCAAAATTCACCGGCCCGATATCTGTTTGCCAGCGAGCGGGCGCACGATGGAGCGGGACAATGGCCTCCGGATGATCCGGGTTAACGGAGTGAGCCTCCCGATTCGTTCCTATCGATTCGACGAAGCCGGAACACCGCTGCATGTTTTCTATTGTTATTGGGACGCTCGCTCATCTTATGAGAACGAGGCTTCGGCGGTTAGGGAAGATTGGTCGTTTCGTGGCCGAGTCCGCGCGGCCTTGGAGGGCCGTCGAGAAATAGGGGCGCAAATTCTCGAGATCGTCGTGTGGGGTTACGAAGACGACGGGGAAGCCAATAAAGCCCTGGCGCGCGAGCTCGACCGTGTGGTTCGAGTCAGCTAAAGCTGCTCGCGCTCTTAATAGATAACTCGTAAATTGCAGCAAGAACCGGGTGGGTTTGACTTGTGCCCGATGACACAATGCTGCCATGAACGATTACGAACGCGTCGCCAGGGTGATCCGCTTTTTGGATCAACATCATACCGAGCAACCCGATTTGGCCGATTTGGCCGCGGCGGCCGGCTTGAGTCCGTTTCATTTTCACCGGCTTTTCTCAATCTGGGCCGGCGTAACGCCCAAGGACTTCTTGCAATGCCTCACTCTCGAGCATGTCAAACAGCTGTTGCGAGATGGGGACAACGTCTTCGATGCCGCCCTCAACGCCGGCCTGTCAGGTCCCGGTAGGTTGCACGATCTGTGTGTGACTCTTGAAGCTGCGTCGCCCGGTGAAATGAAAACCGGCGGGGCCGGGCTCGAAATCGATTTCGGTTTTGCCGAAACGCCTTTTGGCGAAGCGCTCATCGCCGAAACCAAACGCGGTATTTGTCATCTCTCTTTCGTCGATGTTGGCGGCCGCGATCGGGTGCAAACTCTGATAACAACGGATTGGCCGAACGCCAGTTTGCGTCGCAGCGATCACCGAGCAGCGGAATTAGCTTCCGAGATGTTTGCCCGACCGCTGCAATCTCATTCTCACCCGCGTTTACGGGCATTTGTCCGGGGAACGCCCTTCCAGTTGCGGGTTTGGCGGGCCCTTTTGAAAATTCCGTCAGGATCCCTCACGACTTATGGCCGGCTTTCGGCGGAGATTAATCAACCTGGCGCCGCCCGGGCCGTCGGCAGCGCGGTCGGCGCAAATCCCATTTCCTTTGTGATTCCCTGTCATCGCGTCATTCGCGAAACCGGAGCACTTGGAAATTATGGCGGCGGCCCAATCCGCAAACAAGTGATGCTCGGGTGGGAACTCTCGCCGCGATCTTCAAACGCACTCGGCCACGGCGATCGAATCAGGGCGTCCGCAGCTTAGAAAAATCGACATCTTCGCGACTCCGAATATCGTAGGTGGCAATCGCTTACGAATGGACGAGTCCAAGCTCGATTACGCCGGTTTTCGACACGAGTACATCGGAGAAGGGTTGCGGCGCACTGACGTGGATCCGGATCCGCTCCGGCAATTTCACAATTGGTTCGCGGCTGCGATTAAGGCCGGAATTCACGATGCCAATTCAATGACCCTCGCGACCTGCCTTGGCGACAAACCATCCGCCCGGATCGTTCTCCTGAAACATTTCGATGAACGGGGGTTCGTTTTTTTTACCAATTACGCCAGCGACAAGGGCCGACAGTTAGAAAAGAATCCAAACGCAGCTCTCGTGCTGTATTGGATGGAAGTAGAGCGCCAGATCAGAATTGAGGGCAAAGTTGAAAAGACTTCGCGCGAAGAGTCCGAGGAATATTTTCACAGTCGTCCGAGTGGCGCGCAATTTGGGGCCTGGGCGTCGCAACAGAGCGCCGTCATCGATGCCCGTCGAGTTCTGGACGCGCGGTTGGAGGAAATGAAGCAGCGCTTTGCTCAAGGGCCGGTTCCGTTGCCGCCGCATTGGGGCGGCTATCGGGTCAAACCCGAGCGCATCGAATTTTGGCAAGGCCGGGTCGATCGATTGCACGATCGTTTTCGTTACACCCTCCAACGCGACGGCTCGTGGTCGATCGACCGATTGGCCCCGTGAGCGCTGGGTCGGCGCCGAAGATCGATACTGTTCGCGGAGACATCACCAGGCTCGAGATCGACGCGATCGTGAACGCCGCCAATACCACATTGCTGGGAGGCGGAGGAGTCGACGGTGCGATTCATCGGGCCGCTGGACCGAAGTTGCTGGAAGAATGCCGAACCCTGGGTGGCTGCAGGCCGGGCGAAGCGAAGATTACCGGCGGATACCATTTACCCGCGCGTTTTGTTATTCACACCGTGGGACCGGTCTGGTCGGGCGGAAAACGCGGCGAACCGCAGATTTTGGCCAACTGCTATCGCAATTCGTTGCAGCTTGCGGTCAAAAACGAAATTGCAACGATTGCCTTTCCCGCGATCAGTTGTGGCGCCTACCGCTATCCCGTTCAAGAAGCCGCACGGATTGCGGTGAACGTGACGCGCAATTTCCTGGCGACGAGCCCTTCCATCGGCCAGGTGATGTTTGTTGCCGCGACCGACGAAATTCTCGCCGCTTACCAAGAGTTGTTGTAGTCACGATCCCTTGTGCCATGTTTTCTCGAACCAAAACTCGAACCGGAGCGTTTTGACCCGCGCGTTGAACGAGGCAATTACGAATCATTGATGTGGATTCAGTCGAAGACGATTTTGTAAATGACGAACCGCTGGCACCCGAACAGGCCGCCTCCGCACGCCGCCAACGCCGTCGCCCGCCGAGCGTCCTCGAACCACGGCCGCGCCGCCGCGAACAAATCCGACCGAACTCAACCCGCGGCCGAACCGAGCTGTTTCTGCGCGAAAATCCTGTGCCCATCGTGATTGGCGCGCTGACTGTCGGCGTCGCCATCGGTTTGGCCATTCGTTACGCCTCGCGCCCCGAAGAAAAAGAAATCAAAACTCCGTTTGGCCGGATCAATTGGGGTGCGCTTTCTCTGCCTTTCATTTGGCCGCTGTTTCGGTCGGTGAAAGAAAAAATCGAGGATTCCACCGACGCGGTCAGCGATGGTGTCAAAGGGATCGATTTCGACCGTTACACCAAACCGTTGCGTAAACGGTGGAAATCCTGGACGCGCTAAGTCGGTCGCGCCTCGTTATAGTTGACGTTCGTCGCTGAACGTTAAAAGTTGAGCGTTTTCCTGGGATACAAATGAGGGCTTTTTCGGTCATATTCATCGCCGCGTTTTTGTTCGGCTGCGCTGGAGACAAGACCCCCGCGTGGGTCCGGGGCGCCTTAAAGCAACAAAGCAAATGGGGCCATTACAGCGGCTACGTCGAAGCGCGTTGGGAAAACGATGGCCGGACGATGACTTTATTGAGCGAGTTGCGCTACACCGATCCCGATGGCGTGGTTTGGATCGCGCCGGCCGGCGCGGTTGTCGACGGCGCTTCTATTCCACGCTCGCTTTGGTCGTTGATGGGCGGACCGTTCGAGGGGAGATATCGCAACGCATCCGTGTTGCACGACGTCTCCTACGATCAACACACCAAGCCGTGGCCGGAATGCGACCGGATGTTTTATAACGCGATGCGTTGCAGCGGCGTCGGCGCGGTTGAGGCCGGCACCATGTACTATGCCCTTCGGAAATTCGGGCATCACTGGAAAGCGCCCAAGGCGTCCCCGGTAAAAGTTGGTGGGGACATTGTGGCGCGTGCTGAGCCGGTCAATCAAGGCGATATCAACACGACCCGGAATTGGATCCGCGATTCAGGGCCGAGCTTGCAGCAAATCGAACAGCGAGCCGACGCTGCCACGCACTAATTGCCGATGTTTAGAGACGCGGTTAGCGCCTCATTCGAGTCGGAAAGAAAACTCCTTCCCCGAAAGTCTAATCTTTTCCGTCGCCGTCGCTGCTATTTGTTGCTGGCGCGGGTTGAGTCGGGCCGTCCTTTTCCAAGGCGACCGCCAGGACTTCGTCCACATTTTCGACCGGCACGAATTTCAGCTTCTGTTTCGCTTCCTCCGGAACGTCGACCAGATCTTTTTCGTTTAACTTTGGAATGATGACGGTCGAAATCCCGGCGCGCATCGCGGCGAGACTTTTTTCCTTGAGGCCGCCGATCGGTAATATCAGCCCGCGCAATGTGATTTCGCCGGTCATCGCAACCTCCGGGCGCACCGGCTTGTTGGTGAAGAGTGACGCAAGCGCCGTGAACATGGCGATCCCGGCTGAGGGTCCGTCTTTGGGGACGGCGCCGGCCGGCACGTGCACGTGAATATCGGTGTCCTTGAAATTCTCAGGCTTGACCCCGATCTGTCCGTTGCGGCTCCGAACCAGACTGAGCGCGGCTTGCACCGATTCTTTCATCACGTTTCCAATTTGCCCGGTGAGAGTGACGTTGCCTTTGCCCGCATACCGGGTTGCCTCGATGTGCAGCACTTCACCGCCGTACGGCGTATAGGCGAGACCCGTTACCACGCCCGGCTGACTCGTTTTCAACTTACTCTCGCGCACATAGCGCGCGGGTCCGAGCGTCTGTTCGACAAATTCCGGTGTCACATTTAAGTGCGCACATTCGCCCCGCGCGCACTTCGAAGCGACCGACCGACAAATCGCGCCGATCTGCCGTTCCAGATCGCGAACCCCCGCCTCATGGGTGTAATCGTTAATGATTTTCCGGATCGCCTCCTCGTGAAATTCACATTGCCCGGGTTTGATCCCGTTTTCCTCCAGCTGCCGCCGGACCAAATATCGTTTCGCGATCTCCAATTTCTCGCGCTCAGTGTAACCAGGCAGAGAAATCACTTCGATCCGGTCTCGTAACGGCTCGGGCACGCCTTCGATGTAATTGGCCGTGCCGATGAAGATGACCTGCGACAAATCGAACGGCACATCGAGATAACGATCGACAAACGCGTTGTTCTGACGCGGATCGAGCACTTCGAGCATGGCGCTCGCCGGGTCACCCCGGAAATCGGCGCCGATCTTATCGATCTCGTCCAACATGAAGACCGGGTTCCGCGTTCCGGCTCTCCGCAATTCCTGAATGATCCGCCCTGGCATTGAACCGATGTAAGTGCGCCGGTGTCCGCGGATTTCAGCTTCGTCACGCATCCCGCCGAGACTGATTCGAACAAATTTGCGACCAAGCGCATCGGCAATTGATTGGCCAAGACTTGTTTTGCCCACTCCCGGCGGACCGAGAAAGCACAGGATCGGTCCGTGCCCGCGCGGATTGAGCTTGCGCACCGCCAGATATTCGATCAGCCGGCGTTTCACTTTCTCGAGATCGTAATGGTCGCGATCGAGAATCTGTTGGGCCTGGTCGAGATCGAGATTGTCCTCACTGAATTTGTTCCAGGGCAGATCGGCGATGATCTCGACGTAACTGACAATGACCGAATACTCGGGGCTGGCGGCCGGAATAAAATCGAGCCGCTTTAGCTCGCGCTCGGCCTGGGCCATCACTTCCGCTGGTGGTTCGGCTTTTTCCAGGCGCTCGCGCAACTGCGTCACCTGTTCCTCGCTCCCAGTCTCACCTTCGCCCAACTCGTTCTGGATCGCTTTGATCTGTGACCGCAAATAGGCGCGGCGTTGGGCATCGGAAAATTGTGACGCCACGTCCTTTTGTAATTTTTCCTGGATCTGCGCGATCTCGAGCTGAGCCGAGATATGCTTTTGCACGATGTCGACCCGTTTCGCGATATCTGGCTCTTCGAGAATCGTCTGTTTCTGCGAGACATCCACGTTCAGGTTCGGGGCCAAAAAATCTGCCAGTTGTTCCGGATCGGTAATGTTCAATACCATCAGGCGCGCTTGCTCGGGCGTTTCCGGACTCAACTCGAACAGTCGCGCCGCTGAATCTCGCAGGTTGCGAAAGGTGGCTTCCCATTCCTTGCTCTCCGGCGGCGAAATCGATTTTAACAAGTCGACTTCCGCGCGAAGGAACGGCGAAGTCGCCACGATCTTGCGCAAAGTGAAACGCTGGATGCCGCGGGCGATGATCACGACGTGATCGTCCGCCTGACGAATCATCTTCAACACCAGCGCAGCCGTGCCGACGGAATAGAGATCGTGCGGCTCCGGATCTTCTTTTGCTTCGTCGCGCTGGGACAAAAGCCCGATCACTTTTGTGCGGGGCAAGGTGTCGTCCAGCAATGCGATCGATGTCGGCCGGCGCACATTTAACGGAACGATTGTCCCGGGAAAAACCACGAACCCGCGCACCGGCAAAATCGACAATTCCTCCGGAATCTTCGGGGTTTTTGTGTCATCGGATATGTCGGCGGCAATCGTCTGGCTGGGAGCGGATTTCGCTTCCAGCTCCGTGGCGGTCAACGCAATTGGTTCCTCGTTCAGCATTATTGTTTGATTGGGAGCGAAACCCAGAGCAACCCGTTGCGCTGCTCCGCGACCGCCTGA
>JAICWQ010000029.1 GCA_025934755.1 Chthoniobacterales bacterium | reverse complement strand
CAAAGCGCGGATCATGCATAGGGAGCTACGATTCCATTCTGCGCGAGGGATGCAACCCTCGGGCACGACGAGCGAGCTATTCGGTCTTTCGAAGTCTCACCGCGAAAGCTCCGTCAAACTGGTCGACAAACGGAAGACATTTTTGTTTGGTTTCCTGTCGCAGGGCGGGCGACTCGCGAAGAACCGATTCCACAACCCCTTCGTTTTCTTCCGATTCAATGCTGCAGGTGCTGTAAACAAAAGTCCCGCCTCGCTTCAGCAGGGGCGCCACCGCACCGATAATCTGGACCTGGCGCTCCTGCATCCGAACAAAGTCGGTTGGCTTCCGTCGCCAGCGCACATCAACCCGGCGTCTCATCACTCCGGTGTTGCTGCAAGGCGCGTCGATCAAGATCCGATCAAACGGAGCAGCAGAACTAATCTCGTCAGGCACATTTTGTTTTGTCCAATCATGACAAACTATTTTTGCAATCTGGACGTCGAGACGCGCCAAATTTTCCTCAAGCACGCTCAATCGATCTACGTCCCGGTCGCAAGCCACAACCAAACCGTTGTTTTCCATTAGCTCGGCGAGATAAGCCGTCTTCCCGCCGGGCGCCGCACAGGCATCGAGAATCTTTTCACCCGGCTCTGGCTTCAATAATCGGCACGCGACAGCCGTACTTGGATCCTGGACGTAACAATCTCCACGATCGAGGGCTTCCTGCGGAGAAGAAAGCTTAACAAAGCTCGAATCAGCCGGAAGCAATTCTGCCTCTCCATACCGCGCAAGAAAAGTCTGAGGGTCGACCTTCAGTTGATTGATTCGAGCATAAATGATCGGCCGCCGGTTATTCCATTCGCACAATGCGGTACTTGGTTTCGCTCCAAATTGTTCGCTCCAGCGACCGATCAGAAATCGCGGATGGGAAAATCGAACTTCAGGCGGCTGCGACACAAGCGCGGCTTGTAATTCCTCTCGTCGCCGGATGGCGTTCCGCAGGGTTCCGTTCACCACTGATCGCAATCGCTTTTGAGCGAGTTCAACTGTTTCGTAAACCGCCGCATGTTCGGCGGTCTCGATGACGAGGAGCTGATAAAGACCAAGACGCAAAACGTCTCGAAGATCGAGGTTGAGTTGTCCCGGCCGAAGTAGGGCGATCCAAAAATCGAGCAATGTGAGATTCCGCAGGACCCCATAGAAAAGCTCAATGGCAAAGGCGCGATCGGCTGATGCGAGCGCGGGTTCGGAGAGGAGTCGCGAGATGATGCGGTCGGCGAAATCCTTTTTCTCGCGCCAGGTTTGCAGCGCGGCGAGAGCGACTCGGCGAGCTGTGGGATGCACCACCCTGGTCTCAGTGCGGGATGACGCTGCCGCGGCCAATCGAATGATAATGAAAGCCGAGTTCGCCCATCGTCTCCGGATTCAGAAGATTTCTGCCATCGAAAATAATTGGCGTGGTCATGCGCTTTTTGACCTCGGCGAAATCGATGTTGGCAAACTCAGGCCATTCGGTCGCGACCACGAGCGCTTCGGCGCCTTCCACGGCTTCCAGCGGGGATTTCTCGAACTTCGCATCCGCGACTGTTTTTAGCTCGCGGGCTTTGTCCATTCCTTTTGGATCGTAAACGCTGACATGCGCGCCTTCACGCAGCATGGCATCGACCAGTTCGACGGCGACAGAGGAGCGAACATCGTCCGTGTCCGGCTTAAAGGTCAGTCCCCAGACGGCGATCCTTTTCTCGCGTAACACCCACAACGTATCGCGAATCAGTTTTAGGAAACGCTCTTTTTGGAGTCCGTTTATTCGCTGCACTTCCTTCAGTAAGGTGAACGGCACGCCTAGTTGATCGCTGATGTGGATAAACGCCGCGACATCTTTTGGGAAACAGGAGCCGCCGTAGCCAATGCCTGCGTTTAGGAATTGACGCCCAATTCGGCGATCCATTCCGATGCCGTCTGCGACTTTCTCAACGTCGGCCCCGCTGACCTGACAAATCGCCGAAATCGCGTTGATGTAGGAAATCTTCAGGGCCAGGAACGAATTGGCGGCATGCTTGATCAGTTCCGCGCTATTGATGTCCGTGACCAGAATCGGCGCCATGAACGGTTCGTAAACTTTTTTCATCAGGTCGACCGCGTGCTGACTTTGCGATCCGATGACAACCCGGTCCGGATGCATCAAATCGTGGATGGCGCAGCCTTCTCGCAAGAATTCGGGATTGCTGACCACGTCAAACTTCGCCCCGCGCCGGTTGTAACGCTTGATCGTTTCGGCGACCCGTTCTCCGGTCTTCACCGGCACCGTGCTCTTGTCGACGATCACCCGGTAATCGGTGAGGACGTCGGCGATTTCGCGAGAAACCTTTTCAATAAAACTCAGATCGACCTCGCCGTTGGGCTGCGGAGGAGTCGGCACTGCGATGAAAACGATTTGCGAGTTGTCTACTCCTTCGCGAATGCTGCTGCTGAATCGAAGTCGATGGGCGGAAACATTGCGATGGATGATTTGTTCCAAACCCGGTTCATAAATCGGGATGCGGCCTGCCTGGAGCGTTTTTACCTTTGCTTCGTCGTTGTCGACACAAATTACGTTGTGTCCCACGTCGGCAAAGCAGGCGCCGGTGACAAGCCCCACGTAGCCGGAGCCGATAATCGAAATATCCATGAACGAAAAATTGCTAGCCTCTCAACCTAGCACAATCCATCGCATGTTCATTGCCCCTGGCTACCGGGATCGAAGTTCAAATCAAAGCCGAATTTGGGGAATGCTTTGAGACTGAAAGTAAGAAGGATGCCGTATTCTTTTTTGTTCCCGGTGTTGTCCCGGACTACCGCTCCAAACGACGCAACCCAGTTCGTCAAATCGCGGTAAATGGCATAACGCTGTTCCTGAAAAATGCCGATCGTCCCTTCGTACTGCTCCTGGAATCCGAAGCCCCAGTTGTCGCTCACCCGGTAATATCCGCCGACCACAAAAAGGCTGCTGTGGGGGAAGAACGGGTTGTCGTTCAGATACCGATGGCCGGCGTTGAGTTGGAGATTGGCGATGGGTTGCACGGCAAGGGTGGTGTTGACTTCGGTAAATCCAGAACTGAATACCGGAATCTGCGAATCAATCGAGAGCGACGCCCATGGCAGCGGGGTAAAGCGCAGCTTGTTGAAAAAGTTCGAGTACATCCGACGATCGTAAGGATTATCGAAGTTCACATCGAAAAACGTATCGAGCTCGAGCCAGGTAACGGTCACGTCGTCGCGCCGGGTTTCCAAGCGGTTGCGAATTCCGTTTCGCCAGATGGTCCAGCTCGCGATTGAATCAATGGTGGTGAACTGAGGAAAATCGATCGGCCGCAGTTGAGTCGACGGCTCAAACCGGTCGAACTCCAGAACTGAAGCGGGATCGACCCCGTTTTCATGAACGTAGGAGAAGTTTGTGTACGGTTGGATAACATGAAGCAAACCGTCCAATCCCAGAGCGCGATCGGCCACATCGTCCCACGTTCGTGACAGCTTAAACGAAGCTTCGACGCCCGTATTGAACACGGTCCGGATTCCGCTGCCGGCATCGATGATTGGATTTGCCGGCGTTGGGTCTTGCGGGATGAAGTTCGGAATTAACGGATCCTCAAGGTTGGCTGGAAACAGCGTGTTTCCGAGATCTCGAGTCTTATCATAATAAGTGGCCCGAAATCCGGCCCGCGGCACAATCGAAAGCCAGCCAAAATAAGTGTTCGGATATAGCAACTGGTGAAACGTGTCCAGCCGGGTGGTTCCATAATCTTCGAATCCCGAACCTTCGGCAAAATTCCGGTGGAGGTCGGCGAAACCGGTCTCGCCTTCGTAGAAAATTGGGCTGCCAAATAAGGAAGTGCGCTTGATGTCGAGGACTACCTCGGGCAATCGCTCGGTTTGTTCGAAGAAATTGTTGGCTTGAAAACGACCGATCGCCGTGAGCGTATAAAATGAGCCCGTCTTGTTCACGGCAACGACGTTGTCCGGAACCGGATCGATCCGGAATTCACTCTGATAAAAATCCTGCATCACGAACGCATCGCTAAGTTTGGTGACGTTTACGATCCCATGGATGTCATTCCCGAAATCCGTGGTGTCCTGAATGGTCAGCCGATATCGGTTTGGATCTAACTCAGGACGTTTGACGGCAGTGGGATTGATGTCCGGGTTTTGGTCGTCGGCATAATAAGTCTTCAGCTTGAGATTGCTCGACTTGTCCTTTCCGTAATCGATGTCGGAATCAAAACCGATCGCCGGCCCGCGACGCCCGCGATAATCAAGCCGAAGACGGCCTTTGATATCGTCCGTGATCGGAAAAGTTATCTGGGTCAGAAGGGAAGGTCCCCACGAACTCAAGTCCGCCGGCGCAATTGAGAAACTGAAAGCGTCATTCAGGGACTGGTACAGATAGGGCCACCAAAAGATCGGCATTTTACCGATGTAAAACGTCACGTTTTGAAATACGACGTGATCGTTTTCGTAAACCCGGACCGTTCGCGCGTGAAGATGAAAATCCGGCCGCGGCGAATCGTCGGTTGTGAAAGTCGCATCTTCCACATGATAAACGTTCGCCGATTGTTGATTAACATCCTGCCCGCTGAGGAAGTAAGGATGGTACTCAGTTCGCACCTTGTTAGTGCGGATTTGTTTCGTATCGATGTTGTAAACACCTTCGTCCGCAATGTAGAGACTCACGTCCCGATAGATTCGAACATTTCCCCGAACCAATACCTCGTGGGTTCGGGAATTGTATTGAGCAAAATCCCCATAAATATCGGTGTCGCCAATATGGATCGCGACATTATCCCGCGCAGTTGCTACTCCGTTGTCGTAAGTCGTTTCTCCGCTGGAAGTAATTTCAACCGGTTCGTGATCAGAACTCGAGTTCGCTGCGCCCGCCAGGCCAGCCCCCAAATAGATGAAAAAAACCCCCCAGACCAGCGTTCGCATGGCGGACGCCGAACGTACCGCAGCCACCCCTCGTTGCAAAGGTAAAACGAGGTCGGGCGCCGCCTGCTCAGTGGGACAATCGTAACCCCGCGGCCTGTTGATTCAGCCCGCAGCTCGAAACGATGACCTCCGGCCTGACCTCCTCAGCGCCGGTTGGGAAGCGAAGTCCTGCCTTTCGGTCGAAGTGCAATAAGGGAGGGAATCGTTTTTTCTCCAAAGCATGAGCCGCAATAATCACCTGCCAAAGGGCACCGGCCCCAACGCTTTCTCCGAGGGCAGGTTTAGGGCTGTAAACCAGGGACTCGGCGGCCACTTTCTTGATCGCGTCGCGTTCGGCCAGGTCGACAAATGTCCCGTTCGCGCTCGCCACGATGTCCGCGTTTTGACCAAGGCCCTGCACGATTTGCTCAACTATCTGAAAAGCTTTTCGCTGGTGGGAGAAGTTTCCGCCCGCATTTATCGCAGCGACTTTCACCTTTCCTTCGTCACCCAGCAGCACTGCGCCGGCGCCTTCGCTCAAAATCGTTCCATGGGGCGGGTCGCAAAACGGTTCAACCGGCGGAGATGATTTAACCAGTCGCCATTTGTGGTAAGCATCACAAAGAATCCAGTCCGCTTCTTCGGCGGCGACGACGAGACAATGATCCACCGTGCCCGTCTCCAGAAGTTCGCTCGCCATTTTGATTGCCAGAATACCGACAGCGCCGTCGCCGACGACGGTGTAGCTCGCGCCGTTGACTCCGAGGATTGCGGCCAAATGACTGGCTGGCGCGTTGAAAACTGTCTCCGGGAACAGGAGTGGGCTCGCCGATTGCGCCCCGGACCTAACAATGTCGTGATAAAATCGTTTTGTATAAGCGACGCCGCCGTTGGACGCCGCGAAAACCAGGCCAAGTTTCTCCGGATCGATGTTCAGGTTAATCGCCTTCGCCTGGGCGATGGCGTCTAATCCGGCCGCGGCGGCGAAACGCGAAATCGCACTGGCCCGTCGCAATCGCGGATGCGGCGGAAGATTTTTCAGGGTGTCGTCGGGAACAAGAAACGCCTGATAACTTTTTGTTCCTTCCTGACCGGAGACGATTTGAGCTGTCGCTTCGTCTTCGCGGGTCAGACGATTCCAAACTTCCTCAACCCCACGGCCGAGTGGCGTGACCCAACCCATGCCCGCGATTCCCGGGCTCATGCCGCGACTTTGCGAAGGAGAACCGATGCATTCGTGCCCCCGAACCCAAATGAATTGGACAAGGCCGTCTCAATTTTCGAATCACGCGATTCATTCGCCACAATATTTAAAGGAAAGCCGGAATCGGGCGCCCGAAAATTAATGTTTGGCGGCAGAAACTGTGATTGCAGCGCCAGCAAACAGATTACCGCTTCAATGGCCCCCGCCGCGCCTAACGAATGACCGATCATACTCTTGGTTGAGCTCACTGGGACCTCTCCGAACAATTCGGAAATCGCTTTGCCTTCGGCGGCATCATTGAACGGTGTCGCCGTCCCGTGGGCGTTGATGTAATCCACCTGGCCGGCCACGTACCCTGCGCTTCTTAATGCCTGCTCCATCGCACGCTTTGGACCAGTCCCTGAGGGATCGGGTTGGGTGAGATGATGATTGTCGGTTGAAATACCGTAGCCAACGATTTCGCCAAGAATCGTCGCGCGCCGCTTGACCGCGCTTTCGAAATTTTCGAGTGCTAAAACAGCCGCGCCTTCGCCCAGGACCATACCGGTGCGGTCGCGATCAAACGGCCTGCATTTCTCCGGAGTGGCCGCCTGCAAGGAATCGAATCCAACAAAAACCAATTCTGAGATCGCATCGTATCCTCCGGTTAACACGCGATTGTACTTTCCAGAACGCACACATTCGAAGGCACGGCCAATCGCATTGGTTCCTGAAGCGCAGGCATTGGCAATGACGAAGCAAGGCGCGGAGATGCCGAATTCATGCTGAGCATCAAGAACAGGTTTTTGTGGCGGATAGTTCGCAATCCATTCTGGTGATCGGCGCAAATTCGCGTGCTGCTGCACGGCCCGATAGTAGTCCTCGCCGTACGACATCCCGCCGCTGGTAGTGCCGATAATTGTAACTTCTGGCTGGAAGCTGGAATCGACCTCAAAAAGTTCGGCTAAGGCCGCGATCATCATATGGGATGCCCGATGCAGGCGTGCCTTCTTTCGCCCCTTTTGGCCGCTGCGAATGAGACGGTCATCCGGTATTTGGGCGGCGGTTTTGCAGCGGCATCGGCTGACGTCAAAGCGCGATACAGGGCTGACGCAATCGGTGGCTTTACGCAGGGAACCGAGGGTGTCCTGGAGGCCAAAACCGAGCGGGCTAACGATGCCGGCGGCGACGACGGCGACGCGAGTTTTTGTATTTGTTCCGTCTGAAGCGTTAAAACTCAACATAAAGTCGCCTATTTCACCCGCGATTTTTGTTGCCTTCTAAACCGAAGCACTCTACACAATGAGCCCGAAAGGAGAAAACAGCAGCTCGGAAGTCCGTCGATTGTAACCTTAAATGCAATCAGCGGCGATTTGATATTTAGCAGCGCGAAACAGTGTCCTGGCCGCGTTTTCCAGATTAGACTCAATGGCAACCAAACTATACGTGGGAAATCTCCCATTTAACACCACCGAAAACGAACTTCAGGAGCTTTTTTCACAAGCTGGAGCAGTGCAGGAGGTCATGCTGATGCAGGACAAGTTCACCGGCAAATCGCGAGGCTTCGCTTTTGTAACCATGGGCTCCGACGCCGATGCTCAAAAAGCGATCGCGGAAATTAACGGCAAGACCCTCGAAGGCCGGGCCCTGACCGTGAACGAAGCGCGTCCGCGCGAACCAAGACCACCGGGCGGCGGCGGTGGCGGTTACGGCGGAGATCGTCGTCGCGATGGCGGCGGACAACGTCGCGGACGTTAGGAACTCGCGTACTTTCTATTTTTAAAAGGCGGCCGCATCGGCGGCCGCCTTTTTTTTGCACAGCTGCCATTCGATCTGAGCGCGAATCAGTTAAGGAGGCAAAGGGGGCAACAACAGAAGGAGCTTGCGATTATGGCTGAGAATTCGAGTGCACAACACAAGGAAGACATAGAAGTCCCACCGATACCGAAACAAACGGCAGGAGCAGTGGCTGGGGCGGCTCTTGGCAGCATGATAGGCCCCGCGAGCGCTGTTGTGGGAGGAATCGTTGGCGCATTGGCGGGAAAGGCGGCTGGCGAAGGTCGCTTGAGGCCGGCTATCAAAAAGGCGACTGAGCGTGTGCTCAAACCGGCGCCAAAGCGAGTGAAGAAAGCGGCCCGCTCGGTTACCGCGAAAAAGAAAAAAGCGCCTCGTCGAGCCACCAAATCGAGCAAACGGTCATCCAGTCGACGGGCAAAAGCCAAACCGCGCCGAAAATCGAGCTCGTCCCATAGGAAGACGAAGACCCGACGGCGCCGTCGGTAAGGAAAGTGGGCAGGGCTGGATTCGAACCAGCGAAGGCGTAAAGCCAGCAGATTTACAGTCTGCCCCGTTTGGCCACTTCGGTACCTACCCGCGACGGTTCTGGAGTCTTGATCTCTAGCTAAAAAACTTCGCGATGCAATTTACTACGTACTGCTGCGATTCGCGTGGGATTTCGGGATAAATCGGCAAGGCCAAACTCTCGCGAGCGGCTTGTTCGGCTTCCGGGAAATCTCCCGCCTGGTATGCGAGATATTCGAAACAAGGCTGCTCGTGCAGCGCCAGCGGATAGTAAATCGCCGTTTCAACTTCGCGATCGGCCAGGTATTGGCGCAATTCGTCGCGTCGTGTGGTCCGAATCACGTATTGATGGTAAATGTGATGATTCGTTAGGCCGCTGGACGCATAAGGCTCGACCGGAAGAGTGATTTTATGGTCCAGCCCAACTCGGTGAAACTCGTTGGTGTAAAAGCGCGCCGCTTCACGCCGCGCCGCCGACCAGCCATCCAGATGCGGCAGTTTCACATTCAAAATCGCGGCCTGGATTTCGTCCATCCGGAAATTGCCGCCGATAAATTCGTGTCGATACTGCGCGCCCATTCCATGATGGCGACACTGGCGAAGACGCTCGGCAAACTGTTCGTTGCGGCAAACGACCAGGCCAGCATCACCCGCAGCGCCGAGATTTTTGGACGGATAGAAACTGAAACAACCGGCGTCGCCCATGGCTCCGGCTCTGGCGGGTCCGCTCGCCAGCGGGAAGTCGGCGCCGATAGCCTGCGCCGCATCTTCGATCAGGATCAAACTGTGCTCGCGCGCGATGGCCAGCATTTCGTTCATATCGCAACACAAACCGAATAAATGAGCCGGAACGAGGGCGACAATCGTTTGCCCGTTTTCGTTTACCAGTTTGCCTTCGGCCGGATGGCAAAACTTCTCCAAATAACCTCGCAAGGCGGGCGCTGAAATGTTGTAGGTGGCCGGATCGATGTCGATAAACACAGGAGTCGCTCCAACGCGGGCAATGGAGCCGCCAGTCGCAAAAAACGAATACGCCGTGGTGATAACGGCATCACCGAGCCCGATTTCCAACGCCATTAATACTGCAAGTAACGCGTCGGTGCCCGATGACACTCCGATCCCATGAGGCGAGCCACAGTAGGCTGCTGCCGCATTCTCGAACGCCTTCAATTTCGGGCCCAGAATGAACCGCTGACTCGACAGAACTTCTTCCGTCGCGGCCCGGATCTCTTCCGACAGGGCGCGATATTGCTCGCTCAGGTCCAAAAGCCGGACTCGCATCAGCTTAGCTTGTCAGTTCCGCCCGGGCGATCAATCCGAACTTTGATCGGGCACGCGGCCGATTGACCGACAACTCCCGCTCAGTTAGGCTTTCCGGCATGTCTCTCGTCCGCGGACTGTTTTGGCTCATTTTGTTTGTCTTTTTCACGTTTTGCTTCGTCGTTCTCTTCGAATACGGGACCCACGACTTCTCGACGGGGTTCCAGAAGGAATTCAATCGAATTAAAACATTCGTGACGAAGCAGGCCGGCAAAGCCGAGAAGCAGGAAAAGAAGTAGCTACTCGACGAACTCGATCTCCGCAGACTTCTCAATGTGGCCTGCGGCCGCAGCATCTTCCAGGAACTTTCGGATCGCGGCCCGACCTTTCTCGCCGTAGTCGCGAGTGAAATCATTCACGTACATCCCGATGAATTGGTCGGCGAGTTTGTCATTCATGTCGCGGGCGAAGGGCATGGAGTGGGCGACCGCCTCTTCCCGGTGGGCCAGACCGAAATCGATGCTTTCGCGCATGATCCCGGCAAGCTCCCGTTGAATTGCGGGTGGAATATCCTTGCGAATTACATTTCCCCCGAGGGGGAGGGGAAGGTTGGTCTTGCCTTTCCACCATTCGCCAAGATCGACGACTTTCTCGAATCCCGACTTTGCATAAGTCAATTGCCCTTCGTGGATGATCAATCCGGCATCCGCTCTTTCATCACGCACCGCGTCAAAGATTTGGTCGAACGGCACGACCACGTGTTTGAAATCGCCCAGATACAGTTTCAATGCCAGGAACGCGCTCGTCATCGTGCCGGGCACTGCGATTAGCTGTTCGCGCAGCCAATTTCGGATTTCGGATTTAGGATTTCGGGTTTGGCCGATGACAATCGGCCCGTAGCCATCGCCCATGCTCGCGCCGCACGAAAGCAACGCGTACTTGTCCGCGACATAAGCATAAGCGTGGATCGAAATGGCCGAAATGTGCAACTCGCCCCGGGTTGCCCGCTCATTTAAAGTTTGAATGTCTTCCAGCCGGTGCTCGAAACGATATCCGCGCAGATCGATTTTGTTTTTCGCGATCGCATAAAACATAAACGCGTCGTCCGGGTCGGGAGAATGTCCCAGGGTGAAAACGTCAGGCGCACGCCACATCGCCGCACGCTAACTGCCGCGACGACCGACGCAACATCGACTGACTTTTGATTGCTATTTGCCTTGTCCAAATGCTTCCGATAGCCTCACCGGCATGGCGAAATCCGGACTCGGCAAAGGATTGGGCGCCCTTATCGGTTCCCGGCCGCCGCCGCCCAACCAGGAAATCGAAGCTGGTGAACAAATCCGCAAAGTTCGGCTGGCGAGCATCGTTCCGAGTCCATTGCAGCCGCGGAAGGCCTTTGGCGAAGAAGCATTACGCGAATTGGTCGATTCGATACGCGCGCACGGGATCATTCAGCCGCTCATTGTTCGGCGATTGAATGGCGGCACTCACGAATTGATTGCAGGCGAGCGACGCTGGCGGGCGGCCCAGGAAGTCGGCCTGACTGAAGTGCCGGTCATCGTTCGCGCGGCCACCGATCTGGAAGTCCTTGAGCTTTCCTTGATCGAAAACCTCCAACGCAGCGATCTGAATGCGATCGAGGAGGCGCAGGGCTACGCCCGATTGCGAGACGAGTTTGGAATGAAGCAGGAGGACATCGCGCAGAAAGTTGGCCGGAGTCGCGCCGCAGTCGCGAACGCGGTCCGCTTGCTTGATTTGCATCCTCAACTGCAGACATGGGTCGGACAGGATTTGCTTTCCGTTGGACACGCCAAAGTTCTGCTCGGAGTCAAAGCGCCCGAGGAACAACTCCGCCTCGCCGAGACGATTTTGCGCCGTAATTCGAGCGTCCGACAAACTGAGCGCCTGGTCACTCGCTTTCTCGGAGGATGGAAAAAACGCAGAGGCACTCCAAAAGTCGTGGTCAGCTCGGCGGCGATCGGCGAACTGCAGGACAAATTACGTCAACACTTCGGCACGAACGTCACCATTCAACACACTCCGAAGCGCGGCCGCATCGAGATCGAATATTATGGGGATGACGACTTGCAACGCATTTTGAACATCGTCGGCCTCGGCGGCGAACGCTGATTCGCCTCGAAATGTCGTTTTTTCTCCGGCCTGCAATCCTGGCCTCGACTTATTTGTTAATTGCAAGTTCGTGCGCAAAAGCTCCCACAATAAAAATCTGGACGGAGTTTTCCGGTGACAAGGCATTCTCTCACGTGCAGGCACTGGTTGATCTCGGTCCGCGGCCCCCGGGATCGGACGCGATTGTGCGCGCTCGGGCTTACATTGAAGAACAACTGGAAGGGTCGGGTTGGACCGTAATTGAACAGGATTTTACGGACCAGACTCCGCGGGGCGAGTCGAAGTTTGTCAACCTTGTTGCCCGATTTGGCGGCGCCTCGAAGCCGGTCTTTCTGCTTTGCTCGCATTACGACACAAAAATCTTCAGCGAGTTTAGTTTTGTCGGCGCAAACGACGGAGGATCAAGCACCGGTTTACTCTTGGAGTTGGGCCGAGTGTTGGCCTTGCAGCCGGATCTGGCCAGGAAAATCGAGCTGGTATTCTTCGACGGTGAGGAAGCGGTTGAAAACTTCAGCAATACCGATGGTATTTACGGTAGTCGCCATTTCGCGCAGGTGCTCGTGAAAGACGGCTCGGCCAAATCCTTTCGCGGCGGCTTGCTCTTCGATATGATTGGCGACAAATCGCTGGACGTTACCTTGCCGCCTAACTCGCCCGCCAAAATTACGGCCGGCATTTTTGCCTCCGCCGACGCGTTGAAATTGCGCAATTACTTTACCTATTTCGATCAGGACATTACTGACGATCATTCGCCATTGAATGCCATTGGTATTCCGGTTGTCGACCTGATCGATTTTCACTATCCGCCGTGGCATACTGCCGAGGACACCATAGACAAATTGAGTCCGCAAAGCCTGCAGGTCGTGGGATCGGTCGCCGCCTATTATTTGTCGCAACTGGCGTTCAAGTGAAACGCCTCGCGATATTTTGGGTGGGATTTGCCGGCGTCGCAGGATTCGCTTGCGCGCGGCTGGCGCTACAATCAGTCACCGTCCGCGACAAATTAGGCAACGGTTTCCATCGCGGCCATCTATTGGCATTGGCGGCCGGGCAGGGGATTTATCAAGCCGATCTTGATCGGCGGATCGCCGAATCAAATTACGCCGCGGGAATCGAAGAAGCTGAACCGCGGACGACCCAACAAAACGCGGCATTGAACGAATTGATTGCTCAAGTTGCAGCCAAATCATCCGCCCGGCGTGCCGGTCTGCCTGGAGCCGAATTAGTCGCCCAACGGAATTTGCTGCGTTTCCAGTTTGCCGGCGAGAAAGGATGGAAAACTGCGCTAAGGCAGAGCGGACTTTCTCCCATGTCGGTTACTGGAATCATTAAGGACAACCTGAAAACGCGCCGATGGATCGCAAGCCGAATCGCTTCTGGACTTTCGGTGACGGATGAGGAATGCGGGCAATTCTACCGTTCGCACTTGGAGCAATTTGTTCTTCCTGAACGACGCAACGCAGGCCACTTGTTTTTGGCGGCGCCACCGGAGACCCCGGCCGATGTGGTTGAGGCCAAACGGGCCGCCATCAACGCGTTGTCCGATCGACTGGCAAGCGGCGAAGATTTTGCAACTCTGGCGGCTCAGAATTCCGAAGATGAGGCAACGAAACTGCGCGGCGGGGAACTTGGTTATTTCTCGGCGAAGCGAATGCCGCCGGATTTTGTTGAAGCTGCCGCCAGACTGCATCCAGGCGAAATCAGTAAACCGATTCAGACCCGGCTTGGCTTTCACATTTTGAAACTGATCGACGTTCAGGCCCCTCGCCAGCAAACCTTCGATGAAGTTCGCGGCGATATTGCGATCGAGCTGGCAAATCGAAAACGCCAGGCGGCGGTGCGGAAGCTGTTTGGCGATCTTGTTGCGACGGCGTCTTATGCTCTGCCTTTCTGAGCGGCCGAGGCAAGTTCTGGATTGCGCGGCAAGGGTTTTGACCGCAGGCTGAGAAGCGGCCTGAGAGAGGAAAGGCCAGCCTTCACATGGCGCGTCGAACCAGGAAAAACGTTGGGGTGCTCGGACTCGGTATCATCGGAAGCCGGGTTGCCGAAAACCTGCGGGAACGCGGGTTTCACGTGTTCGTATGGAATCGCAACCCGCGCCCCGTCCCGAACTTTGTCGGGGCGCCGGCCGAGCTCGCGGAGATGTGCGATCACATCCAAATTTTTGTCTCCGACGACGACGCTCTGCTGGACGTTGTCCGGCAAATGGTCCCGGCGCTTGGACCGCGCCATATCGTGATTGCTCACCCGACGGTTGCGCCGCATTCGATGCGCACGGCAGCCGACCTGGTCGAACGGCGAGGTGCGCGTTTTGTTGAGGCGCCGTTCACCGGCAGCAAGGTGGGCGCGGAAAAAGGTGAGCTGGTTTTTTATGTGGCGGGAGATGAAGTAGCGTTACGCGAAGCTCGACCCATTCTTGAAGCCAGCTCCAAGGAAATCATCGAGATGGGCGAGATTGGACAGGCGACCGTGGTAAAACTGGCCACGAATATCGCGACCGCCGCCAGCGTTCAGGCATTGGCGGAGGGACTCGCTTTGATCAATCATGCCGGAATTCCAGCGGAGAAATTTGTGGCGGCGATGCAAAATAACGCCAGCTACTCCAAAACCCTTTCCATGAAGTTGCCGAAGATGATCGAAAATAATTTCGAACCAAGCTTCGCGCTTAAACACATGCTCAAGGACATGAAAATCGCGAGCCAGCTGGGTCTGTCGCACCATCTCGAGCTTGCGGTCACCACCGCGGCCCGGGACCGTCTCCTCGAGCAGGAGCAGCGTGGTTATGCCGAGGAAGATTTTTCAGTTATCGCACGAAAGTACTTTCCCGAAATGATTTTCCCGACCGTCGAACAGGACTTGGAACTTTTCGAAAAGCCCCCGCCCATCGAACCGGCGGCGACAATCTCGAGCATGGGCGAGGTTGCGGCGGCGGTCCAGGAAGCGGAGCTGAACCAGCCAGCGGTCGAGCCCGTACCGCAGACATTTCCAATGGCGGAGCATCTGGCTCCATCCGAATCTACGCTTGAAACACAGCCAACGGCCGCAACACAACCGCAGGCACCCCCGCCTGACGTTATCCCGGTGGCGCCACCATCCGAGCCCCAGCCGGAACAGTCCGCCACGACAGGTTCGCCGATGGATTTGCTTGCCAAGCTGTTGCGTGGAGAAAGCGCGCGACCGGACGGTTCGTAGGCTGTTGCGGCAGCAACATGACGGCGCCACCGCCCATCGGCGATCGATTATTCTTTGATCTTTCGCCGCGGACGAAGTTGCGCGTTACCGGAAACGATCGTGTCCGGTTCCTGAACGGTCAGATTACAAATGACATTCGCAAGGCGACGGAAACGAACGCGATTGAAGCCTGCGTTTTGAACGCGAAAGGCAAAATGGATGCGCATATTTTCGTTCACAAAGACGGCGACTCCTTTCTGATTGATGCGCATCCAGCTCTGGGCCCAAGTCTTCAATCACGTTTGGAGCGTTATGTTATCGCCGACGACGTCCAAATCGAAGATGTCGCCGCCCAATGGTCGATTTTCCACGCCATCGGGAAGGATTCGCTGGACGTTCCTGCGTCAAAAATTATTTCGTCGGACCGATTCGGCGTCGCCGGATCCGACATCTGGTGTGCGGCATCCGAACACGACCAACTCGCCGGCTCGCTGGCGAAACATTTCAAATTGTGCGATCAAGCTTGCGCGGAACAGTTCCGAATCGAACAAGGGATTCCGCGCTGGGGCCGTGAACTGACTCCCGAGATCATTCCTGTGGAAGCGAACCTGGAGCAGCGCTGCATCGATTACGAAAAAGGCTGCTATATCGGGCAGGAAACGATTTCGCGAATGAAGATGTCCGGGCAGAGGAACAAGCAACTTTGCGGCTTACTTTCGGTAAAAGAGACCGCGCTTACTCCCGAGATGCGGTTGGCTGGGCGGCCGGATCAAAAGGATGCGGGATGGATCACGAGCGCCGCGCGGAGTGGCGACCGCCACATCGGGCTGGCCTATGTAAAGCGCGGGTTTAATTCGATCGGGACGACATTGGACGCAGGCCTGCCCGGCCAGATAAAAATTCCAGTTCAAGTGGTTACACTGCCGTTTTCTCATTGATCGATCGTCGATATTACTTCTGCGTAATTTCTTTTGCCTCTGGAATTTGCATATTTTAATTATTGTCTTTTGAAGATTCGCGCGTGTAAAGTCGGCGCCGAACCCCGTGCTATCGCCCATGAATCAACGCCTGCTTTCGGAGATTGGCCGCACTCAGCGGCTGGAAATCATCAATTCGCTCAAACGAACCAAAGGAATGTCGGTCAACGAGTTGGTCGACAAAATGGGGATGAGCTACATGGGAATCAAGCAGCATTGCCTGACCTTGCAGCGAGACGGCTACCTCGATACCTGGCGGCGCCCTCAAAAAATGGGCCGCCCGGAAATGGTCTACCGTCTCACTCGACGCAGCCACGACCTGTTCCCGGTCGACAGCAACGACTTCACCGTCGAAATGCTCGATTCGGCCAAGGAAATCTACGGGGCAAACGCTCCGGAAAAGCTCCTCTACAACGTCTTTGAAAAGCGGACCGAGGCGTTGCGGGCAAGAGTGAAAGGGGACAACGTCGCCGAGCGCGCAAAATGGCTGGCCAAAGTGCGTGATAACGAAGGTTACATGGCTCAGTACCTGCCATCGGAAAAGGACGGTCCGCAGATCCTCGAATGCCATTCACCGATTATGAATTTGATCGAGAAATATCCGATCATCGCCCGATTGGAACAGGACATGTTCGAGGCCTTGCTCGGAACGAATGTTCGACGGGAAGAAACGCACACCAGCGGGCTTTACGAGTGCGCGTTTTACTTCGCTAGCTGATCCCGATTCGGCGATCTGCCACGCAGATTTCTGCTTTCGCACCCGGGTAATTTCGCGTTGATTGAAGGTCCATGGCCCGGGCCTTTCCCACCGCTGTTATTGAGAATTTGTCGCCGCTAATCGACGGCGGCCGCTATCCGATCAAACGCATTGTGGGTGACGATGTTTCGGTAGAGGCCGATATCTTCAAGGATGGTCACGATGTCGTGGCCACGGCCTTGAAATGGCGCCTCGTCGGCGATGCCCGGTGGCAGGAAACGGCCATGACGTTTGTCGATAACGACCGCTGGCGAGGCGATTGCCATTTTATCGATATCGGTCTTTACGAATATACGGTGGAGGCGTGGACGGACACGTTTCGCAGCTGGCGCGATGAGTTCACCAAGAAATTCGAAGCGGGAATCCAGGACCTCAGTACGGAGGCGTTGGAAGGAGCGGAATTGATCGAATCAGCATCCGCCCGAGCGCACGTCGCCGAAGATTCTTCGCGTTTGCGCGAACTCTCGGAATGTATTCGAACGGCGGACAACGCCCAAATCAAGCAATTGGTCCACTCGGGCGAACTCGAAGTCTTAATGGCGACCTATCCGGACCGTTCCTGGGCGACCCAGTACACGCCGCCGCCGCGAGTGATTGTCGAGCGGCGGGAAGCTCAGGTTGCCGCCTGGTATGAATTTTTTCCGCGCTCAGCTGAAGGGTTTGGCGATCGAGGATCGACCCTTCGCGATTGCGTTTCGCGCGTTGAAGACGCGAAAGCGATGGGTTTCAACGTCATTTATTTTCCTCCGATTCATCCCATCGGACATACCAATCGCAAAGGTCCAAATAATTCGGTCACTTCGGAGCCGGGCGATCCGGGCGTGCCTTGGGCCATCGGCAGCGAGGCAGGCGGACATAAAGCGGTCGAACCCGCGCTTGGTTCGCTCAAGGATTTTGAGTGGCTAAATGGCGAAGTTCGCAAACGCGGAATGGAAATCGCGCTCGACTTCGCGATTAATTGCTCTCCCGACCATCCCTACGTTCGCGAACATCCCGAGTGGTTTTATCAGCGCCCGGATGGATCGATCAAGTTTGCGGAGAACCCGCCCAAAAAATACGAAGACATTTATCCGCTGAATTTCCGGTGCGACAACTGGCCGGAGCTGTGGGCGGAAATGGTAAGCGTGGTGATGTTTTGGGCGGAGCGCGGCGTCCGCACTTTTCGGGTCGATAATCCCCACACCAAACCGGTCGCGTTCTGGGAGTACTTGATCGGGCGCGTTCGGGATAAATATCCGGACACGATCTTTCTATCCGAAGCGTTTACCCGGCCGAAGATGATGAAAGAACTGGCCAAGGCGGGCTTCAGTCAGAGCTATACCTACTTCACCTGGCGAAACACAAAGCAGGAGATCACAGAATATTTGACCGAGCTCACTCAGACCGAAATGCGTGAATATTTTTGCGGCAACTTATGGCCGAACACGCCGGATATTTTGCCACCTTACCTCCAGGATGGCGGCCGTCCCGCGTTCATGATTCGCGAAGTCCTGGCCGCGACCCTTTCACCTGTTTACGGGATTTATAGCGGATACGAATTGTGCGAGAACACGCCCTTGCCCGGTCGGGAGGAGTATCTGGATTCGGAAAAATATCAATACAAGGAGCGCGATTGGAATGAGCCCGGAAACATCAAGGACTGGATCACCCGTTTAAACCAGATTCGAAAAACGAATCGCTCGCTTCAGCTCAAAGATAATCTGCGATTTTATCAGGCCGATAACGATTCCATCATTTTTTACGGAAAGATGACCGCGGCCCGAGACAACATCATCCTGGTAGTGGTCAACCTCGATCCCCATGGCAAACAGCATTCCTTTCTCGACGTCCCAATCGATGAGTTTGGCTCCATGGAAGGCGATGTGTATCAGGTTCATGATTTGCTCAGTGACGCCCGCTATATCTGGCATGGGCGGCGCAATTACGTGGAGCTTGACCCGGAGATTCAGCCTGCCCACGTGTTTCGGGTGCGACGGTGGATCGAAGGCGACCGATTTGCCTGAGCAACTCGTGTGTCCGCGGCCGGTTTAACCGGTACGGGTAGATTTGCATACCGTCCGGTGGCGTTTATGATTAGAACACTTTTGGCATGAAGATTCTGCTTTGGCTGGTCGCTGCTGCGATTGGCACTCCATTGTTTGGGCAAACAGTCACGACCAGCGCCACTCCGGCGATTGGCGCGGCCGCCCCCGCCGTCAGTGTAGCGCCGCCTCTGGTTCCCACGAAATCGATCCTGGACACTTTGTTCGCCGCCGGGCCGGTGATGATTGTCCTTTTTGCGCTCTCGGTGTTTTTCGTGATGCTGGTAATAGTTTACATAATGACGATCCGTCGGGGCGCTGTGGTCTCGAGCGGTTTTATGGCGACAGCTGATGCGCTGCTGCGCAAACGTGATTATCTGGGCCTGCTTGCCGTCTCGAACCGTCACGGAGAAGCAATCGCGCGCGTCGTCCAAAAGGTGCTCGACTTTACCACCAAGAATCCGAACGCAGATTTCGGGCAGGTCCGCGAGATCGCCGAGACTGAAGGCACCCGGGTTGCGGCGAGTTTAAACAATCGGGTAATTTATCTGGCCGATATCGGAATGATCGCGCCATTACTCGGTTTGTTAGGCACGGTGCTTGGAATCATTCGCTCGTTCGGCGCACTCGGCGCCGATCTGGGCACGGCCCGTTACGTCTTGCTATCAAAAGGAATCAGTGAGGCCCTGGTCAATACCTGCGGCGGGCTTGCCATCGGCATTCCGGCGATGATTTTCTACGCGTTCTTCCGCGGCAAATCTCAGAAACTAATCTCCGAGCTCGAATCTGCCACTACTCACGTGCTCGCCTTACTATCATTACAATACGACCGGCGATCCGAGCCGCGCGCACCGGTCCTCATTGAAGACGAAATTTAACCGCGATTTTCACCTCCGAATCGACACCGCGATTTAATGAACCTGCGTGGCCATGCTCAGTTGCATCATCCGGGTATCCAACTCGCACCTTTGGTCGACGTTTTGTTGTTGCTCCTGATCTTTTTTCTTCTGACTTGGAATGCAGCCCGCAACGAAAACGAACTCGACGTTAAGGTTCCCAAGGCTTCCGCGGCAAAAGAGAAAAGCGCTCCGGTCGGCGATGTCGTAGTGAATGTTAAAGCCGACGGCAATGTCGTCGTTAATCGGCGAACCCTCACTTCGGCTGAATTGACCGATTTGTTGAAGAACCTCGTCCAATTAAATTCCGAACAAGCGGTGATCATTCGGGGCGATGAAGCGGGAGCTTACAAAAATATTATCGGCGTGCTGAACATTTGCACCGAGGCCGGAATCAGCAACGTCGCTTTCGCGACCGCAAAATGAAATCTGCGCGGGGCGCAGCCAGTCTTTTGCGACTGGCGATGCTGTTTTGTCTAGGCACGGTAGCGGTCGCTCAGCGCTCCCCGAGTCCGCCCCCCCAATTATCACCGCAACCGTCCCCGCCGGTGCAACGCGCTTTGCCGGTCGACGAAACCACGCCAGCTCCGCCTCCGGCAGCCGAAACCGAGCAACCCGAACGCCGGCAATTACAGTACGCCAACGCTCTTTTCACCCGAAAACTCTACGATCTCGCCGTTCCTGAGTATCAAAAATATCTCGACGATTATCCGGGCGCTTCCGGCCGCCCGAACGCCTACTTTTCGTTGGGCGAGTGTTACCGAAACCTCGGCAAAGCCTCGACCGCGCGAACAAACTTCCAGCGGGTTCTCAACGATTATGGCGAAAGCGACTTTGCCGGGCCGGCAGCATACGCCCTGGCGGAAATGGCATTTACTCAAAAAAATTACTCGGACGCGCTCCCACTGTTTCACCGCTCCGCTACGAAGTCGAAGGAACCAACCGTTGCCTTGTCGGCCCACTATTTCGAAGCGCGCTGTCTCGAAGCTCTCGATCACAAAGACGAGGCCTCGGATATTTATCAACAGGTCGCTGACGCCAAAAATCCGAATCCATATCGCGAAGATGCGCGAGAGAGCGCTGCCCGCATCGCAAATGCCCGTGGACGCAAGGCCGACGCCCTGCGTCAATACGAAGCGCTTTCGAACGAAACGCAAAAACCGGCCCTGAAGGCCGAAGCGACGGTGCGCGCGGGTTTGATCGCGCTCGAGCTCGTTCAATCCGATAAGGACAAGGGAATGGCCGATAAAGCGATGGCGCTGCTGCAAAAAGGACGCGCTTTACCGGAATCCGGCAAATGGCGCGGGCTGGCCCAAGTCGGCGTTTTGAAACTGGAATTTCAGACGGGGCAATACGCGCAGGTCTTGACCGACTACAAGAAGCTTCAGTCGCAGTTGCCCGAAGAAAGCCGGGCGGAAGCGATGTTGTTCGCGGCCAACAGTCAACGCCAGCTCGGTCACGCTAAAGACGCCGAAGCATTGTATCGCGAGATCATACAAAGGTTTCCACATCGCGAGGAAGCCAAGGACGCGGCGTTCGATCGATTGCTGAATATTTACAATTCGGATCCTTCGACGTTACCGCCCGAAGTCGACGAATATCTGGCCACCAATCCGTCAACCGAACGCGCGGACCAGGCAAAGCTTTTTAAGGCGGAGGCGCTTTACAAACAGCAAAACTTTCCCAGGGCGGCGCCGATCTTTGCCGAGCTCCGGGCCGCGCAACTTCCGCCTAAACTGCGCGCCGAAGCCGCTTATCAACTCGGGTCGTGTTACCTGCAAATGAAGGATCTCCCTGGAATCATCGAGGCTTTCGGCTATTTCATTCAGGCATTTCCTGACAACCCGCGTGCGTCCGCAGCCTTGGCCGTTCGCGCGGAGACTTACGAGAGCGACAAGAATTATGACGCGGCCCTGTCCGATTGGAACGCAATCCTGGCCAAATATTCAAACGCGCGCGAGCGAGAGGAAGCCTTGCAACGTAAGGCGCTTATCCTCGGACAGCAGGAAAACAAAAAAGGAATGGCGGACGCGTTTCGTCAGCTGTTGAAGGAATTCCCGAAGACGCCCGCGGCACCAATGGCGCATTTTTACATCGGAAAGGCCGCCTTCGAGCTGAAGGATTACAAGGTCGCGCTCAACGAATTAAATACCGCCCGTCAGCTTGATAAGAGCCGCTACTACACCCAGGCCACGATCCTGATGATCTCCTGTTATTATTTTGGATCGCACGATCGCAACGCCATCACCAAGGAAGTGGACGCGTTGCTCGCCGACAATCCGAACGCCCGTATTCCGGCCGAAATCTTGGAATGGCTCGGAACAGAATATTACAATCAAAAGAACTACACAGCCGCGGAAAAATATCTGGGCGTGTTGGGAAAAATCGATAATCCACCGGTGAAACCGGACTTCTGGTTTTATCTCGGCGACGCCGCCGCCCGACAACAAAAGTATGACGAAGCCGAAAATGCACTCGGGAAATATTTACAGGTGGCCAATGACCCGGCCGGCAAAGCGAAAGTCTTGTTAAAGCTGGGTGACGTAAAGATCGCCGCCCACAAACCGGATGACGCCCAAAAGATCGCGGAACAAATAATGGTGCTTCAACCGGAAGGGCAGGTGAATGCGCAAGCCCGGTTGCTCGCCGGCGATGTCCAGTTCGAACGCGGGAAGTTTGAAGAAGCGGGCAAAGCGTTCGAGAGCGTCGCCTTGTTGTATGACGATCCTGCGGTTACCCCGCGCGCCTTGAAGAAAGCGGCCACGTCCTACCAACGCGCGGGCAAACCGGCTGAAGCCGACAAGGTGGTTAAGCAATTGCGCGAACGGTATCCGAAGGATAGTGGGGGTTAGGTGGCGGCGATTGACCCCAATCGCCACGGCGGTTCGGTCAATCGCCGCTACCTACGCGATGGCCAGAGTTTCAATCGGCAGCGACGCGAGAAATCTTTTCGGCTCGTCCATTTGCAAAATCGGCCGGGCCAAATGCGCGGCCAGCAAACTGGAGTCGGGCAAACAGGCAATCCCGATATGCGCGCGGATTTCACATTTCTCGAGTTTTCCCAATACTCGCGAGGCTTGGACGTAGTATTGGCTTCCAGCCAATGAGGTTCCAGTCCGGTTACGAACATCGGCAGGATGCCGATGCCACAACTGGACCGTGCAAACGCCGGGGGCGGTCGCTTCGACAAACGGGGAGAGCATGAATGCGTGTTGAAGCAAAATTTCGCCAATCACATTTTCTTGCCCGCGCTCGCGGGTTCGGATCGCCACCTGCAGGCATCGGGCCAGGGCCTGACTTGGAGTCATCCCTTTGGTGACCCCGGCTTGCTCGGCAGCCTCGTTGAGTTCAATGATTGCAACTTTCTTATGCGTGGGATCGATCAACCCGACCGGTTGCGCCCGCAATTTGGGATGATGGCGGACCGCCGCTTGGAGATAAAAGTTAGGCAGATAAATCGTCGCAAACATTTTCAAGAAGCGAGGTAGGGACGGCGCGCTGCGCCGTCCGGACATCGCAGCGCGATGTCCCTGCCAATATGCGATCGTTGAATGCGAAACTGTAACTTCGACATCGCGTTTTGATTTTCGAGCTCGGCAAGTGTCCACGAATTTTCGAGCACGATCTTCAATTGCGCGCTCCCGACCATGCTTTGGCGATTGATAATCAAACACGCGCTCGGGACCGCTTCAGCCAGACGTTGCAATCGATACCAGCTGGTCTGCGGAATTTTGCGAAGCTCGTCCGCTCGGTTCAGGACCAGATCGACAATGACCAGCGGAAAATT
>JAICWQ010000249.1 GCA_025934755.1 Chthoniobacterales bacterium | reverse complement strand
AGCCGCGAACGCAGCTGATTATCGATCTGGTCCGAATATTCCTGCTCGAACACGCTCGCTTCCGGCGGAACGAATGAGGAATCGACGCCCAGAAACTCAAAAACTTGGCCGAGCGTTTTTTGATGCTCGTTTCGCAGTTCCTCGCTCAACACAACGAGAACGTTTTCTTCGCCAAAAATGTTGAACAAACGCCGGACCTGATGCGCGTAAAAACCGCGATCGGCGTAGGAATAAACGCGATGCTGCAATGGCAACGCCTCCCGGCAGCGTTCCGCTTCTTTTTCGATCGCTTTGGCAAACGGGAGTTTTTCTTTGCCGCGTTTCGTTTCCATGTTCCAGGCGGAGAACGCGCGCTCCACCGGATTCCGGAGGGCGAGGATCCATTTCATCTTTGGATTATATTTCCAAATCCGATCGGGCGCAGTTTCCCAATACATATAGATCGGGCTCGCTTCGCCGGTCACCCGATGCTGTGGCTCGGGCTTAAAGTTCGCGTGATACCCGTTGTAATCGGTGTTCTCCTTTTCGCGATCGAAGAAGTGGAGCTCTTTGCGCGTGGCGGGCATGCAAATCTGCGGGTGCTGCCGCAAGAACGAATCCAGCGCCGAGGTCCCGCCCTTCTGGGTCCCTCCAATTACGAAATTAACGCGCATTTGTTAGCCACAGATTGACACAGATTTTCACAGATTAGGAAAATCACCAGCAGCGTTGTAGCCGCGCTTGTGTCAAACGCCGAACCAAATAAACAGGCGCTTGGCAGAAGCGGCTCTACAAGGTAGGGGCCGTTGCCCCCAACGGCCCGCGGGATTGAGGGCAATCGCCCTACCAGTTGTTCCGATACATCACTTCTTCATCATCGCATCGCGTTTCGGCTTGAACTCATTCCCGGCTTTCCACTCCGGAAATTTGTCGGCGTTGGCGACCTGGTACCCGACTTCGAATAGAAGATCGACATCCTGGACCGCGCCGGAGAGGTCCCAATCCGGTTTCACGTCGTCGCTCGGCTGATGGTAATCCTTCAAATCGTATTCGTCGGCCCGAAGCGGCCCGTTGGGTGGACGTGAAATTAGGTGTTGGTTCTTACCGATATAAAGTGAGGGCAGGCCGACCTTGCTGAATTCAAAGTTGTCCGCGCGATAAATGCTGCCTTTCTCCGGGCGCGGATTGGGAATCATCGGCCGGCCCTGGCGTTTCGCGGCGGCGGCGAGCATGTCGTCCAAATCGGAAAATCCGAAGCTGGTGTCCTCGACGTCGCGCGCTTTTCCCCAGACGTTCAAAGTATCGATGTTGATATCGGCCAAAGTTTTCTCGAGGGGATAAAGTGGATGCTCGGCGTACCATTTCGCGCCTAACAAACCGGCTTCTTCCGCGGTTGTTGCCATAAACAAAATCGAACGCCGGGGCGGCGAAACGGCTTTTGGGAACGCGCTTGCAAGTGTGATCACCGCCGAAACGCCGGAGGCATTATCAATCGCGCCATTAAAAATCTGATCGCCCGGCAACTCCGGATGCTTTCCTAAATGGTCCCAGTGCGCGGTATACAGCACGTATTCGTCTTTTAATTTCGGATCCGCGCCTTCGAACTTGGCGATCACGTTGTGCGACTTGAATGAGCGGATTTCCTGCTTGATCTCGATGCTGGCTTTGGCATTCAGCGCCACCGGTTTGAACTCTTTGGTGATTGCCGTCTTTTTCAGCGTTTCAAAATTCTGGCCGCAATCCGCCAGGAGTTTTTTCGCGACGTCGACTGTGATCCAGGAGCGTGCCTGGACTGCGCCCATGTTTTTGTCCGGGTTATCGAGCTCGAAATTTTCGTTGGACCAACTCGATTTCACGACCTGCCAGGGATAGGCCGCGGGAACGGTCTCGTGAATGATAATCGCCGCTACGGCGCCTTTCTGGGCCGCGATCTCGTATTTGTAGGTCCACCGGCCGTAATAGGTCATCGCTTTCCCTTTGAACATGTTGTCGTCGAGCTTCGACGAATCTTTCGGATCGGGAACGGCCGGGTCGTTGATCAACATCAGAATGGTTTTGCCGCGGACGTCGACGCCTTTGTAATCGTCCCAGCCATATTCGGGCGCGACCACGCCGT
>JAICWQ010000255.1 GCA_025934755.1 Chthoniobacterales bacterium | reverse complement strand
CACCATTCTCGATTGTCTGGGCATCGACCACACGCGGCTGACCTATCGCTTTCAAGGGCGCGATTTCCGGCTGACCGACGTGCATGGCAATGTCGTGAAGGATATCCTGGGGTGAAGACGTAGGCTGTCGTTCGCGGCCGGAAAGAGCGTGAAATCGCGGCGATCGTCGATCGCGAGACCGCTACATGGTGTCGAGATTCAGTGCGAACGACTGGATCGCCGAATCAATGGCCTTCTGAAACTGTCGCGAACCGTTTGGCCGTCTGGCGCACAAGTCTCGCAAATGTTCGACGGCGTCCTGACTGGGATAGGTTCCGTTCACGCCGATTGACAACAGATCAAGGTATTGCCGAAAGCAGTGCTCCGCGGCCTTCTTTTTGCGCTGGTTTTGGAAGCAGATCCCCAGCCGATAGACGCAATCTGCCTTAAGTCCAGCGGACCATTCTTCGCTCTCCCAACACGGATCAACGTCCGGCGTAGCCTTCGATTCGAGCAGCGAAGTGTAGATTCTGATCGCCTCCGAGTGCCTGCCAATCGCATCCAACGCTCCGGCAAGGTTCCAGAGCGTTAAAGGGCAATCGCTGAGAATCTCATGCGATCGTCGGAAGTGAATGAGCGCCTCGTTGTATTCTCGCCGTTCGTAAAACGTGACACCGAGTTGTGTGATAAGCCAATGGTTGTTCGGATCGCCGGCCAGCTCCTTTTCGAGCAGGGCCCGCGCCCGGTCGTACTCTTCGCGCTCGAACAGCGACCAGATTTTGTCGCTGAAATCTCGCTTTGTTCGAGTGGCCTTCATTCTCGCTCCTCCTCCTGTTCGGGTCGCCGCCGTCTTCGCCCTTGTCGCCGACGCCGGCGATCACCTTTTTCGCCCTTGGCGTCTTTGCGTTTTCTCGCCTCTCCTTCCTCGTGTTTCGGGCGAGACGAGGGCCGCGCGTTCTTACGATGGTCTTCCGTCATTCTAACGTGTCATGGCCAAATTCACCGGGTCACATATCAGGGATGTTCGACTGACGTGAGAATTTTTCCCTTGTGCGCCGCGCGCTCTTCTAGAAACGTGATGCCAACGTGCGCCGCCTCAGTGAAGGTGTCATGTTCGTCCATGGTGACGAACATCTGTTTGCGAAGGCACTTGTCGTTGTACATCAACAATAACTCGCGGCGATGCTGTCCATGCCAGACGATGCGGCATTCGCGACCGTCTTCAGCAATCGCGCCAAAGTTGCAGCCTTCCGAATAGGCGCGGCAGCCCAGATCGGTCGCGCGAGACATAAACTCGATCTCTGCTTTGTGTAGCTTCGTTTGGCGGTCTTCCGGAATGACCTCAAATGGCCACCACGCTCGGCAAGTTCGATCACTCATTTTGCAGTACGAGGGATATGATCGGTCCAACCAACTTGCAAAGTGACTTGCCCGTCCAAAAGCCGGGCCGAAAACTGTTCAATACCATCAGATCCCCAGGAGACGAAGTCGCGACCCCTGGTACCGTCCAAAAGCTCGATGTAGATGACATTCATCTGGCAAGGTCGCGTTCCCAATACCTTTAAAGTATACTCGACAGCCTGCGAGTGATCGAGGGAATCGGCTCCATTGCGGTTGGCCTTGGAGATAATTTCATGAAAATGAGCCTGGTATTTCGCCTGTCCGCGGCAGTCGGGCTTTTGCACCTTGCTTCGCTCCCGGCAGTCGCGCAGAGCAAGGCATTGGCCGCGCCGCGCGGCTCCGCCCAAGCGCCACCGCCGAAGACGACTGACGCCCGGCCGCAGCCACCTGCACCCGCCGAAGCCGCGAAAAGCATCCATCTTGCCGATGGAATCGAGTTGCGGCTGTTTGCTTCCGAACCGCTCGTGCGGCAACCGGTAAGCATGAGCTTCGACCACCGCGGACGGCTGTGGGTGTT
>JAICWQ010000228.1 GCA_025934755.1 Chthoniobacterales bacterium | reverse complement strand
GTGACTTGTGTTAATGGAAGCAGCCGGCGAATCCTTCGCTAGAGTAAGGGATGGCGACTGAAACCGCGCGCGTCCCGGAGGATATCAGCGGCCGGCCACGACGATTGCCCGTCGGCGAAGTGAGCTGGCGACAGACTTTTCGCGCGCTTCGGTATCGCAATTATCGCCTGTTCTTTTGGGGCCAATTGGTTTCGCTCATCGGCACCTGGATGCAACAAACCGCCATGAGCTGGTTCGTTTACGAGATCACGAATTCAAAGTTCCTGCTGGGCGCAGTCGCCGCGGTCGGTTCTGCCCCGATGATGTTGTTTTCGGCCTGGGGTGGATCGTTGGCGGACCTTTATCCGAAGCGTTCCATCCTCGTCGCCACTCAAACCGCCCAGATGATCTGCGCGTTTCTTCTCGCGGCCGGAGTTTGGGCGGGATTTGCCAATGCGACCTTCATCGTGATCATCGCCGCGCTCAACGGTGTCGCCATGGGTTTCGATATGCCCGCTCGACAAGCCTTCACCGTTGAAATGACCAGTCGCGAAGATTTGCTGAATGCCATCTCGCTCAACAGCTCTGTCGTCAACGGCGCGCGGGTGATCGGTCCGTCGCTTGCGGGATTGATGATCGGAGCGGTTGGCGTTGCGGCCTGCTTTCTATTTAACGCGTTGAGCTTTGTTGCCGTGATCGCGGGACTGTTAATGATGAGCCTGCCGCGGGCTGAGCGAAAAGTTAACATCGTCTCGCCCGCCGAACATGCCTGGAACGGCATTGTGTATTCGTTTCAACATCCGCGCGTCCGCACGATTTTGTTGTTGTTCCTGGCCGTCGGAGTTTTTGGCTGGTCCTACATGGTCGTGATGCCGGCATTCGCCCGCGATGTGCTTGGACGCGGGGCCGACGGATTTGGAATCCTGATGTCCGCCAGCGGGACCGGAGCGTTGATCGGCGCGCTCGTGGTCGCAACCTTCGGCCACCGAATTACACCGCGGAAGCTTGCTCTCGGCGGAGTTTGGGTCTTTTCCGCTGCCTTGCTTGCGTTTTCATTCGCGCGAAACTTTTATGTCGCGCTTGGATTTCTTTTCGTCGCCGGATTTGGAATGCTTTTGTTTTTCTCGACCACCAACACGGTGCTGCAAACGATTGTTCCAGACGACATGCGCGGCCGGGTGATGGGTGTGTGGTCGCTCATGTTCGGTGCCATGATTCCACTCGGGAGTCTGGAAGCCGGCGCGGTGGCAAACTGGTTCGGCACGCCAATCGCACTCGCGATCGGCGCAGTTGTTTGCGCAATGTCCGGGCTCGTCGCTTTATTAGTGATCCGTCGGCGGGAAACTCAAATCGAGCGGTGAAGGTTGCAGCGGTGCTTGTTCTCAAGCACCGAACTAAATAAACAGGGGCTTGGCACAAGCGCCTCCACAACTTCAGCGGTTGAGAATGTGCAACGCGCGTTTTTCAACGTTCAACGCCGCTTCCTTCACCGCTTCGCTTAAGGTCGGATGCGCATGAGTCGTCCGCCCGATGTCTTCGGAGCTGCCGCCGAACTCGATCACTGAAACCGCTTCGGCAATCAATTCCGACGCCGCATGTTGCAAAATGTGCGCACCAAGGATGCGATCGGTCTTCGCGTCGGCGATGAACTTTACCATTCCGTCGAGCTCTTCATTGGCCACCGCACGGCCATTCGCCCGAAACGGAAACTTGCCAACGCGATATTCGATCCCCTGCTCTTTCGCCTGCTCTTCCGTCAATCCGACACCGGCAAGCTCGGGATTCGTGTAAATGATTCCGGCAATCGCATCATAATTAATGTGGCCGTCTTTGCCCGCGATTCCCTCTACGCAGGCAATACCTTCGTCTTCCGCCTTGTGCGCCAGCATCGGCCCCGCGATCACGTCGCCAATTGCATAAATGCCGTCGACTATGGTTTTAAAACGTTTGTCGACCTTGATTCGTTTCTTCTCGTCGAATTCAACTCCGGCTTGTTCTGCGCCGAGTCCTGCGCTGAACGGTTTACGGCCAACTGACACCAGCACTTTGTCAGCCTCGAATTTCAATTGTTCGCTTCCTTTGGCCGCCGTTGTCGTAGCGCCGCCATTGTTCACTTCAACCGCGCTGACCTTCGCTTCCAGATGAAAGGTGATCCCTTGAGCGGTCAGCGCGCGTTGTAGCAAGTTGGACAGCTCCAAATCGAAGCCGACCGCAATCCGCGGCAGAAATTCCAAAATCGTAACTTCCGAGCCAAGCCTGTTCCAAACCGAGCCAAGCTCGAGGCCGATAGCGCCCGCGCCAATGACCATCAGCTTCTTGGGCGGGTCGGTGAAGGACAAAGCTTCGGTGCTGCTGACAATCGTTTTGCCGTCGAACTTCGCGAATGGCAACTCCACCGGCACGCTGCCGGTTGCGATGATGATGTTTTTTGTTTCGATCTCCTGGGTGCTTCCGTCCGATCCTTTGACAGAAACTTTTCCCGGCGCGGTGATCGTGCCCAGTCCTTCGAATGTCGTGACCTTGTTCGTCTTCATTAACGAACGAACCCCGGTGTTCATGGTCTTCACGACCTTGTCCTTACGCTGCAGCATTTTGTTAAGATCGACCGTTGCGTTCTCGATCATGATGCCGTGCTTGACCGCTTCCTTTTTTGCGAACACGAAATGATCGCTCGAAGCCAGCAACGCCTTGCTCGGAATGCAGCCGATATTCAGACAGGTGCCGCCAAGCTCCTTGTCCTTTTCGATAATCGCGGTTTTTAAACCAAGCTGGCCCGCGCGAATCGCCGCGACATAACCCCCGGGCCCGGAACCGATGATAACAATGTCAAATTTGTCCATATCGATGGAAAGCAAACGCCGAACGCCGAAGGTCGAACCTCCAATCGGCGGAAATGCAGAGGTACTGAGTTCGACGTTGGGCGTTTTCTCTCATCACAAATCAAGTGGCAATTTCTTCGGATCTTCGATGCACTCCTTCACTTTAATCAGAAACGTCACC
>JAICWQ010000015.1 GCA_025934755.1 Chthoniobacterales bacterium | reverse complement strand
GCCTTCGAGCGCGGTGTCGATTTTATCCAAAAGCTTGAACGCCTGCTTCAATTGCAATCCCGAGCGCATGGACTGCATGCGAAGATGGTCTTCCTCGTTGATCATGATGCTGAGGGTCTGGCGACGATTCATAATGACCGCGCTGCCGGTGCTCTTGGCTGCGTGCTCGCGACTGATCAAATGGCGTTCAACCAGGACTTGTTTTTCCAGTGCGGACAAATCCTGCAAAAATTCCGAAAACGAATCCTGCATTTCAGGAAGCCGTTCCACGCAGGGCTTGATCATCTCCAGGACTGCGGTGCGCTCGGCTTTTTTTGCGTGGCCCGGAAAGGCGCGATTTTTGAGGTTGCGGGCAAGGCGCACTCGACTGCTGAGGACGACTTGATGATGGGGCCCTTCGCCACGCAGCCATTCCCCGGCGTTCGACATCAGATTTGAAAATTTCACGGCATTACTTTCGTGGATTCGCCTTCGAGCTGTCTGATCTGGTCGCGCAAAGACGCGGCCGTCTCGTAATTCTCTTCGGCCACCGCTTTTTGCAGACTGTCATTGAGATCACGCATTCGATCGCTGAGCGCCAACGCGCGGTGGGCGCGCTGCGGCACCTTGCCCACGTGAGACGTGCCTTTGTGCATCGCTTTCAACAACGCGGTGAGCGCTTCGGTGAAGGTCGTGTAACACGCGCTGCATCCGAGCCGGCCGGTTTTTTTGAAATCAGCCTGAGTGAAACCGCAAACCGGACAGCGCTGGGTCGCGCCAATGCCTTTCTCAATTTCTTCGGCGGCCCCGATGCCAAGAAGCAAATCCGCGAGAGCAAAGCCGGTTGGGTCCTGAACGCCTTTTTCTTTCGAGCAGGCGTCGCAGAGATTCACCTTCTGCATCTTCCCTTCGATGATCTGGGTCAGGAAGACCGTTGCGTCATTGCATTTACAAACGTCGCACAACATTTCTACCTCTTAGACCACTTACACGCTTAAAACATTCAAGCCGTGAGTTTGTCGAGCACCTTTCGCGCCGATACCGATTTTTTGCGGACCGTCTCAGGTGTAAATCGGGGTCCCGGTCTCTCGCGTTATTTCCCGGAATCGCGAAATCATTCGCATTGTAATCGGTCCCGGTTTGCCGGTGCCGATCGGCCGGCCATCAGCTTTCACCAGGGGGATGATTTCGGCCGCGGTCCCGGTGAGAAAGGCTTCGTCCGCCACGAACATTTCATGACGGGTAATATCCGCTTCCACGACCCTGATCCCGGTCTCAGCCGCGATTTCAAACACGACTGCCCGGGTAATCCCGCGCAACGCCCCGGCCGTGATCGGCGGTGTGAAAATCTGTCCACGCTTGATAATGAAAACGTTGTCGGCCGTGCATTCTGCGACGTTCCCTTCATCATTCAGCATCAATCCTTCGTCGGCGTTTGCCTGGTTCGCCTCGATCCGCGCCATGATGTTGTTCAAATAGTTTAGCGATTTGACTGCGGGATTGAGCGCGCTTGGATTTGTGCGTCGCGTCGCGCAAGTGACCAGACTGAGCCCATTGCGATAAACAGCTTCCGGATACAACGCGATCTGCGCGGTAATGATAATGACGCTCGGCTTTTTGCATTGCTCCGGGTTCAAACCGAGGTTACCGACCCCCCGAGTCACAATCAACCGAATGTATCCATCGCGCAGACTGTTTTGCCGAATCGTCTCCAGCAAGGCCTCGCTCATCGCGCGCTGAGACATCGGGACCTGCAAACAAATCGAACGCGCCGAATCCCACAACCGTTCGAGATGCTCTTCCAAACGAAAAACGCGACCGTTATAAAAACGAATTCCCTCAAAAATTCCGTCGCCATAAAGCAGGCCGTGATCGAACACCGAAACCTTGGCGTCGGCTTCGGAATAAAATTTTCCATCGATGTAAATCTTCGACTGCTTCGCCGCAGGCTTCGCTGCGCCCGCTTTGTCGACCGCCGGTTTCACCGCTTCGCGTGATTTAGGTTCGTCAATCACCGCACCGCCCTGATTAGAGGTTTTCATAATCGCAGGAAAAATCTCCGTCTTTCGGAGCGCAATTCAAGCGGCAAATCAATGGAGCAATGGAGTCGTGGAGTAATGGCCGACCATCAGCCTAATCACTTCATCGTTTCGTTACTCGAGCACTCCATTACTTCAACATTCCATCCGCAATATGCAACATGCGATCGCCTCGCCCCGACAAATTCACATCGTGCGTCACGACCAGGAGCGATTTGTTGCGCTCGCGGGCCAGCTTCAAAAGAAGATCGACAATCGCTCCACCGGTAGTGGAATCGAGATTCCCGGTCGGTTCATCGGCAAAAATGATGTCGGGATCGTTGACCAGAGCCCGTGCGATCGCCACCCGTTGCTGTTCGCCGCCGGAAAGTTCTGCCGGTAAATGCTGCATCCTGTCGGCCAAACCGACGGCCGCCAGACTTTGCTCGGCCGCTTTTCGAGTTGGGCTGGCCCCGATCATTCCCGGCAACGAAACGTTTTCCAGTGCCGTCAATTCTGGCAACAAAAAGTAACCTTGAAAAACAAATCCCATTTTCTTGTTCCGGAAACGCGCCTGCGAGGCCGAGCTGCCGTTGTAAAGATTGTATCCTTCGAATTCCACCGTGCCCGATTCCGGCCGCTCCAATCCGGCGAGGGTGTAAAGTAAGGTCGTTTTGCCCGCGCCTGACGCGCCGCAAATGAAAATGATTTCTCCGAGCGCAACGTCGAGAGAAATTCCGCGCAATACTTCAATCCGGCGCGGTCCCATCCGGAACGATTGAACCAAATCGCGGGCGATGAGCTGCGGTGGCTGGGGCACGGACAATTACTCCTCCAAGATCGCGATCCTGCAAATCCTCTTCCTCTTGCTCTTACTCTTCCCGATTTCATTAACGCCTGGCTTCAGCCTGGTGAACGCCAGCCTCTTAATCTGGAAGCCGTTTAAACGGCTTATCAGTCATCCGTCCAATTGGCTTGGCCTGAAGGCCGGTGTTAACGAACCCGAACAAAAAAAATCGCCGCGGAAAACTCCGCGGCGATTTTAGATTTAAACTAAGCTTTGGTTAGGCCATTCCGAGGTTTTCCAAGGTTGGCTCGTCGACTGCGCCGGTCGGTTCGAGACCCTGGGCGGATTGGTACTCAGCAAGGGCCGCGCGGGTTTGCGGTCCAAGCACACCGTCGATGTCGCCCTGGTAAAATCCCTGTTGCTGCAAGGCGGACTGCACATTGGCGACAACCTGGCCGGGATCGACGTCCGGATTGGAAGCGTAAATCGGGCCGTCAAAATAGTAGCTCGCGCCCGGATCGTATCCCCAGGCGGGATACCAGTAGCCGGCGTTCCAATAGTAAGGCGCGCCGAATACGATGCTGATGTGGTTGTAATGATGACTCCACCACCACTGATTCTGCCACTGGGGATGGTAATTTTTGAAGACCACATATTTTGAACCCTTCCACTTCTGGGCTCCGGCGAATTTGAAGTTCTGATTGAACTTTACCGCCTGATACTTCCCGCTCGGCTTGTTGCCGAGATTGAACTTCTGGACCTTGAAGTTCTTGTTGACGGTCAGATTCTTGTTGACGTTCTTCGTCTTGTTGAACGTGGTATTGCTGGCCGAACTGTTGATGGCCGACTGATTCTGGAACTTCGCCTTCGATTTAAACTGTCCGGTATTGGTTGACTGGAAGTTCTTCGACTGTTGGAAGTTCTTGAACTGAGTATTCGTGGCCCCGCCGGTTGTTTTGAATTTTTTCCCGGTCTGCTGAGTCGCCACTGGTTGCTGCTGTGGCGCGTTGCCGCCGCCCTTCTTTTTGAACTGCTGATTATTGTTGTTCTGCTGCGACGCGCTCGCAAACACAGCGAGTCCGACACAACAGGTTAGAGTTAAGAGTATTTTCATATAAGTAAGTTAACTAAGCCTCCTGCGGTTGATTTAGACATTGTAGGGTATTGACTTATTCAACACCGTCTTTGCCAGGTCGTTGCTGGCGAACTGCTTCGAACAGAACAATCGCAACCGCCGTCGCCAAATTCAAGCTCCGAGTGCCATGCATTGGGATAGTTATGCAATTCCCGGCTTGGGCACGCAGGAGATTCTCGGGCAAGCCTTTGGTTTCCCGGCCGAAAACCAGGTAGTCACCGGGACGAAATTTAACGTCCCAGTAAGGCAGCTTTGTTTTGGTCGTCACGTAAAAACACCGGTCCTGGGCATTTTTCGCATCCATCAGGACGGGCAGCGAATCCCAAATTTTAACACTCACCTCCTGCCAATAATCCAGTCCGGCCCGTTTAAGTTGTCGATCGTCCAGCGAAAAGCCGAGCGGCTTCACCAGGTGGAGAGTAGAACCCGTCGCCAGACACAACCGGCCAACATTGCCGGTGTTCGGCGGAATCTCCGGCTCAACTAAAACAACGTTAAACACAGACCTCTCAGGAACTCAGGAAAGCAGGAAAAGGCGAACCAAATTAAAATTCCTGCGTTCCTGCTTTCCTCAGAGACTACAGTTTGGATGCGACGAATTTTTCCAGCTTGATTACGTCGGCCGCGAATTTGCGGATCCCCTCGCCCGTCTTCTCGTAGGCCATCGCGTTCTCGTTCAGAAGCCAGCGGAATTTCTTCTCGTCCAAATCAAGCTTTTCGACCTTTGCCGATTTCGCGTTTTTGGGATCAAGCTTGCGCTCGAGCGGCGCGGTCGACTCGGCAAGCTCCTTCATCAACTCAGGGCTGATGGTCAGACAGTCACAACCCGCCAGCTCCCGGATTTGTCCGGTATTACGGAAACTCGCGCCCATCACTTCAGTGGGGATATCGAACTTCTTGTAGTAGTCGTAAACTTCGGTGACCGATTTCACGCCGGGATCTTCCGGTCCCGTGTAATCTCGCTTCTCGTGGGCTTTGTACCAATCGTAAATCCGGCCGACGAACGGCGAAATCAACTGCACTTTGGCCTCCGCCGCCCGGACCGCCTGGACGAGCGAAAACATCAATGTGAGATTGCAAAAGATCCCTTCCTTTTGGAGTTGCTCAGCCGCAGCAAGGCCTTCCCAGGTCGACGCGATCTTAATTAGTACGCGCTCGCGCGGGATTTTTTTCTTCTCATAAAGCTCGACCAGTCGTCGCGCTTTCTTGATTGAACCTTCGACGTTGTAGGACAACCGGGCGTCGGTCTCGGTTGAAACCCGGCCCGGTACGATCTGCAAAATGTCGGTGCCGAACTGGACCAGCAGATGATCGCAAATGTCTTCGATCTGGGCATGGCCGGTCAGGCCGGAGCTCTTTCGGTCTTTCAATACCTCGTCGAGGAGACGCCCGTATTGCTGTTTCTGGGTGGCGGCGTAAACCAGACTCGGGTTTGTCGTCGCGTCCTCAGGCTTAAAATCCTTGATCGACTCAAAATCGGCCGTATCGCCCACGACCTTGGTGAACTCCTTCAATTGGTCGAGCTGATTCAGCTTTGTTTTCGGTTCAGCGACAGCAGTGCTCATAATAAATCCTCCATCTTAATGAACGCAGAAGCGCGTTCATTTGGCTGGGTCAACGTAGGCCTCGCTCGCAACCTCGACAATCGAAAATCTGACCAGGGGAACGCGCTGAGTTAGCGCCAGATCATTTGGCAACTTCGATTTGATTAAATTCTAGCAGCGGCGACCGATTGAAACCTTCCTGGGGCGCGCTTTGGGGATGGTCAATGGTCTCCATGTACCACTCAAATGAATACCTGTGCTCGGTCCAAATGTTTCCAATTTTGTCCAGGATATTTTGATTCTTTTCCTGCGCTTCGATTTTCGGAGTAACGAACTTGTGATGGATCTTGGGTGAGAAGTTCGCGGCTTGAAAGGTTTCCCGGCGCCCGCCCATTACCGAGCTGATATAGAAGTCAATCGTCCCGTCTGGATACAGGTCCGGCAGGGTCGTGAACATTTCGGGAGTTGGCGCAGGCGTGTCGAGAATAGTGACATGGAGTTGCGAGGGTGCGGCGTTGAATTTCTTGAGCAACATGGCAACGCGGGCCACGATGAATCCACCAGCACTGTGTCCAATCAGATGCAACGGGCGATCTTTTGAAATCGTCGGATTCGTTTGATCCATGATCATCATCGCAAGTCGAAAGGCGAGCTGGTTTCCTACTTCCTCGGCCTGAGAGCGGACTCCACTTAAGTCGGTCAGGATATCTTCGTCTGCGGAAGCACCGACTCCGACGCTAAGATTATTGTAACGCGCCGTCTGAGCTGCCTGGTGCCAGTCGACAACGCAAACATCGGGCGCTTTGTCGCCCATCGCGGCTTGAATTTTAGCGCCGCAGGCTTTGGGCCAGCCCTTCGAGGTATCAATACCGGATCGTATGTCGCCATAAAGTCCATGCACGATGACGACACACCCATGGGTAAGTTTATCCGGATCGGGTATCCAATCGTTTCCGCTTGTGTCCGCCAGCCGGGCCAGGAGTTTTAATTGATCCTGAGTGGCTTGGTCGGATGGCTGATGATATGCGACCCACATCAGCGCGGCCGCGCCGGATGCGACAATCCACGGAAGCCGGCCTAAAATCACTCGCAATAAAAAGAGACTGGCCAGACTCGTGATACCGAGACTTTTGGCGAGAAAATTGGAATAACCGGAGCCGGTCCTCAGCCGAGGAGCTATTTTTCTGCCCTCTTTGTCCCGGGCCACGAAGAAGTGCTCGGCCGTCTCGGCATGAAAATACCACTCTAATACTTCGGCCAGAAGCTGCCTCTCCGTGTCATCAACAACGGTCATCGCTTCCTGGTCTGTTGGCGCTGCGGCCAGCCGTTCTCTTGCTTTCTCCAGCATTTCCTGTTGTTGGGCATATCGCGCCGTTCGGCGATTTAGTTCCTGGACGCCACGTAACAGCTGCACCAGCAGAAGCACGAGCGGCGCGACCACGCCGGCCAGACCCAGCGCAACTTCAAAACGCAGGTCGCCAAAAATTCTTTTCCAGGCTTCGGCGTGCGGCGAAAGGGTTACGACAATTCCGGCGAAAGCAAAAGCGAGGGATATGTCGAGCATGAGAGTTCCCCAACGACTGAGTCGCTTGCGCTGACCCTCGGCTGTTTCCTGCCTGGAATGGAAGTATTGCCACTGATCTTCGATGCGATTCTTCAAATAAACATCGCGCCAGTCAGTGGAGCGATGGTTGTCCTGAGTCCGTCGGGAGATCTGGCCTAACGGATGTAACGATGGAGCAATTGCGAGTGCTTCGATCGCTGGAGGGCGAGGGCACACCTGGGTAGTGTTGAGACTACGCGCGACTTCCGCCACCAGACGTGCTCGGGCCCACGTTTTTTGCATTCCGCGCCAGCGGAGCCACCAATTGACGCAGACAAAGATGACGACAGTCAAAAAAGTCGCCATCGCCACCCAACTGAGTGGAACGGCCAAGGGCCGACGAAACCATGCCAGTGGAATAAAAATCGTGATGCCCTGTAAAAGCAGAATCCATTTCCACCATTGCCGGGTCAGCGGCGCCACGCGGTTTGCCAGGTTATCCATTGCCACCTGGATTGTTTCCAGATTCGCATTTTCCGGAACGCGCGCGGCTTTGAACAAATCGGGCAACCAGTTGCCGTCGGTCGCCTGGTCGGCGACGTGAGAAGAATGCGTGTCTGTTCGATCCTTCATATAAATGTTTCAACCGCCCACAAACATTTCCACCATCCGCTCCCTATGGAGGAGGACCCAGTCGGCATTTTCCGACAGCGCTTCCTTTCCCAGTTCACGAACGACTTTTTGAATCAACTTGTCCCTTTCCGCTGAGTCTTTCCCTGCCGCTTTTTCGAAGCAAACCAGGCCCCGCTCATACAAATCTTTCATTCGATCGTATTGCTTTCCTTGTTCGCTAAAAGCCATCTTCAATGAGTAGGCCGTGATTGCGCCGGCCAGAGCGGGCAACAGGGTCATGGCAATAACAATCAGACCATGTTGGCTGAATCCATCGAGCACCGCTTCCCGGAAAGGTTCAGACAATCCGGGCAAACTGCGCCATTGGTTCGCTAACACTCCTGCTCCAATCAAGATCAAGCTCCCCAATAAGGCCCAGTAACTACCCAGCTCTATTCGATTCAATCTTCGGTTTCGCCGCGCTGAGTTGCTGAAGAATGCGAATTGATCCTGGAGCCAATGTTGGCCGACGGTGGTCCAATCCGGTGACAGAGAAATGGCAGCGATTGGATCGGTCCACCTTTGGATTGCATCGCGAATCCAATCCAGCTCGGTCCGTTGTTTTCCAATATAATAATCTACCACCCGATCGGTTAGGCCGGACAGCTTCCAGAAAACCTGAAGGCGAAGACCTTCGGCCAGTGCGCGATAATCGAGATGGCGGGTCTTAACTTCGCGCAAATTCGCGATTCGATAAACAAGATACGCAATCGCGATCATCGCCACGTAGGCGAGCAAAAACCCTCCGTTAACGTTTTCAGGCCCATGAGCGAACAGCTCAAACAGGGTTACGCCGCCCAGGCCGAATAGAAAAATCAACGCTCGTAATACCCAGCGCGTGCGCCGTTGATAGGAAAGCGCCAGCAAATCCGCCGCGTCGTAACGATCGATCAAACTATTGAGCTGATCAGGAATCTGTTTTTTCGGAATGAGCCGATCCTTGGTAGTCCTATACTGGTGTCCAATTTTGGCGGCGTCCTTATTGAAGGCATCCATTCGATGAAAAAGCTGGTCGTACCTTGCTTGAGCTTCTGTGCCCGTTTTGAAACCGGAGTGATGGAGCAACCTCCACGTTTCCAAGTCACCGGGTGGTGCAGGGTTTTTTAGTCGCGGCGTTAGAACATGGTAAACCGGACCGTTCTCAGGAAAGGCGAGAGGATTTTTTGCGTGAAGATTGACCTCGCCGAATGACCCATGGCGCTGCCGTGAAATCACTGAAGATGTCCCGCCAGGCAGACCCGTATCCACGCCGTCCCACAACGCGATCAGGATCTGGCAATGCTGAACGAGATGATTCCCCAAAGCGGCATATTGCCGGTCGCGGCGTTCGTGGGATCGATCGGTGTCGTGCGAAATATTTTCGGGAGTGTTCCCTTCCGCCAGCGGCAAAACGATTCTATGTGTCGCTTTGGCCAGCAGCTCCCGAAATTCGCGACGCGACTCGCTCGTTTTGAAATCCGCCTCATAAACATCAGGTTCCATTGGCAAACAGGCGATCAGGTTGAGTCGCTTCTGAATGGCGATGTGGGCAACGAGACGATCAGCGCCTTCAGCCAGTCCGCACAAGAGCTCGAACGGATGCGACCACTGGTATTTTTCGGCAAAACTATCCAGGAGCGATGCCACTTGATGACGGAGTCGCGGCCTGTCTTCGTCGATCAGATCGCGGTGACCGACGACTGCCAGCACCAGCGGGAGAGGAGTCCTGGAGCGAAACGCTGCCTCCGTCATGCTCTCGGCCACGGGCTTGCTGGCAGCTGGTTTTGAAAGAGTTGCCGAAGACATCGCCCTTAGAAACTCCAGGATTTTGCGATCAATGCGGAATCAAACTTTGCAACCGGCGCGCAATTTCCTCGGCAGCTTGACGTTGCCTTTCCTGGTCCGCCGGGTTCGAAGTTGACGGAGTGGAATAAGGCGCGCTCTTGACCGGTTTACCCACGACTGCCTGTTGCCGTGTCTTGGCCGAGCGAAGAATTGTTTCCCGTTGGTAAATGATTTTCCAATCTCCGGACAAATCCGGCGCGACGACTAACGTCTCTTCGGCGTTCCCCGTTGTTTGCTTGTTCGATGCGAGATTCGCCGCGACGAAATAAATAGGAAACGTCAGACGATACTTTCCCTGATCGGCGGGCTGCATCTTCACCGGACCGGTTAATCGCCAGGTGGTTTGAGGCCATCGCTCGAAAAACTTTTGGTATCCGTCGCGTACGCCATCCTGACCAATAACGCCGCGGTCCAGGCAATCCACCCGATCGGCGTACAATGCGACCACCGAATCGATCCCGCCCGCCGACATGCCGCTCACCAATCGTTCCGCGAGAGACGTCGCGGTTTCTTGAGTAAACGGTGTCGGTTGCTGCGTGAAAGGATTCGGCGACATCGATTGGATGGGAGCGCTCAATTCTTTTGGAGTGGCTGCTATTGGTGTAGAAGCCGGGGCGGCGCCGCCGATTTGCCAAACGCGGGCAGTCTGATCTTCCGATGCCGTGACGAGTAATTTTCCGTCCGGACTGAAATTCATCGCATTAATAGAGCCGTCATGCTTGATGTCCTTGTTCAGGACCCGGGTAGTAGCGACATCCCAAAGCCAGACATCGTCTTGATAGCTGACGGTCGCGAACCATTTACTGTCAGGGCTAAAAACACTCGGTGGATGAGGAAACGGCATTTCAACGCCGTGCTTTTTGCCGGTCTGAACATCGAAAAGTTGGCCGGGATAGTTCTGGCTCTTGATGGCCGCGATGAATTTGCCGTCGGGACTGAACGGAATTGAGGAGATGTAATAGCCGGGTGTTGAATCGAGCTCAAATAACTGCTCGCCGGTGTTCGCATTCCACAGCCGCGCTTTCGTATCGCTTCCCCAAGTCGCGACGATTTTGCCATCAGGACTAAAACTGGCCGCGCTGAGCCACGACTTTTGACGCAGAAGATCGCCGATCGGCTCGCCCGTCTCGGCGTTCCAGATTCGGGCTGCTTTTTCGTTGGAACTAGTGACCAGCCGTTTGCCGTCAGGGCTGAAACTGACCACCGGTTGGTACATATCTATTTTTGCCAGAATCGGCTTTTTGAGTAGTTCGCGCCCATCAATATCCCATACTCGGACGAGGTACTCGTCACTCGCGCTACCCGGCTGCAGGGTCGCTACCCGTCTCCCGTCAGGACTGAAAGTCGCGGAGGTCAAGCCTTTTGCTGGAAACGGATGCCCGCTCTCTTTGTGCGTCTCCGCATCCCAAACATGAACCGCCCAATCGACCGTGATTATTTGTCGTCCATTGGGGCTAAAGCGCGCCGCCGTTACCGCCGCACTATGCGGCAACGCCGAGCCGATCTGCTTGCCGGTTTGTGCGTCCCAGACAATTGCGGTTTTATCATCGGAGCCGGTGATGATGCGTTTGGTATCTGGACTGAATCCAGCCGCATTAACCTTGGCTTCATGTTGCAAAATGAATCGCTTGCTCACCGGAATCGCGTCGCCTGGACTGACCGGGATGTTCAGCGGATCGCGCAAATATTCTGTTAACTGCGGCGGGACAGTCATTGCCGGGGTCGGCGATTCTCCCGCGGAATCGGCCGGCGTGAATTGCGGGCTCGCTGAAGACGAACTAAACGGGTTCGAAGGCAGCGGATTTTGCGCAATCGGATACGGAACCGTCTTATGCCTTGGGTGTGCGATCCACCAGATGGCGAGCACAAAGAGAAGTCCAGCCCCAGCCAACACGAACGGGTTGCGTTCCTGCCACAACTGCTGCGCCTTATTCAACCAACGGACGCCGACTGTGTCGGCTTCGCTGCGATCACTCACTTGCGGTGGACTCTTGCGCGCAATTCGCGGCGTGCGTGGAGTTGTTTCAGCTGGAACTTCGGGCTGAGACAGCAGCGTCTTAATCGAAGCCGTAAGCCGCCCTATGTGCGCTTCCAACGGCGGAGTGAGAGCATCCAACCAGTGAGGCGTGCTCAAAAAATATCTGAGATCGTCATTGAGATGCACGTCCTCAATCCGGAACTGGATAATGTGCAGCCGCGAATTGACCGCTAGTTGCACTTCTCGTAAGACTTGTTCCGAAGCGTTGGAGCGTGCCGAGAAGATCAGCACCATGATTTCGCTTTGCTGAATCGCCCGGGTAATTTCACCGGCAAACGATCTTCCTGGCTGCACGTCCCGCGGCGCGATCCAACATCGGATTTCTGCATTTTCCAGTGCCGCACAAACCGCGTCTGCGACGGTTTTGTCGGTACTCGAATGAGAAATGAAAACGTCGTGGGCCATTTGCCGCGGAAGACTTCGCGGGCGAAATCCTACAAAATCAGTTTGAACCGAAAAAGCATAAAAGCTGGCATTTCTCAGCCTCGGCTGAAGGGCCAAACCATCGAAGAGTTCGTTACCGGATGGGGAGCTGGACCAACTCGACGATTATGCAGCGTCTTTGGCCAACACCGCATCTACATCCGCGACGAAGGCGGGAATGAAACCCTTATTCTTAGCGCTCGCCCACCAAGCGCTGCCGCGCGCGGTCCGAAGTAAATCGCACATCATCACTCCGCTCGTTGCTTCGAAAGTTCCCTTCGGAAAGACCCCGCGTTGGGTTCTGTCCCAAATGTGAAAAGATGCCCAGGCGTATTCTTGCAACATCTGCTCCAGCCTCAGCTGATCGGCCGCATCCAATGTACTCTCTCCCCGGAGCCCCGCGGTCATCAGCTCGGCAATGTCGCGGTTGGTTGCGATCGCCTGCCGGACCACCGTCCACTGCGCCATGGTGGAATTGTGCTCGTTGCGCTGGAGCGCGGCGGTGTTGTGTTTGATTTGTAATCCAACAAAGAGAAGAGACAGAATGAGGCCAAGCGCGCCGACGACTTGCGCGAGATCAGCTAATTGTGCGAGCGACATAAGATTGTAGGAAAAGTGCCAGCTTCCCAGCCTCTCCCGTGAACTCCCAAGTTGGAAGGAAATCCGGCCCGGTTGTCAATTCATTGCTTGCTCGCCTTGAAAAGCTAAGCGGAAACCGGCTTCGGCTCTGCGGTTTTTCGGGAACCGAGCGCCGCCCGGACGAAATTGTTGCCGAGTTCCCACATCGGGCCGGGGAATTTGCGGCATTCGGTAAGCACCTCGTCCAACGCGTTGACGAACCTGTCGACTTCCTTTTCGCCAATGATGAGCGGCGGCAGAATTTTCATCACGTCCATCCCGTGACCTGCCACTTGAGTGAGAATGCGATGCTTGCTCAACATCTGGGTCACGATCATTTGGGCGAACAGCACCTTGTCGATTTTGTGCAGAAGTTTCCAGGCCATCTTTAGCTTGAACTCGTTCGGCTCATGAAACTCAATCCCGATCATGAGTCCTTTGCCGCGCACTTCCTTGATGAAGGAATGTCTGGTTTTCAGCGCTTCGACTTTATCCACCAGCAGGGTGCCCATTTTGGCCGAGTTCTCGATCAAGTTTTCGTTGTCGATCACTTCGAGTGCAGCCAGTCCGCACGCCATCGCCAGATTGTTGCGGCCGAAAGTTGTCGAATGAACGACGCACCGGTCCATCCGCGAAAAAGTTTTCTGATAAATGTCGCGCCGGGCGACAATCGCGCCGCACGGCACGTAACCGCCGCTCAATGTTTTTGCCAGAGTGATGATGTCCGGTTCCAGATTCCAATGTTGGAACCCGAACATTTTTCCGGTGCGACCAAGCCCGGTCTGAACTTCATCGGAAATCAGAAGCGTTCCATATTTCCGGCAAAGTTCCTGCGCGCGTGGGAAGAAATCTGTCTTCGCGGTTTGACAGCCTTTGCCTTGGACGGTCTCGATCACGAACGCGGCCACATCGCGTGATTGCAATTGTCGCTCCAACTCGTCGAGGTCATCGAGCGGCACCCGCCCATCAAAGCCGTCCATCAACGGGCCGAATCCTTCGGTGAAACTTTCGCAGCCCATCAATGAGAGCGAACCAACGCTCAGGCCGTGGAAAGCGCTCGCCAGCGAAATCATCCGTTTCCGTCCGGTCGCAGCGCGGGCGAACTTGATCGCGCCCTCCATCGCTTCGGTGCCGGAGTTGCAAAAGAAAACCGCGTCAAGATGCGAAGGCGTGCGTTTGGTAATGGCTTCCGCGAGCAAACCGCTCAGGAGGGAGCAATCCATTTGCACCATGTTCGGAAGATCGAGATCGAGCACGTCGCGGATCGCCTTTTTCACGAGGGGATGATTGCGACCGATATTGAAAACTGAGTAGCCGCTCAGGAAATCGAGATACGGCTGATTGTCCATGTCGTAGAGATACGCGCCCTCAGCCCGGGCATAGACTTTGTCGAAACCGATGACGCGCTGGGCCTGGACCAGGGTGCGGTTCAAGTGCTTCTCGTGGAGCTGGTAATTCTCACCCAGACGCGCAGCGATGATCTCCTTCAAATCGAAACCCATATCGAAGCGCAAAATGTCCGCGATTTGAGTGCGAAGCGCAAATGTAGCCGCCCCGCTCCGTCGGGGCGTGGTTTGGCTCTTCCTTTCATGTGAATTACCCGACTGAAGCCGGGTGTTAAAGAAATTCGCAACAAAAAAGCCGTCCAAAGGTGGAACGCGATCTCCGGGCGCGTTACTTCTGGCATCGAGCTCGGAGAGCTCGATCCACCCATTAAAACGCCCTTCAGCAAAACAAAAAAGCCGCGGAATACCCTGGATTCCGCGGCTTCTCGCTCTGTGGCATCGGCATCCCGCCGATGTTCACGGGCTGGAAGCCCGTGCCACCTTGCTTAATCGTCAACTTCCACGTGGTCGACTACGCGTGTCTCACCGGTTCCAGTATAGTACACCTTCACCCGGTCTTTTGGAGTCAGCACTCTGCTGACCACATGGCCCGCTCTGTCCACGACACGGACTGGAGCGTGGAGCGCGAAGGAGACTGGTCCCTCGTGCTCGTCTCTGACCACGATCGTTTTACCTGGCTCGTACGTGGTGACCGCGCCCGACGTATAAGTCGTGCTGGTCGTCGTCGTTGTGGCCGGTGCTGTGGTTGTCGTCCGTTCAGTCGCCGGCGCGGTGGTTGTTGTCTGTTCAGTCGTTGAGCTTGTCTGCGCGAAGGCAAAAGGCGCCACCGCAGCACAAGCCAATCCAATAATAACTTTCTTCATTATGTTTTTCCCTCCGTTGTGTGTATCGCTTCTTCGACTGATCTCGCGTGGAAAATATTCGGTCCTTTGGAGTCCGGTGCGTCCTCGCACCACTTTTTTCTGGCGCTGCAGGGCAACGGGACGACCGCCGCAGTCCAGAATCAGACTACCGAAAACGCCGGTCGAACCCGTGAACTACCGGATGGATCACGTGTCGGTCGATTTTGTTGACCACTCTGCCGGCGAAATGGGCCGCTTTGTAAGGCATTCGCTCGCCTGGAAACGCGCACGCGTTTTGGGCACAGAGAAACGTTGCGCACACGGCTGCCGCAAATATTGCAATGGCTCGTTTCATCTTCTCTCCCTTCTGTTTGTCTCTATAAAGTTAGACTCCAACCACGCTGAACGTATTCGGTAAAATTTTGGAGGTGGTGGTCGTCGCACCGCTTTTTCCGGCAATTCCAACCGATGGCGTGGACTGCGGCGCGTCGCACCGCTTTCTGCCACTGGCAAAGCGGCGCAAGGATGCGCCGCACTCCAAAGTTGTGTCGCCTGACGCATTCGTTAACGTGCCTTGTCGATGACGCGCGCCGAACCGACCACCGATCCGAAAATAACTCCGGAGCTGGTGGCGAAGCACGGTCTGACCCCGCAAGAATTCGAGCGAATCAAGAAAATCCTGGGACGCGAGCCGAACTTTACCGAGCTCGGGATTTTTTCGGTGATGTGGAGCGAGCATTGTTCCTACAAGAACTCACGGCTCGAGCTGAAGAAATTCCCGACGACCGGCCAGAATATTCTGGTCAAAGCGGGCGAAGAAAACGCCGGCGTCGTCGATATCGGCGATGGCTGGGCCATCGCGTTCAAGATGGAAAGTCACAATCACCCCAGCGCGATCGAGCCCTTTCAGGGCGCGGCCACCGGAGTTGGCGGAATCATTCGCGATATTTTTACAATGGGGGCACGGCCGGAGTTTTGCCTGAACTCACTCCGGTTCGGACCCATAGAGGCAGGGTCGGCGCGCGGCGCCGACCGGACGCCGCAGCGCGGCATCCCTACCGAACACCGACAAAAACAAATCGCCGCGAACCGCCGGCTTTTCGCCGGCGTGGTCAGCGGTATCGCCCATTACGGGAACTGCATCGGAATCCCGACGATCGGCGGGGAAATTTATTTCGACGAAAGTTTCGAAGGCAATCCATTGGTAAACGTTTTTTGTCTCGGGGTGCTGCGACACGATCAGCTCGCGCGGGGCGCGGCCCGCGGCGTTGGGAATCCAGTTTTTTATGTCGGCGCCGAGACCGGGCGCGACGGCCTGGCTGGGGCGGCTTTCGCGTCGCGGGAATTGACCGAAGAGTCCAAAGAAGATCGGCCCGCGGTACAGGTCGGCGATCCCTTCAAGGAAAAACTTCTGCTCGAAGCGTGTCTCGAGCTTCTGGCCAGCGACGCAGTCGCCGGAATTCAAGATATGGGCGCGGCCGGACTGACTTGCTCGACCTGCGAGACCGCCAGTCGCGGCGGCAGCGGAATTGAAATCGATCTCGCGAAAGTCCCGAAACGCGAGCCGGGGATGACGCCCTACGAAATTCTACTCAGCGAATCGCAGGAACGGATGTTGATTATCGCCAAGCGCGGAAAAGAAAAGATCGTGCGCGAAATTTTCGACAAATGGGACGTGCCATGGGCCGAAATTGGCCGGGTGACCGACGACGGCATGATGCGGGTGCGCAACAACGGCAGCGTGGCCGCGGAAATTCCAGCCAAGCCTCTCGCCGACGAAGCGCCGCTTTATTCCAGAGAGGCGAAAAGACCGACCGCGGATTACGCGGATAAAACGGATTTGATTCAGAAACTATCTGCGTCATCCGCGAAATCCGCGGTTGAAATTCTGCGCCAGTTGCTTCGCGACCCGACCATTGCGTCGAAGAACTGGGTGTATCGCCAGTACGATCACACCGTTCGGACCGGCACGATAGTGAAGCCGGGTTCGGACGCGGCGGTTTTTCACATCAAATACGCGAACAAGATCCTGGCAGCGACGAGCGATTGCAATTCGCTTTACTGCTCCCTCGATCCGCGGGAAGGCGCGAAAATCGCGGTCGCCGAAGCAGCCCGAAATCTGACCTGTTCCGGGGCGAATCCGCTGGCCGTTACCGACAACCTCAATTTCGGCAATCCTTACAAACCGGAGAACTTCTGGCAGCTCCGGGAAGCGGTGGAAGGCGCGGCTGAAGCCTGCCGGGCGTTTGGGACCCCGGTGACGGGCGGAAATGTGTCTCTATATAATGAGAGCCCCGCCGGAGTGGTCGATCCAACCCCTACCATTGGCATGGTCGGATTGATCGAGAAAGAAGAGCTCGTCACCACCCAGTGGTTCCAAAACGAGGGCGATGAGATCGTCCTGGTTGGAAGTGGCATGGGCTTCCAGCCCATGTCCCATCGGCAGGATGCCGATGCCACGGCGATGATGCTCGGGGGCTCGCGTTACTTGAAAGTTTGCCACGGGTTGAAGATTGGTCCTCCGCCCCGGGTCGATCTTGAGCACGAAATTAAAATTCAACACGCGGTGCGCGATTTAATCCGGAATGGCTGGGTAAAAAGCGCGCACGATTGCAGCGAAGGGGGGCTGGCCGTTGCGATCGCGGAATCGTGCTTCAATCCGAACGAGAGATTTGGCGCGCATGTCGATCTTTCAAGGAGTGACGGCTTCCCAGCCGTCATGGATGAGTTGACGGCCGGGAAGCCGTCACTCCTTGATGTTTGTGTAGCATTGTTTAACGAGTCGCAGTCGCGAATCGTAATCTCGGTCGCGCCTGAGAATCTCGACAACGCGATCGCCCTGTTAAAGGACGCGGCTGTTCCTTTTCACCACCTTGGCAAAGTCGGCGCCGACAAATTGGAGATCAAAGTCGGTGACGAGAAACTTTCCTGGCCCATCGCCGATCTTTACGACGACTGGTGGAATTCAATCCGCCGGCTGGTCGAAAGCGATTCGGGCGCTGAAGGCATTCCGAGTTTGTGACGGAACCGATTGAATGAAGCCTGATTTCATGGAAGTTTTCGTGTGATCTCTCCAGAAAAAACGCCCGACTCCTCAGGAGACAAGATCGACACCGGCGAACTATCCGAACGTGAGGCATTTCCGCAGCACGAGTGCGGCCTTTTCGGCGTGTTCGGGCACCCTAACGCGGCGGTCCTGACCTATTACGGTCTTTTCGCCCTCCAACATCGCGGGCAGGAAAGCGCAGGCATCGTCACGAGCAACGGCCCCGGGACATCGTTTCTGATTCACAAAGGCATGGGACTGGTGTCGCAGGTTTTTGGGCAAACTGAACTCGAGCGGCTTCAGGGCAGTCGCGCCCTCGGCCATACCCGTTATTCGACCACCGGCACCAGCACCATCAAAAATGCGCAACCGCTGGTCGTCGATTGCGTTCGCGGCCAAATGGCCATCGCCCACAATGGCAACTTGATTAACGCCGATGTTCTGCGCGACGAACTCGAGCGCAAAGGTTCGATTTTTCAAACTACCGCCGATACCGAAATCATTTTGCATCTCCTCGCCCAACCGCTGGACAACGGAAGCAGCGCCCTGGCCGCGTTGCGGCGAATCCAGGGCGCATTTTCGCTTCTGATCATGACCGAGCGCGAATTGATCGCAGTGCGCGACCCGTTCGGCTGGCGGCCGCTGTCGCTCGGAAAGCTCGATGGCGCGTATGTCCTCGCTTCCGAAACGTGCGCCTTCGATCTGATTCATGCGGAATTCGTGCGCGACGTTAAGCCGGGGGAGGTTTTGATTATCGACGAACACGGAATCCGCTCGGAGTTTCCGTTTCAACCGCAGCGCCCTGCTTTCTGCATGTTCGAATATGTTTATTTTGCGCGGCCGGACAGCAAAGTCGGCGGAGTGACCGTTGGCAAAGTCCGGACCGAAATGGGCCGCGAGCTCGCACGGCAATTTCCAGTCGAAGCCGACATTGTCGTGCCGGTTCCCGACTCGGGCAATTACGCCGCGCTCGGTTTTGCCGAGGAATTACAAATTCCTTACGAACACGCGTTTGTCCGCAATCACTATATTGGCCGAACGTTTTTACAGCCCAGTCAATTGATTCGCGATTTCGACGTGCGGGTGAAATTGAATTTGATCAAGGAAATGGTCGCCGGAAAACGCGTGGTGGTGGTCGACGATTCAATTGTTCGTGGGACGACGGCGCGGGCGCGCGTTGTAAACCTGCGCGAAGCCGGCGCGAAAGAAGTGCATATGCGGGTCAGTTGCCCGCCACATCGATTTGCCTGTCACTACGGCATCGATTTTCCCGATCCTCAAAAATTAATCGCCAATCAGATGTCGATGGAGGAAATCGCGAAGTATCTCGGTGTGGACAGTCTGGGTTACCTTAGCGTCGAAGGGATGGTGCGGGCGACCGGCCGGCCCATGAACGAGTTCTGTCTCGCCTGTTTCACCGGCGATTATCCCCTGCCAGTCGATCCGGCCCTCGACAAATTTATCATGGAAAAACGCGAAGCCCGCGCCAAGGAGCTGGTCGAGCAGGAACGCCATCCGAGTTTATTCACCGATCTCAAATAACCGCGGATTACATGGATATCGCGGATTTGAGCAGATTGGCTTTGCCTTTATCGGTGTAAATCCGCGTGAATCCGCGGTCTTAACCTTTTGTGAAATCACCGGGAACAAAACGAAAAGCCTATGCCGCTGCCGGTGTTGACGTGGATCTTGGCAACCGGCTCAAGCGACGCATCCACTCGCTGGTCAGACAAACGCATCCGGCAGTTGCCGGACAGGTCCTCGGGAAAATTGGTGGTTTTGGCGGCCTGTTTCGCGCCAATTTTCCAGGGATGCGCGATCCGGTGCTGGTCGCGAGTGTCGATGGCGTCGGCACGAAATTGAAAATCGCCTTCGCAATGGACAAACACGACACCGTCGGCACTGATCTGGTAAACCATTGCGTCAACGACATTGCCGTCCTCGGCGCCCGACCGCTATTTTTTCTCGACTACATCGGTTGCGAAAAACTCGAACCGCGGGTGTTTGACCAACTCCTTCGCGGATTCTCACGCGCCTGTCGCGCGGCAAAATGCGCGTTGATTGGCGGTGAAACGGCGCAAATGCCGGGAATGTACCGCAAAGGCGAATACGATCTCGCAGGCTGCATCGTCGGTGTAGTGGACCGCGCCAAAATGATCGACGGCCGCAAAATTAAACCAGGCAACGTTATTCTTGGAATGGCTTCGAGTGGTCTTCATACCAATGGCTATTCCCTCGCTCGAGAAATTTTGTTCGACAAAATGAGACTGAAACCCGCCTCACTTTTGCCCGGATCGTCGACCAGTGTCGGCCGCGAACTGCTTCGAGTGCACAAAAATTATCAGCCCCTGCTCGCCAAAGCGCCAACCGGAATGATCAAAGGCATCGCCCACATCACCGGTGGCGGTCTGATCGACAATTTGCCGCGGGTTCTGCCGAAGAACTGCGACGCGGTGATCGATACGAAATCATGGCGAGTCCCGAACCTGTTCACCGTCCTCCAGAAGAATGGAAAGATCGATCGCAAAGAAATGTATCAAGTATTCAACATGGGCATCGGCATGGTCGCGATCGTTTCCGAGCCCGACGCAAAACGCGCGATGTCGATGCTGAAGGCCAAAAGGATCGGACGGGTCGAGCGCGGAACCGGAAAGACACGGCTAATTTTCTAACCGCTGCTCACGCAGATATCGCGGACAGCGTTGATTGGTTTTCGATTTATCCGTTTACATCCGCATAATCCGCGGTTGCTTTATCCGGCATGGAAAAGCGTCGCCTTGGAAAAACCGAGATGGACGTTTCCGTCCTCGGATTCGGCGGATCGGAGATCGGCTATGAACGCGCCTCGGCTGAAATCGTTGCCGAACTGCTCAATAGCGCGCTTGATGCCGGGTTGAACGTAATCGACACCGCGGAATGTTATTACAACAGCGAAGAACTAATCGGACAGGCTGTCGGCGATCGACGAAACGAATTTTATCTTTTTACGAAGTGCGGTCATCCCCACGGAGTGGAAAGCAGTGCCAATTGGTCTAAGGCTTCGATTCTGGAAAATGTCGAACGCAGCTTGCGCCGGTTAAAGACCGACCGCCTCGATCTTTTACAATTGCACAGTTGTTCGGAAGCGGAACTGCGCAAGGGCGAAGTCGTCGATGCGTTGCAAACTGCGCGGAATAAAGGTTACACCCGTTACATCGGTTACAGTGGCGACAGCCATTCCGCGCGTTTCGCGGTGGAGTGCGGGGCGTTCGATGTCCTGCAAACCTCGATCAACATCGCGGACCAGGAGGCCATCAATTTGACCGTTCCGCTCGCCAGTAAAAACGAGATGGGCGTGATCGCCAAAAGACCGATCGCCAACGCGGCATGGAAAACTGGTCATCGCCCGATTGATTCTTATCACCACGAATATTGGGAACGGTTACGAAAATTGAATTACGACTTTCTGCAACGCGACTTGACCAACAGTATCTCGATCGCGTTGCGATTCACCTTGAGTGTGACGGGAGTTCACACTGCGATCGTTGGCACGAAAAAGCCGAAGCGCTGGCGCGAGAACGCCCGTCTCCTCGAAGCCGGGCCGCTCGCTTCGACCGAATTTGAATCGATCCGCGAACGCTGGGAAGAATGCGCGCCGCGGACCTGGATCGGACAAATCTGAATGGCCCGGGAATAACGCGAATGGACGGGAATAAATGTAGCAAGGAACGGCTCGGCAGTTGTTGTTCTACGAATTTAATTCGCGTTGATTCACGTGATTCGCGGGCCGAATAAGTCTTATGAAACAACGGAAGTTAGGCCGAGGCGGTCTTTGTGTGTCGGCAATTGGCCTCGGCTGCATGGGGATGTCCGATTTTTATGGGGATCGCAACGATGAAGAATCGCTCGCCACGATCGACCGTGCCCTCGAGCTAGGCATTACTTTCTTCGATACCGCCGACGTCTACGGGCCGCATACGAATGAAGAGTTCGTAGGTCGCGCCCTCAAAGGACATCGCGAACGGGTCGTCATAGCGACCAAGTTCGGAATCGTGCGCGATCCGGACAGGGCGGCATTTCGTGGAATCAACGGCAAGCCTGATTACGTAAGGAAATCATGCGAAGAAAGTCTTCGCCGTCTCCAGATGGATTGCATCGATCTTTATTATCAGCATCGGGTCGATCCGGACACGCCAATCGAGGAGACCGTCACCGCGATGGCTGGCTTGGTGCGCCAGGGAAAGGTGCGATTTCTTGGATTGTCGGAAGCAAATGCGGAGACAATTCGGCGGGCCCATGCCGTACATCCGATCACTGCGGTCCAATCCGAATATTCGCTGTGGACCCGTGATCCGGAGCCAGAGATTCTGCCGACTTGTCGCGAGCTCGGCATCGGTTTCGTTCCTTACAGTCCACTCGGCCGCGGTTTTTTAACGGGCAAGATCAAAACGCCGGAAGATTTGCCAAAGGACGACTACCGGCGGAGCACGCCGCGGTTTCAGGGCGAAAATTTTCAGCGAAATCTCGAAATTGTGAAAAGGGTCGACGAAATCGCGCGGGAAAAGCGTTGCACTCCCGCCCAGCTGGCGCTGGCCTGGGTGCTCGCCCAAAGTAACGCTATTGTTCCGATTCCCGGAACGAAACGGCGAAAATACTTGCAGGAAAACGTCGGTGCGCTCGACGTAGACCTTACCAGCAACGACCTGGAGCGAATCGAAGAAGTGGCGCCACAGGACGCATTCGCCGGCTCGCGTTACCCGGAAGCTATGATGAAGTTACTTAACCGCTCTTAGCGGCCTAAGTCGCGACTGCTACCTGTCAGTTAAGCGGAGTTACCCCTCTTACTTCCGTTTCCCTTTTCTTCTAGCTGCCCAACGCGCCTTCATTAACTGCGAAAGACGCCGGCGGCCGGCGGCAGTGATTCCGCGACCGCGTTTCGCTGGCTTCTTCGCGGCTTTTGCCCCTCCACGGCCGGCTCTGAACCGCGCCCATCGCGCCCGCGCCGCAGCCGCGATTTTTGCGCGGGCCGATGCTGACAATCGTCGTTTGCCTGCGCGTCGAACTGGAGCTGCTGCCGCTGCTCCGCCGCCGACTGTTCCACCCACTAATCCCCTGAGTCGTCGCTCCAATGCATCAATTTGACGGCGAATCGACAAAGCCTGCTCTAAGTTCCGCGTTGATAAGTCCATAGAACATTTTCGATAGAGTAAACTTCCAGCTAAAGCAAGGGATAGTTATCAGGTTACTCACATTGAAAATAGAACTAGTTACACTATCGCCGTGTAATCCTACTGAGTCCGTCGCGGTACCAACGCCGAAGCGAACATAGTCTGCACGATCTCTCCGCGCTGATTGGCAGTTACATTGCGTATTCGAATAACTCCTTGCCTGGGTTTCGAGCGCGACTCGCGAACGTCGACAATCTCAGTTTCGACTTGCAAAAAGTCGCCCGGCTTCACCGCGCTTGGCCAACGCAATTCGTCCACGCCCAGACCGATCGCGCCTTCCGCGAAGTTCAGCGCATGGACAAACAATCTCATCGTGATCGCCGCGGTATGCCAGCCACTTGCGAAGATTCCGCCGAACATGGTCGTCGCCGCAATGTCGCGATCGATATGAAACGGCTGCGGATCAAACTCGCGTGCGAAGGCAACGATTTGTTCCTCGGTCACCTTATAAGTCTCCGACTTAAATCGGTCGCCAATCTTCAGATCCTCGAAATAGCGCTCCTTCATCGTTCGTGTTGCGCCAACTGATGGCGGATTTTAGAAGATGCGCAAAGAAAAAGACGGCGTTTGCCTTGACTGGTCACTGGTCACTGGTCACTTATCACATCTTCGAAGGGCGGTTAGCTCAGCGGTAGAGCATCTCGTTTACACCGAGGGGGTCGGGGGTTCGAAACCCTCACCGCCCATTCTTAAGCGACATTAGTGTATTTCTACTCTGGGAATAGGCCAGCCGAACTCATACCCTCTGGTTTACCGCTCAAATTCGATTTTCTTATCGGTGAAACTTTTCCTCCCCAAGATTCTGCTGTTGATGTCGGCCATTGCCATGGCCGCGACCGTCCGCGCCGCACCCAACGCCGCGGACAAGATCAAGCAAGGCCAGGAAGCGATCGCCAAAAATGACTTCAAAGGCGCAATCGAGGTCTTTTCGGAAGTGATCGCGGCTGATAAGACGAATCCGAAAGGTTACAACGGTCGCGGAATCGGACACCTCGCCCAGAACGAGGACCAGCTAGCACTCGCGGATTTCAACGAAGCGATTCGTCTCCAGCCGAAATATTCGGAGGCTTACGCGCGGCGGGCCGCCGTTTATTTGCATATGAATCAGCTGGATAAAGTCATCGCCGACGCAACCAAGGCCATCCAGTTGTCTCCAAACTATTCCTACGCTTATGACAAGCGAGCTGCGGCTCACTTGATGAAAAAGGAATACGCCAAGGCTATCGCTGACGCGTCGGCCGCAATCAAAAACGACCCTGACTACGATGATGCCTTCTACATTCGCGGGCAGTCCTATTTTTACACTAACGACCTGGCCAAGGCTTTTGTTGATCTCTCGACATCAATCGGCCTCGATCCCAAGTACGCCGGAACGTATCTCATGCGCGGAATTGTCCGCAAAGCAGCGAAACAGTACGACAGCGCAGTCACCGACTTTAACGAAGCGATTCGTCTCGATCCCAAATTGGTCAACGCATATTTTCATCGTGGGATCGCTTACCTTGCTCTCGGCAAGTACGACGAAGCATTGGCAGATTTTTCCGAAGGAATAAAACAGTCCCCAAAAGACGCCGATTTCTATTTAAACCGGGGCCGCGCCTTTTCGGGCAAAGGCAAACTCGACGAGGCGATCAATGACTATACCCAAGCAATTCAATTGCAGCCCAAGTATGAGGAGGCGTATTTCTTTCGCGGTCTGGCCTATAACGCCCGCCATCAACCTGATCCTGCAATCGCAGATTTTTCGATGGCTATTCAATTCCGGCCAGAAGCATCGGACAGCTATTACAATCGCGCTCTGGCTTACGATATAAAAGGCGACTTAGAGAAGGCAATGACCGAGCTGGCCCAAGCGCTACGAATTGCCCCCAAATATAGTCTGGCGCGCACGTTGAGCGCGGAAATTTACACCAGGAAAAAGCAATACGATAAGGCGCTTGCCGAGCTCAACGAAGGAATCCGCCTTGATCCGCGCAGCGCCGATCTATACGCATCCCGCGGTCGCGTCTTCGATGCGAAAGGCGATCGCCAACGCGCCCTCAATGATCTGAATAAGGCGGTGGAATTGGATTCGAATTCTTCGAGCGCCTACTACACGCGAGGGTTAATTTTTGCCAAAAATCAGGAATATGACAAGGCGATGACTGATTTTACAAAAGCAATCGAGCTGGAGCCGCGTAATCCAGTGTACTATTCAAGTCGCGCGATAACTCTGACCAAAAAGGACCAGTTCGCCCCGGCGTTCGCTGATTTTGACAGGGCTTTGGAGGTGAATGCCAATGATTTCGACACCTTGGTAAAACGCGGATATGTCTACAGCCAGCTCGGTGAGTACGAAAAAGCTCATAGCGACTTTGATCGTGCATTTAAAATCGATCCTAAGTCGCCGGAATTGCTAAATGATTTTGCGTGGTTTCTCGCTACCTGCCCGAAAGATGATTTACGCGATGGTAAACACGCGGCTGAATACATCGATTTGGCCCTGCAGCAATTTCCTGATCAGCCGAGCTTTTGGGACACCCGCGCAGCGGTGTTTGCCGAGAACGGAGACTTCGACGACGCCGTCTCATGGGAACAAAAATATATCAATCGAAAGGACCTCACCGAGCAACAACGCACAGCCGGGCAGGAACGGTATGGCTTGTACAAATCGGCCAAACCGTATCGTCAAAATCCGAAATCCTCACCCCCGCCCGGAATTACTGCTTCAACAACTCCAGCGCAGCCGGAAAAATAATTTTCTCCCATTCGGCGTAGGCCTTGGCTGATGGATGAAGTCCATCCTTCGCCACGAGCGACTTGTCTTCGCCCATTTTTTTGCTTATCGGAAAAATGTCGACGACCTCCAAGCCGCGTTTGTGCGCTTCTTCAGTCACGATTTTGTTAAACTGCATGATGCCTTCGTGAATGTTTCGGCCGCGCGCATACTTATGACCGGCCGGAGTCACTCCAAAGTCAGGAATCGTAACAACGAGTAACCGTTTCTTGTTCGGCAACACCGCCAACATCGAGTCGAGCAGGTAACTCAGGCGATTCCGAAACGCCGTTTCGTCTACCCCCTGGACCCAATCGTTCACCCCGATAAGCAAAGTCGCGAAGTTCGGGCCTGCATTCACAAACTTCGGCAGCTCCTTGTCGATCGCATCCTTCGCGGTCCATCCTGTGACTGAGGGATTCGATACGAGTTCAATATCCAATCCTTGCGACTTCAAATGCTGGGTGAGGAGCGAGGGCCATGATTCAGCCGGCTTGGCGCCTTCGCCGCAAGAATAGGAATCGCCGATTACTGCGTAACGAATCTTCCTGGTTTCAGTTTGAGCCATGGCTATCGCGAAGGATAAGCACGAGTAGACACCAATCCGCACTAATTCAGAAGATCTTCGTGTTCGAGCCCTGCGCATTCGTGGTTTCTCCTGACTACGCCAGCATTTCCGCGACCGCCGCTTCACAATGAATCTTTCCCGTGTCGAGCAAAGCAACGCCGTTATAACTTTCTCCGCGGAGAATTAGCGCCAGCTCGGTGCCAGCCAGGGTGACACCTTCGATCTCACTTTTTGATTTCATTCGATCAACGATCGCGAGCAAACCGGCGCGGGTTTCGGGCAAAAATATTCCGGGGACAAGCTCGCCGAAATATTTTTCGTGAATGTAATCCTGGTCGGCCGGCTCCGGCACAATCAATTCAATGCCTTCGCCGGTGAAAACTTTCTGGTAAAAATTCGCCTGCATCGTGTAGCGCGTTCCGAACAGGGCGAGCCGTTTCAATTTTCTGGATTTCGCGCAGGCGCAGGCTGCTTCGACGATGCTAATGAAAGGAATCGGCGACTTGGCTGCGACCTGATCGAAAACAATGTGCGGGGTATTGGCCGCGATGATTCCAAACTCCGCGCCGGCCCGCGGCAACTTTTCAATTTCCTCCAGAAGAAATTCCGCCATCCCGGCGAGATCGTTCGCTTCCAGGAAGTCGATGCCCTTCTGCAAATCGACGCTGTTGATTATAAACTGCGGATAACTCCCGTCGCGACGGCGCGTGCGATACATCGCAATGATGTTCTTGTAGTAATCGACCGTGCTTTCTGGGCCGACTCCGCCGATCATGCCAAGCGTCTTCACGAGGTTACTCGCGCCTTACCCGCGAAAAAGATGATCGGTAAGGAAAGAAGTTGAAGCAACCCCGACACGACTGCCACCGCGAGAATGGAGTGATCGTACAAAATTCCCAGAAGCCAGCTGCCGGCGAACCATGCGATACCGAATGCAGTATCGAAAACGCCGAACGCAGTGCTTCGCTTATTTGGCGGCACCAGCCCGGCGATGATTGCATTGAGCAAGGAACCTTGTGCGCCCATACCGATTCCCCAAAGTACCATTCCGGCGAGGGCCAACCGTGCGCCGCCCAGAAATAAAAGCGGCGGAGCTAAAGCTGAAAGCAAAAACCCGATTAACAACATCGCGATTCCGAATCGATCGAACAACTTTCCAAGGAGCAATCCTGCGACCGCCCCCATCGCCATAGCTACAGCGTAATAAATCGGAACTATGTCCGCCGCCACGACCGCGGTTTTTTGGAAGTGATAAGAGATCAGCGCGAAATCGGCGAAACCGGCGGCGAAACAAGTGGCTGCGACCATGTATATCCAGTAGGCGCGGTGAAAATGCTCGCCCTGAATTTTTTCGGCTATTTCCAAGTCGTGGGGTCGCGGGAAGAAATAGCGAGCGAAGAAGATAATCACGATGGTGATGAGGGCCGGGCCCAGAAGAAAAGCAAAGGCGGTCCGATAACCGCGTTGCTCGAATAGCGCCAGGGAAATGATAAGCGGCCCGACAGTCGCGCCCGCTTGATCAAGTGCTTCGTTGAGACCGAAAACCCAGCCCCGGCCAATTTGTTTACCGGCGAAGGAAAGCATCGCTTCGGTCGATGGTTTTCTAATCGCCCGACCAGTCCGTTCAGTCACGATCAGTCCAGCGGCCAGCGGCCAATTTCCTGACAACGCCAGCGCGGGAACAGCAAGCATGTTGATGATGTAGCCGACGATCGTGACGATCCAATATTTTCCCGTTCGATCGCTGATCACACCGCTGACCGATCGTAACGCATAGCCAATGAGCTCGCCAAATCCGGCGGTAAATCCGACAACTGCCGCGCTCGCGCCAAGTGTTCCCAGAAATGGACCAGTGACGCTGCGGGCGCCCTCATAAGTCATGTCCGCGAAAAAATTCGCGATGCCTAAAACGAGAACGAACCGAAACGCCGTCGAGCCAGAAAGAGAATTCCGCTGATTGGTCATGAGCGGCGCATCCGTCCCACAGTTACCGATCGTCCATCGACTTGACCCAGGTGATATGAAAGCCGGCCGCTTTGGCCGCGGATTCCACTTGTTGTTTCACTTTGGCGTTGTCGATTGAAGTGCTGCGCAATTCGCCGGTCACCGGATAATAATACATTGCGTAAATGATGTTCGGCATCTGTTCTTCGGATGGTCCGACCTGCCAAATCCACGATTTCTCATCAGGCGCGAGGATGACGTCGGCTTCGAGGGTGTACTTCAGCCCATTGGCGGCGAACGCCTGTTGAAACTTCCGCAGGGCGCTCAACTCCTGACAAACAATTGGCAGCTGATCGACGCCGAAGATTTCGCGAAGGTCCGGGCCTTCTACTTTGTTTTCGCTGGAAAGTTTCAGTTTGCCGCCTTTGTTGGCGTCGAACTGGACCGAACAAACCTTGTGATTTTGGTCCGCGGCGTTGGGTGTTCGGGTAGGGTTGGTTGGAATCACCATGTCGATCTGCGCGATTGAACCGTCTCTCTTGAAAATGAACGTAGAATGCTCCACCGGCATCGATTCACGATGCGAATTCTTCCTGGCCAGATTCTGAATTTGTTTAATCCAATTCTCCGGGACCACAGGTGGTGCATCACCTTGAGCGCGTTCCGCCGCCGCGGCATGAGCCTGCACCTGCGCTGGGTCCTGCGTTTCCTTTAGCGGCTTGGGCGCGATCCTCGGCACTTCGTAACCGAACGCAACCGCGGCGACCAGGCAAAGCGCAAGAACAACAAAGGATGGATGTTTCATAACAATCCTATACGCGGCGAAGTAACCATTCTTTCGCCGAATGAAGCCAGAACAATTTCGCAAATCTGAAATTGCGCTTCCTCCTTAGGGCGAAGCGGTTAAGATCGAAATTGTGAACTGGAGATGCTTTTTGGCAGGCGTGATCGTGATTGGATTGTCCGCGGTCAGTCGAGCGCAGCCATCCCCGAGCCGGCAACCCGATGTTTCCAACAAAACGCTGCTCACCAGCGCCAATCAAGATCACGTGATGGGCGCGGCGGCGCTCCACAAATTGGCTGACGATTATTACAATTGGCGAAACGAAAACTCGCCGGTGGGCAGCAGCAGCCGCGGCCTCCATACCTGGGACGACAAGCTTCCCGACTTTTCGCCGGCCAGGATCGCCGCTGACGCGCAGCACGTCCGCGGTTTGTTGGACAAAGTTCGGGCGATGAAAGTCGACGCCTGGCCGAAAGACGAACAAATCGATGCGATTTTGTTTCGGGCCCAACTGGAAAATGTCGATTTCCAGAATCGGGTTTTGAAATTCGAACGGACGAACCCGTCAATCTACACCGACATTTGCGCGGAAGGAATTTTCTCGCTGCTCAAAAAGGAATACGACACGCCGCGAAAACGGGCGATCGCCGCCACCGCGCGATTGAAAGCGATCCCGCCGATGCTGAAACAAGGATTAGCGAACCTCCAGAACCCGGTAAAACTTTACGCGCATCTCGCCATTGAATCTGCGCGCTCGATTGATCCGCTCTACAACCAGAGCTTGATGGCGCTGGACGTCGATCTCGCGCCTAACGAGCACGAAGACCTGGTCAAGGCGCGCGATGCTGCGATCGGAGCCATTCATGGCTACGCCGACGAATTAGAAAAACGCGCGTCGAAGATGGTCGACTTCGCCCCAATGGGCGAAGCGAACTACAACTACTATCTCAAGCACGTCTTGCTTTTGCCCTTGGACGCCCGCGAGGTTGAAACAATCGGCCGGGTTGAGAATGCGCGTTATCGCGCGCTGGAAGCAATGCTGCCCGATCCAAAACTGGCCGATCCCGATCCGAAGCGG
>JAICWQ010000117.1 GCA_025934755.1 Chthoniobacterales bacterium | reverse complement strand
CGCTTGCCGGCGAGATCAGGCAATTTTCCGGAGAGAAGCGCGGCCAGCGGGGTAGCGCCCGCCCCTTCGACAACGGTTTTTTCAAGTTCGATGAGACGGAGAATTGCGATCGCAATCTCTTCTTCAGTGACGGTGACGATTTGATCGACGTGATTGCGCGCAATGGCAAAGGCGTTCGCCCCCACCTGGGGGATGGCAAGGCCGTCCGCCAGCGTTGGTTTCAAATCGATTTTTGTTGGCTTGCCGGCCTGCAATGCCGCTGAAAAACTCGCGACGGTTTCGGCTTCAACGGCAATGATCTTTGTCTCCGGTCGCGATGTTTTGATTGCCTGTGAAACGCCCGCGATCAAACCCGCCCCGCCGACTGGAACAATCACTGCGTCGACATCTTTGACTTGATCGAGAATTTCCAGACCGAGCGTTCCCTGCCCGGCAATGATTGCAGGATCGTCGTAACCGTCGATGTAAGCGAGGCCTTCTTTGGCAGCGAGCGCGCAGGCATGCGCTTTCGCTTCCCCAAAATCGTGACCGTGAAGAACGACCTCGGCACCCAGTCGCTGGCAATTGGTGATTTTAATGAGCGGAGCGTATTGCGGCATCACCACCGTCGCGGGGATCCCGAGAAGCTTGCCCTGGTAAGCGAGGGCCTGCGCATGATTGCCTGCCGACGCCGCAATCACCCCGCGTTTTTTCTGATCGGGAGAAAGCTGAGCCAGGGCATTACGCGCTCCGCGTTCTTTGAAGCTTCCAGTACGTTGCGCGTTCTCGAATTTGCACCAAACCTGAGTTCCGCTGATTTCGCTCAACGGAATCGAATGATGGCAGGCTGAACGAAAGACCGCGCCGGCGATGCGATCGCGGGCTGCTTCAATTTCTTTAAATGTGATCACGCACAGCGAATCTCAGCGCGACAGTGGTGATCGACAAGACCGGGATCGGTTACCGCCTAACGGGCCTGCTAACTAAACGTCGAGGGCTTCGCGAACTTTCAGGGCGAGCTGCTCGGCGTCGAATGGTTTCGGAAGGAAAAACATCCCCGGCTCGCACCGGTCACTCGGCTGGAGCGATTCCTCAAGATATCCCGAGATGAAGAGAACTTTAATGTTGGGATGAGCCGCGCGAAGCGCGTCAGCGAATCGCCGGCCGCTGATTTGCGGCATGACCATGTCGGTGAGAAGGAGATCGACTTTGCGTCCACCATTTTGGGCAAGCAGATGGCGCGCGTCGCTGCTGTTCGCAGCCTCGATTACTTCGTAGCCGAGCGCGCGCAGCATCCGGACGGAGATATGGCGAACACTCACATCGTCTTCGAGGACAAGAATCGTTTCGGTGCCGCCGCGGACTTTTTTAGAGCCCGGCTTTTTGTATGGCGGCGCGGGCGGTGCGGGGACGCGGGGAAGATAAACTTCGATGGTTGCGCCGTTGCCCTCCTCGCTTTGGACGCGCAAATGTCCTCCGCTTTGCCGCGCGATCCCGTAACACGTCGCCAAACCCAAACCGCTGCGGCGATCAGCCACTTTGGTAGTGAAGAAAGGTTCGAAGAGATGGGCTTTCACTTCTTCGCTCATTCCCGTGCCGGTGTCCGAAACGCTAATGACAACGTATTGGCCGGGTGCGCATTCCGCGCAGTCGATCGAGGAATGAGAATGTTTCGGAATATCGACAAGGCCGGTTTCGAAAGTGAGCTGTCCTCCCTGAGGCATCGCATCGCGGGCATTTACGGCGAGGTTTAAAATGATCTGGGTGATTTGTCCGGCGTCGGCCTTGATATGCGCCCCGTCTTTTTCGTGGTGAAGATGACAGACCACCGAAATGTTCTCGCCGATTAGTCGAAGCAACGAGCGCTCGAGATTTGTAATAATCGAATTTACCTCGATCACCACCGGTTCCATCGGCTGGCGACGACTGAAGGCGAGAAGTTGTGTAGTCAACGCTGAAGCCCGGCCCGCTGCGGCGCGAATCTCCGTTACGTGTTCCGCCAACGGTCCTTTGATCTGGCGTTCGTGCAGAAGCAGATCGCCGTATCCGAGAATGGTCGTGAGAAAATTATTGAAGTCGTGGGCGACCCCGGCAGCGAGTTGACCGAACGCTTCCATGCGCTGGGAACGGCAAAGCTGGTCCTGAAGTTGTTTGCGCGCAGTAACGTCCATCAACGAACCGACGAGCCGTGTCGCCGCGCCGTGATTGTCGCGAAGAATCAGAGCGCGCTCGAGGACGTTGATGTCGGATCCGTCGGCCCGGCGAAAACGATATTCTCCGCTCCAATCATTATCCGTTCCGGCGAGAGCTTCGCTGATTGATGCGGACACGCGGGCTCGATCACTCGGATGGACGTTCTTTTGCCAAAAACCAATGTCGTTCTCGGCGGCGGTGCCATAGCCGAGGAGCGATGTCAGACCCTGAGGCCAGGACAGTTCGCCCGTCTTTACATTCCAATCCCGAATCGCATCATTCGTAGCCCGGGCAACAAACGCAAAATACTCATTGGTTGGCGACGAATCAGTTTGAGATAAAGGCGTTTTATTTTCATGAAAGAATCTCTGCGGTTGGCCGACAATAAATTGCTCGAGCGACGGCGATGGAATCGGCGTTTTTGTAGTTTCGTCTTGCTTCTCCAATCGCATGCGACACGTCAAACAACCCGCGATTTTAAATAGCTAGTTCTATGCCGGTGTAGGGTCGCGAAAAGCGCAGGGCCCGGATGAATTTCTCGCAGCTTGGCCGCTGAAATTTATTTGGCGTTGATCGCCGAAAGCGGGCCGACAGAGATCGTAGCGAGATTCAATTCGCGGCCGCGGCCAGCAAGCTTTGACGCCGTCGCGCCGATCTTTTCGACCAGAATCGATCCGCGAAACGGATCGGAAATCCTGGCGGACCGATTTTCCTGGCCATCGACCTTGAAGGACAACCGAACAAATTTTGTTTCAACGCCCAACATCGATAATTTGAATAATCGTTTGTGGGCAAAGGGGACGATTCCATCTACTTCGGTCCATTTCGGGCTGTCCACCGGCAGCGGCGAGTTGGAGACAGCAATGCGAAGCTCGCCAGAAGCGGCAGCGTTTTCATTTAGAAAAGTGAAACGATCGCTGGTCGCATTCGTCGGCAACTCAATAATGAATGTTGTTTCGCCTTCCTTCAGGGCGCAACTCACAGTGTTGCGGTCGATGAATGCCGCCGTCGATTTGGCTGCACCCGGCTCGGCCGCCGAAACGGACGAAAATTTTCCGTCCGGCGAAATATATTCGATTTGGGGACCGGGATTGGGCGGCGCTTCGGCACGGGTGGAATTGCCGGCGACGAGTAGCAGGGCCAGGGCCGAACCGAGGGAAATTTGGGCTAATCGAGGTTGAGTAACGCGGAAAGGGAAACCCATGCATGTAGACCAAGCTTAGACCGCGCCAAGCCTGGGGATTTTCCTCGCCGGAGAGGGCGCCCGGGCACGAGTCCAGGCTCTTTCCTCACTGATTTTACTGGATAAGTAAAAGGCCGCAGCGATTTAGCTTGCTTAGGGTCGGGATTTTTTCGTAAAAAAGATACCCTTAAAAAGAAGGACACCACGATCTTGAACCGAGACGAGCGTAAGGGCGCGCGTTATTGGATTGGGATTGAAAACGGATACTGGTACCACAACTGCTTAAATTAACTGGATGAACCTGCCTATGAGTCATCGCGCTGCTCCTTCACCTCGCTGTCATTTTGTAAAATCTGCGCTGCTTTTTGTCGGGACGATGCTATCCGCGGGCGTCAGTCTGAACGCGCAGGATGCCATTCGACCTTCCCTGGCCGGGCAGGAGGCATATGACGCCAGGCAAGAAGATGTTTCTCGAATTCCATATAACTTGTTGCTGGGGCCAGTGCGGTTTCGCGTGGGCGCGACGGTCGGGGTGGAATACAACGACAACATCAACTACGCGGAGGTAAACACTCAGGACGATGTGATCGTTACCCCGAACCTGACCCTCGACATGCTGTGGCCGGTCACCCAACTCAACACCCTGCGACTCGACCTGGGTCTCGGCTATTCGTTTTATCTCGATCATTCGGATAACAATACCGATTACCTTTTGGTCGCTCCTAAGTCTCAACTCGCGTTCGACATATTCGTTGGCGATTTCCGGATCGATCTTCACGACAGGATGTCGCTCCAACAGGACCCGGTCCAGGAAGGCGCATTGAGCAACGTTGTGGACTACGGCCGATTCGAGAATACCGCCGGACTTTCGGTGTTGTGGGACTTGAACAAGCTGTTGCTCCAGGTCGGATATGATCACTACAACTTTATCGCGACCAATTCGGACTTCGATTATTTGAATCGAAACGCGGAAATGGTTGGCGCTTCGGCCGCATTCATCGTCAATCCGACCGTCACGGTCGGTGTTGAAGGAAACGCGGTCTGGACCCGCTACGACAACAACAGCACTTCGAATGTCGGCGAGCTCAACGATAACGAAGATTACAGCGTTGGCGGCTTCGTTGAAGCGTCCATCACGAATAATCTTAAGGTTCGTGCCGCGGGCGGCTATCAGTGGATCGATTTCGATCAGAACTTCGTGACGTTCTTTTTCGGTCCGTTTGCCTTGAACTTCCCGGACCACAAAGATCTTGCTGATTACTACGCTAACCTGCTGATTTCACACCGGATCAATGCTCAGATCAGCCAGACTTTAAGCGCGGGCCACGAAAACCAACTGGGCGTTAATTCAAATTACATTACGCTCAATTACGTCCGGCACGCGGTGAGTTGGAACATTCTCCGCAACACGTTGCTGACAACGGAATTCTTCTTTGAGGACGCCGAAGAATCCGGCGGGGTCATCAACGAAAACTTCCAGCGTCTCGGCGGCGCGGTCACTCTCGGATATCAGTTAACACCCCACGTAACGCTCGGTCTCCGGTATCAGGGTACCACCAAGGATTCCGACGTATTCCTGCGCGATTACAATCAAAACCGCGTTTCCGTCGACGGCACTTACAGTTTCTAAAAAGGATAAAAGGGGTAAATTGGGGGTCAACATGAGAGTCATTGTGTGGGCAGCAATCGCTGCTGCAGTAGGAGTTTTGTCGAGTTCGGGCTTCGCGCAGGACTCGCTTCGTGGAGATGTAGCGACTCCCCCTCCCTCCACGCCCCGGGCGACTTCGCCCGATTCCCCGGCGTCCAGCACCAGCGCGGTCATGCGGACAAATTCAATGGCGGTGCTGGATGATAAGAAAAAACTTGGGCCGAATGATTCCGTAAGCTTCAGGGTCGTCGAGGATCGCGATAACGAGTCCCAGCGTTTACGGGTCAATGATAATGGTGAGCTCGAAGTCCCCTATGTCGGGCTGGTGCCGGCGCGAGGCAAGTCGTGCAAGGAACTTGCTTACAGCATTAAATCATTACTCGAAAAAGAATATTACTATCACGCGACGGTGATTTTAGCAGTCGATCGGGTGAGCGAGAAATCCAAGGGCCGGGTTTATGTTTATGGCTCGGTGAAAGGGCAGGGACCACAGGAAATTCCGCCGGACGAAAGTTATACCGTGAGCAAGGCGATTATTAAAGCTGGAGGCTTTGGTGATTTTGCGAACAAACGGAAGGTAAAATTGACCCGCAAGAACGGCCAGGAGTCTACCGTCGATCTCAAACGGGTGATTGAGGAAGGGCATACTGAAGAGGATCTGGAATTGCAGCCGGACGATCAGATCTATGTGCCGCAGCGTTTGATCAACATGTAGTATGCGCAATTCAGCTACCAGCAAACATATTTCCACTTCCTGGTCGTCTGCGCTAATTACGCGGCTGCACCGTTACAAATCGCTCCTGCTTCGACGCTGGTGGATTCCCGTTCTCACGATCTGTCTCGGACTCTTCGTTGAAGCATTCCTGATTTACCAAAGGCCACCGGAGTACATGTCGGCTGGCAAGATGATCGTCGCCGGCAGCATGAAGATTCCGCAGGGGGCGATTTACAGCGAAGAAATGGCGAATTTCTACGGCACCCAGGTGCAGTTGATGCAGAGCAACGAGGTCAAGCACAGTGCGGAATCGCTCGTGCGCTCGTCGCATCCTGAGCTGCAACCCGCCCCGGTCGAGATTATGGTTCTGCAACGGCCGCGCACTTCAATTTTTGAGCTCACCGCCGTCGGCAGTGCTCCCGATTACACCCAGGCGTATCTCAACGCGCTGATGCAGAAGTATCTCGATTTCAAACGGGGGATGCGAGAGGAGCGCGGACACGAAGTCACTACCGGCATCACCGAACAGTTGATCCAGACCGAGAAGGACTTGCGGAATAGCGAAGACGAGCTGATCGAGTTTCAGAAACAAAATAACATCGGATTTATCCAGGAAGAAGGTAACAGCGCCGCCGCTTACCTCGTTAGGCTCAACCAGCAATACGCCCAGCTTAAAACCGAATACGACCTGTTAAATCTGCTCGATCTCGATCAAAACCTCGACCGCGCCCAAAGCAAAATGGATGCGGCCCAGAATACCCAAGGGTCATCCGGCGACAATCAGGGTCTGCCATTTTCGGATGTTGGTCCCGAGGCCGACTATTTGAAGGCCAAGCAACAGGTTCAGCTTTTGAAGGCGGAAAAAGAGACTCTGGCCAAGGATCTGCGGCCGAGCCATCCGAAGATTCTTAAGCTGAACGACAAAATTACTGAACAGGAGAAGTTGATTGACCTGTTCCGCGCCGACACCCTGGAGCGATTGAAGACCCGTCGCGAATCCATTGGCAAACAGATGGAGAACCTTCAGACGAGCATCAAGGAATGGGAAGCCAAAGCTCTCGACCTCAGCCAGCGTCTCGCCCAGTTCAACCGCATCAAAGGGAAAGTCGATCGGCTCAAAACACTCTACGACCGTCTTACGGGCAACTTGAAGGACGTCGACGTCTCCCAAGTCGTGGGTGGCGAGGACCAGGTATCGATCATGGAAATGGCCACCGGTCCCGTTTCGGTTCGCCCGGGATTAATTAAGAGTCTTTTGCTCGGATTTGGAATCGGCGCCCTCGTCGGCCTGGCAATTCTACTTCTGCTCGATCGCATCGACGATCGGATGTCGTCGTTCAGCGAATTTCAGCATCACTTTTCTGAAAATGTTCTCGGCCAGATTCCCAAGGAAAAGGTCAAGGGCAAAGTCGATCTGTTGCAACCGGATGACGCGCGACATGTATTTGCCGAATCGTATCGCAACATTCGTTCGTCGATTTTCTTCATGCCCTACGATGGGCCGCGACCTAAAAGCTTTTTGGTTACCAGTGCTGTTCCAAACGAAGGCAAGTCGACTGTGTCCGCCAACCTCGCCATCACCATGGCTTTATCTGGGGCAAAAACACTTTTGATCGATTGCGACCTCCGCCGGGGCGCGCTTCGTGAGACCTTTGGTATTACTTCAAAAATCGGACTCTCCGAAGTTTTGAAGGAGGAAGTCAATTGGCGCGAAGTGGTCGTGCCGACAGCCTACCCGACGCTCTTCGTTTTGCCCCGTGGCAAAACCCTGTCTCAACCGAGCGAACATCTGCTCCGCGAGTCGACGGAGGCTCTCTTGCGGGAGATTTACGAATTCTACGATTACATCATCATCGATAGCTCGCCGGTTCTGGCGGCCGACGATACCACCAGCCTTGCGCCGAAGATCGACGCTACTCTGTTTGTGATGCGGCTTTCCTACACTTCAGCGCGGTTGATCAAGAAATCGCTCGAGTTGCTCTACAACCGTCAGGTCAACATCCCGGGGGTCATCTTAAACTTCGTGGATACGTCGTTGCCCGAATATTACTACTACCAATACTCGGAATATTACACGACACCGGCGGTTCCGGAGACCGAGCCCGTTCCGGCACCTCCAGCGCGAAGATCGCGTCCAAAAGCGATCGAGACTTCCGAGCTCGGCTGATTTAGCAGCATTCGTTTAGGGAGATGTGAGTTGCGGCCAATTGAAGTCGCCGCGCAAATTCCGCTTGGCACTTTGGTAGCTCATTGCTCTGTTCCAAGATGATTCGGCCATGAGTTTCTTCGCCCCGGTTCCTACGCCCGTCCTGGCGGAAGGTTACACTCCGGTGCTGCGGCGAGCTTTTGATCAAGCACGCCGAATTGGCAATTACGCGTTGGTTCAGGCCGCGGTCCATCTTCTCGCCTTCACCAGCGGCATTCTTCTCGTTCGTTGGTTGCCGCAGCGCGAGTACGCCTATTTCACGATTGCCAATGCCATGCAGGCCACATTGATCATGCTCGCTGACATTGGCATCAGCACCGGACTAATTTCTATTGGCGGACGGGTCTGGCAGGATTCGCACCGCTTCGGTGAATTGATCAACACCGGTCTGGCGGTGCGCAGAAAGCTCGCGGCTGTTGCCATCATCGTGGTCGCACCAATCTTGTACGCGATGCTCGCCCGCAACGGAGCGTCGCTAAACTACGCACTTCTTTTGATCGCAATCGTTCTCGGCGGATTCTCCATTCAACTGTCGATTGATGTCTTCAACGTCGTGCCGCGCCTGCATTCGGATATTAAACGAATTCAAACGATCGACCTCGTCTGTGCTGTTGCTCGTCTGTTTCTCGTCTTCGGACTCATTTATTTCGTTCCGGCGGCCGGACTTGCTGTCGCCATCGCTACGGTGACATTCTTCCTGCAATACTTACTCCTCCGATCCTATGCCGCGAAGATGGTAGATCTTCGGGCGAACGAGAACCGGGAAGATCGACAAGAGATCATTCGTTTGATCAAGACGCTGGCTGCGAGCACGCTCTTTTACTGCTTTCAGGGACAGATCAACGTGTTCCTTATCAGTCTTTTTGGTCGTCACACCGATTCAATTGCTGAAGTTGGAGCGCTTGGACGTCTCGCCATGATCTTCACCATCTTGATGAACATGATGACAAACGTTTTCGTGCCGGCTTTCGCGCGCTGCCATGAGAAGCGACAACTGCTCAAGTTGTATTTTTTGATTTCCGGTGGTGTCCTGCTGTTTAGCGCAGCAGTGCTCGCCGGTGCCGCATTTTTCCCCGATCAATTTCTTTTCGTTCTCGGGACCCGCTACGCCCACCTCCATCGTGAGTTGCTCTTGATGGTCTCAGTGGCAGTTGTTTCAGCCATAAGCTCCGCGCTGTGGTTGTTGAACGCCTCGAAAGCATGGGTCGCAGGGTCCTGGCTTTACATACCACTGACTTTGGCCACCCAGGTCGCTTTGATTCCGTTTACCGATTTCTCCACGGTGGCGGGGATTTTGATTTTTAACTTGATCTCGCTGGTGCCGAGCCTGCTCGTCAGTGTCGGACTCGGTTATCGCGGGTTCCGGAGCCTGAGCGCAGCGGTTGGCTGAGAAATGCCGAACATTGCTTATCATTCCGCGCTTCTTGAAGGAAAAATCGTGCGCAAGCTCTACCAAGCAATCCTGCCGATGATTGTTCGCAAGCACGTTCGCGTGCCGCGAGAATTTCCGATCAGCGTCTTTGCCTATTCGGGTGAGAACAGCTTGCCGGAACAGGTGGCGTCGATTCGCTCTTTTCTAGCTCGCGTTGGTCGTCCGAAGAAATTTACCGTCGTTTCTGACGGATCCTACACCGCGGCCAGTATCGCGTTGTTGGAGAAGATCGATGCCTGCGTCCGCGTCCAAAAAGAGCCACCATCGCCAACGCCGGACCTGCCTGATGACGTGCGCGCCTATCTGGCCCAGCATCCCACCGGCAAACAGCTGGCCTTGCTTATGTCCCTGCCGGCAAACGGTCCAGCTCTTTACACCGACTCCGATGTTCTGTTTTTTCCTGGCGCCCATGGAATCATCGATCCATTGCAGGCTGAATCGGTATCGGCCTTCTATCTGGCCGACTTTCAATTCTCCGGCGACGAGCGACTGATTGTGGCGGCCTCG
>JAICWQ010000152.1 GCA_025934755.1 Chthoniobacterales bacterium | reverse complement strand
TATTCGGTGTGAAGGTGAAGGTGAACGAAACTATCTCGTGCCATGCTCGTGAAGACTTTTAACCGTTTCGTGAGTGATGTCGAAAAGTTCGCCATCAATCAATGAGCGCCGGATTTTCATGGGGAGTTCGCCGATCGGCGCGGAAGTGTTGCGTAGCTTCTCGTACTCAGTGGTTGGTCGAATAGCAATCTCTTGCTTCCACAATGCGAGCGATGAATTGGCAGGAATGTGAATTGCCAGATCCCGCAGCGCGCGATCGAATCGAGTTGCATCCACCAATGAAGGCTCGTCCAATGAGAATATTTGAAAAACGACGTGAGCCTTTCTAGCTGTCATCGCCGCTGCGGAGGCAACGCGATGAATGAACTGGTAAGGCAAGTGACGATTTGATCCCATCGTCGCGACGCGTTTGGCGATTAATGATTCCCAATGTGCGATCACTTCTGACCCGGATGCAGTCTTCGCAAGCCATTGCGTAACGGTGTTGTCGAGCGGTTCTGTCCACTTCGCTTCGAAGGCAATCGCGTACTCCTCGGTCGCATACATGGCATCAGTAAATGATGGCTTGAACCGAGGTCGAGCTGACGGCACGGGATATTCAAAATATAGGATTCCGTCCTTGTCATAAGCCTCGCCAATTTCTTTCAAAACCGTTCGCAATCGACGACTTCCAAGCCGCCAGTAACTCATCAGCGGCAAACATGAACGAGTCAGCGATTCGAAATTAAAGTCCGGTAGTTGGTATACAATGGTCTCGAATCTTTGAAGTGCCGGATTACCGAGTCCAAACCTCATTCTGGCGCCTCAGTTTCCTTCGCTTTCTTCATCAGCTCGCGCATTCTGATCGCACCATCGAGCAGCGAATATTCGGTGTGAAGATGAAGGTGAACAAACGAATCAGACATGACTGACGTGCGCCAAAGAAGATTGTTCGGCCGCGAATTTCTGAGTAAGGAGGAACGAATGGCGCGGCATCGTAGATATAAATGCAGTCAACCGCGTCTCGTCAAATTTGCCAAGCATTCGTGCTCGCGGATCTTTTCCTTCGCTCTTTCCGCTTGTCATCCCGAACGTATGTGACGGATTTCCCACCAGCTGAAATGATCAGGCTGGCGACAATGCCTGATCCGGCGCTGCGATTGTGAGATTCCCCCTTCGCTCGAACGACAGAACGCACGCGCAAAAAAATTTCTTGTTTGCAATCGTGCGATCGCGTTGCTAAGGAAGCGCGTGCCGCGTGTCAGTTGGCAAAATGTGAATAACTGCGCGGCGAGGCCGACATGAAAAAACTGGAAGCGATCATCAAACCGTTCAAGCTCGAGGAGGTCAAGGAAGCCCTGGCCGAACTCGGCATCGAGGGCATGACCGTGACCGAAGTGAAAGGCTTCGGCCGCCAGAAGGGCCACACCGAAATCTATCGCGGCAGTGAATACACCGTCGATTTCCTCCCGAAAGTGAAAGTCGAAGTCGTCATGGCCGACGATATGGTCGAAAAAGCAGTCGCCGCGGTGGTCGGCGCGGCCAAAACCGGCAAAATCGGCGACGGAAAAGTTTTTGTGCTTCCGGTGGAACACGCAATCCGTATCCGCACGGAAGAGATCGGCGAAAAAGCAGTTTGATGACGACTTGGCTTAACCCATCGATTGATGGGTTGGCTCGGCTCTATTTATTTTCGTCCGCTTTTGTGAACAACCGTGCCGGTTATTCACAATTTCAACCTTCATCCTTCAACCCTCATCCTTAGAAAAAAATGGCTTCTAAAGACAAAACTCCATCCGACGTCAGTAAAATGATCAAAGACAGCAACGTGAAGTTGATCGACTTCAAGTTCACGGACTTGCTCGGGACGTGGCAGCACTTCACCACCACGCTTACCGAATACGACGAAGAGATTTTCAAAGACGGCCTCGGCTTCGATGGGTCGAGTATCCGCGGCTGGAGAGCCATCAACGCGTCCGACATGCTCGTGATTCCCGACGCGGCTACGGCCTGGATCGACATCTTTAACGCCGAGCCGACGCTGTCGCTCATTTGTACGATTGTCGACCCAATAACCCGGGAGCCGTACGATCGCGACCCGCGCGGCGTTGCCGAAAAAGCCGAAGCGTATTTGAAATCGACCGGGATCGCCGACACCGCATTCTTCGGGCCGGAAGCGGAGTTCTTCATATTCGACGACGTGCGTTTCAGTTATCAGGGCAACGCGTCGATGCACCTGGTCGACAGTGGCGAGGGACATTGGAACAGCGCGAAGGAGGAATTTCCGAATCTCGGCTACAAAATTCGGCCAAAGGAAGGTTATTTCCCGGTCTCGCCCATGGATTCGTTGCAGGACATTCGCAACGAGATGTGTCTCGAGATGGAGAAAGCTGGGATTGCGATCGAGCGCCAGCATCACGAAGTCGCCACCGCGGGCCAGGCTGAGATCGACATCCGTTTCGCGCCACTGAAACGCATGGGCGATAGCCTGCAGTATTACAAATATATCGTTCGAAACGTGGCCAAGCGTCACAACAAAACCGTCACCTTCATGCCGAAGCCGCTTTTCGCCGACAACGGTTCGGGCATGCACACCCACATGTCGCTTTGGAACGGGGACAAACCGCTTTTCGCCGGCAACGGTTACGCGGGGCTGAGCGATATGGCGCTCTTTTTCATTGGCGGAATTTTAAAACACGCGCCGGCGCTCACCTGCATCACGAATCCGACCACCAACAGTTACAAGCGCCTCGTTCCCGGATTCGAAGCACCGGTCAATCTTGCCTACTCCGCGCGCAATCGTTCGGCCGCGATTCGGATTCCAACTTATTCGCCAAGTCCAAAAGCAAAACGAATTGAGTTTCGAACTCCGGACCCGGCGGCGAATCCATATCTCGCGTTCAGCGCGTTGTTGCTCGCAGGTCTCGACGGAATCCAGAACCGGATCGATCCCGGCGATCCGCTCGACAAAAACCTTTACGATCTGCCGCCGGAAGAACTCGCTCAGATCGCGAGCGTACCCGATTCACTCCGGGGCGCGATCGAAGCCCTCCAGGCCGATCATTCATTCCTGCTCCGCGGCGACGTGTTCAACGCCGACTTCATCGCGAACTGGATCGACATGAAACAAAAAGAATACGACGCGCTGCGGCTGCGTCCGCATCCGTACGAATTCTCGATGTATTACGACGTGTAAGCAGAATTAACCACAGAGAGCACAGAGTCCACCGAGACGAACTAAAACAATTTCTCTGTGATCTCCGTGTCCTCTGTGGTGAAAATCTGGCTCTACCTAACGAAGGCCAGATTTTAACGCTCGGATTTTAACAGCGGCCGCGCGAAGGTGTGAGGAGCTTGTGGATCGGTATTCTTCCAGGCGACGTCCGGGGCGATACCTCGCTTGTACCATTCCTGCCAGTAAATATCGTCGGCGTCCTTGAACGCCAACGCCTCCTTGGGCAACTGGCTCTTCCATTTTTGGAATCCGTCGTCAGCGACTGCCATTGATGCCAATGCTATTAGCACGGAAATTAATATCCGCATCAGTTCCAAGGGGGTTGGCATTCATTTTGTAATGCGGCACCGGACGGATCAAGCTCGCAGATAGCAAAGATTTGGGGACGTTGTAAACAAAGCGCGAAATGTCGATTGAACCTGTCTTATGTTCTGGAAGAATGAAGATGCGCGACCGAGGTAGCAACTGTGCGGCCTGCCCATTCCTATTGGCGTTACTTCTGTCGTTAGCGATCTCGGCTAATGCAAAGTCGCGGGTTACGTTCACGGGTCCGTGCGAATGCATTGGAAACCACGGTGTGTCGCGTTGGGCAGCAAAAACCGATTTGCAGGAACCGCCCGTCAATGGTGACATAAAAAAAATCTCGCCGGCGCACATTCTTGCCTGGCCGGGTCCGGGTGGCAGGATCGGTCAACGGTCGGAGCGAATTGCGCCGGAGAATCAATGGTACGCGGTTACCGGCCGGATTGAAAAAATCCGAACTGAAGACGACGGCGATATCCATATCGAAATGAAAGACGTTGGCGCCGACGCCGGCATCGTGGTGGAACTGCCATTAGGCCCGCGCTGGTGCGACATGCGCAAGACCGTCTTCTCATGGACCGACGCGACCTTTCCGCTCACTGGAAAATTCAGGCTTCTTCAGCATCCGATCATCACCGTCATCGGAAAAGCGTTCTACGACATCGACCATTCCGGAAAAAACACTCAGACAAATCGCCGCAACTACGATGGCTCACTGGCCGTTTGGGAGATTCATCCTGTCATGAACATGGTGGTCGGCTCAGGAAATTCGCCGTCAACTGTCGCAACCTCATCGGCGCCCAAAGTTGCATTGCCACCGCCACCGCCAACCCCGGTGCCGGCTCCGGCTGCGACAGTGCCGAGTACATCTGGGCAATTCGTTACCCTCACCAAGCCCGTTCCTGTTCAAATTCCATACGGCTCAACGATCCTACCGCCCGGGACGAAGTTGCAGGTTCTTTCCCGCGATCAGCAGACGGTCGATGTTCGCTACCAGGACGCGCGCTACACGATTCCGATTTTGTCCACCGACTTGCATTGAGGTAGGGACGCCGCGCTGCGGCGCCCGCGGACAGCGCAGCGCACTATCCCTACCCGTGTTGGAGGCGCAATTTTCCGCTAAAAAATCGCAATTAACCGGCAGCAGCGGCCTTGCCGCTATGTTAATTTAGGAGCATGAACGGGACGGTTTTGCGCCCGGCGGAAAAGCCCTGGCGGATCTTTTTGGGCGCTGGAATTTCGATCGCAGCTCTCGGGGTGATCGCGATCCTGATCTGGCAGGGAATTTTTGCGCAAGGCGCGCCCGATCCAACCCAACCAAACACGAGCAAGACAGTCGCCGCCCTCGACATCGGCGTCCTCGTTTTTCGCGAAGGACTCGAATCCATTCTGGTCCTGGCCGCGATCACTGCCAGCATGACCGGCCCAAAACGCGCGCATCGCAAACCGGTTGCGACTGGCGCCGGCATCGCGTTCATCGCGACCTTGATCACGTGGTTCATCGCGGTACGAATTGTCGATTCATTAAGCGACAACATGCGGGCACTCGATCTGCAAGCCGCGACCGGACTCCTCGCCGTGGTGGTCCTGCTCGTGATCATGAACTGGTTCTTCCACAAAATTTATTGGGGCGGCTGGATCCGCGCGCACAATCGGCGGCGCAAACATTTGCTGGAGAACGGAAATGCCAGCGACATCGCAAAGCGATCTCTGCTTTGGGGATTGATTCTGCTCGGGTTTACCTCGCTTTACCGGGAAGGATTCGAAGTGGTGCTCTTTTTGCAGACGTATCATTTGCGATTTGGGGGCGGGGTTGTTCTTCAAGGCGCGCTGCTCGGAATTGCGCTCTCCGCCATCGTCGCGGTCCTGACGTTCGTGCTTCAGCAAAAGTTGCCTTATCGCAAAATGTTGATCACTACAGGAATTCTCCTCGGTGGCGTGCTGCTGGTGATGGTGGGCGAGCAAGCCCAGGAGATGCAGCTGGCGCACTGGATTTCGACCACCCCGATTCCGTCGCTCCTCCCCCTCATTCCCAAATGGATGGGACTCTGGTTTTCGGTTTTCCCAACTTACGAAACGTTGAGCGCACAAGGAATCGCGGCCGTCTTGGTGGTCGGTTCTTATTACGCCGCGAGAAAATTTGGCGGCGCCACTCCTCCGATCAGCGACGAACCGGCGCGCGAAGCAAAAGCCGAAGCCGACATCGCGTTGCCCCGGCGACAATTGCAGGCGGTGCGTTAAGGAACAGGAAAGGTGGGGACGCCGCGTTGCGGCGTCCGCGGACAGCGCAGCGCGCTGTCCCTACCCGCATTGACGCGCAATTCAAGGCGAGGAAAGGGCAAGATACCGGCAGCAATTTTGCGCTAAAAATTGGCAACCTCCCGGCAGCGGGCATTCAGCGAGACAGTTAGGCTTCAGCTCGTGGCTGAGACGAACTTTATCAGACACCTTGCGGTGCCAATCCTTTTTTTATTGGCGGCGTGGCCCGCAACGGCAACTCTCGCGGGCGTACGTCATTTTACGTTTCTCTATGAAGCGCCGACTTCGGCACCGGGCAGCGTCGAGTTGGAAAACACAATCACATGGGCACACGGCTTGCGCGGAAACGGTAATGACGTTTCCATTCGCGAAGAGCTTGAGCTCGGAATCACGGACCGATTTCAGCTGGGGATTTATCCGCTCGACTGGTCTCATCATACCGATGAAGGGTTTCAATACGACGGCGGCGCAGTTGAGTTGATTTACAATTTGTCGAACCCGGTCGTCGATCCCGCCGGCATTTCACTTTATGAGGAAATCAGCGACGGACAGCAACACTTCGAGTCGGAATCAAAGCTGATCGCGCAGAAAAATTTCGGGCGTTGGATTCTCGACTACAACGCAACGATTGAAGCGGAATGGGAAGGACGACGTCTCGAAGAAGAGAGCGGTGAGTTCCAGCAAGCTCTTGGTGCGAGTTACGAGATTTCACCGCGGCTATCGGTGGGCCTGGAGTTTTTGCACGAGTTCGTTTTTCTCAATTGGAGCGACGACCAGAAAATTCGAAATGTTTTCGTGGGACCAAATGTTTCGTACCGGCGCAATCAATGGTTCGTCACAGTGACTGCGCTTGGGCAAGCTACCGACACCGAGGACGAGCCGAATTTTCAACTGCGCACAATTTTCGGAATTGGATTTTAAGATGAAGCACGAAGAAATCCCTCACCGGCCGCTTCGCGACTTCCTCTCCCTCAGGAAAAGGAGGAGCAATCACAGGGTCCCTGGTCGTGATCAACATCAGTTCGCCGGTATCGCGAACGGTAAGCGCCCCGCTCATCTTTCCCGCCATCTCTCCTTCCAGCCGTGGAGAAGCAATTACCCTCATCTTTCCGCCCGCCTCCCCCTTTGGGAGAGGATTGAGGTGAGGGTTCTCTCTCTTTTTAGTTTTGCGCTCATCGCGCTCTCCGCTTTTCATCTCGCCAGTTGCGAAACGAGCAACTACGCGCCTCCGGTCACAACCGAAATGGCGAGAACTGTCTCCGCGAAAAAGCCGGTCGACCAAAGTCAGCTGGAACGCGGCCGCACTCTTTTCGTTCACCGTTGCATTGAATGTCACACCCTCCCACCAATGTGGAAATATTCGCGCGAGGACTGGCCCCAGATCGTGAACGACATGTCGCATCGAGCCGGCTTAGAGCCAGAAGAACGCGATGCCGTGATTTTTTAT
>JAICWQ010000212.1 GCA_025934755.1 Chthoniobacterales bacterium | reverse complement strand
GAGCAGATGAACAAGCTCAAGGAACAACTCGGCAATTCCAAGAGTGGAGTCATACATGACGCGATAATGACCGCGCAAGCCGAGGCCCAACGGGCCCTGGCCCAGCAACGCCGCGACATGGAACAGCAACGACGCGACGCCGAACAACAGCGGCGGGACATGCAGCAACAAGTGCGCGACCAGGCTCGCCAGGTTCGAGATCAAGTCAGGCGCGCCCAGGAAGAGGCCCGTCGCGCTGCCGGAATCAACGTCACTCAAAGGCGGGACGGCGGCTTGAGCACGACCAAGATCGACATGGGCAAAGCGCAGATTGTTTACTCCGATGACAAGGGCGAGCTGCGCGTCGAAAAGATTGATGGCAAGAAAGTGCTGACGGCGAAGGATCCCAAGGGATTATTGCAATTCAGCGGGCCGGTCGAAACCAAGGAAGACCTGGACAAAGTTCCGGCCGATGTCCGGCAGCGTTACGAAAAATTGCAGAACAACGATCTTCCGGCGGTCATTTCGGAACATCAATCCGAGATGGACAACGACACCGATACCGATGATGAGGACAATGACGACGCAGACGTTCAGTCGATGAATCAGGTGTGCACGAGGCCCGCCGGTCAGCCGGTCAACTACACCTTCGTTAAGATTTAATTTTCCGGCGGACAAACTCCGCCGAGCAGCGAGTGGAACGCGATTTTCCCCACGCAACGCTCGGCGGAGTTTTCCTTGTCGATCTACCGCGACCGGCTCTATTAACTTTGGGCCGGCAAGATCGACATGATCGTTCGCGTTTTCATTTTCGCTGCGTTTCTGATTGCGGCCATTGGAGTAGGCGGCCAAACGTCAACCCCGGCTCCGTCTGCTTCGCCGTCACTCGAGCAGCGGGTAGCCGACCTCGAAGCGTATATAAATAATGGGCCGCGTGGTTCCGATTCCGCGAATCCCACGGCCACGTCGAATGTTTCCGGCCCGGGCCCGGGTCACAATGGTTGGATGATGACGGCGTCCGCGCTGGTTCTTTTCATGTCCCTGCCCGGTCTTGCGCTTTTTTACGGTGGACTCGTTAGGCAAAAAAATGTCCTGTCGATTTTGGCGCAATGTCTCGGCATCGCCGGGTTGGTCGCGATACTTTGGTGGGCGGTTGGCTACTCGCTGGTCTTCTCCCGTGGATCGCCGGTTCTGGGCGGATTGAAATTCGCATTCCTTCGTGGAGTCGATGCCACGCCGAACGGCGATTATTCTTACTGGGTATCGCAAAACATTTTCGCGATGTACCAGTTGATGTTTGCGATCATCACGCCGTGCCTCATCATTGGCGCGGTTGCGGAACGGATCCGGTTCGCCGCCGTGCTTGGGTTTGTCGGCGTTTGGATGTTCGTGGTTTATTTTCCGCTGGCCCACATGGTGTGGGGAATCGACGGCCTGATGAATGGCGTTTGGAATGAGCGTGCCTCAATCAGGGCGATCGATTTCGCAGGCGGCACGGTAGTTCACATGTCTTCGGGATGGTCCGCCCTCGTGTTCTGCGCCCTCCTCGGACCCCGGCTCGGCTTTCGAAAAGAAATCATGGCGCCACACAGCATGGTCCTCTGCATGGTTGGATCGGGAATGCTGTGGGTTGGCTGGTACGGATTTAACGCCGGCAGCGCGCTCGGAGCCGATGGCATCGCGGCCAACGCTTTTACGACGACAACGCTGGCAACCGCTGTCGCATCATTCACCTGGGCGATGTTCGAATACGTTTTGCGCGGCAAACCGAGTGTGCTTGGATTTTGTTCAGGCGCAGTCGCGGGATTGGTCGTGATCACCCCGGCCTGCGGTTACGTAGATCCCACCGGAGCGGTCGTTATTGGCGTAGCGGCCGGCATCATTCCGTTTTTCGCCTGCACGAAGTTGAAGTCATGGTTTCATTATGACGATGCGTTGGACACGTTCGGGGTGCACGCTGTCGGTGGCACATTGGGGGCGTTCTTAACCGGAGTCCTCGCAACGTCGACGGTGAACGGAAATCTGCGCGGGACTTCTGCGACTCAAAACGGCCTCACCCAAATTCTGGGACACACTCTCTGGCTCGAACAGTTGAAAGCGATTGCCATAACTATTTTTATGGCGGTCGTGGCCAGCGCGATCATTGGCGTTGTCGTGAAGGGGCTGATCGGCTTGCGAATCGCTCCGGAGATCGAGCGCCAGGGGCTCGACATAAACGAGCACGGTGAAGAAGGCTACATGGTTTCCGGCTAGGGTTTGGATGAAAAAAAACGCGCGGCGTTTGGCCGCGCGTTTTTCAAAGTATTGTTATTGAAGTTTAGTTGCCGCCAGAGTTACTTCCGCCATTCTGCATCTGTCGGACTGCTCCGCCGGAAAGGTGTTTGACGTCACCTGATTCGGCCCCGGCAGCGCCGGCGCCGCTGTTATCATCGACTTCAACCCAGCGTCCACTCAGGTTGCTGCCAGTCTCTGCGGGCACATAAACCATGTGGGTGTGTTTTTTCTTTGCATTAGCAACGTATTTCCCGGTCAATTTGAAATCCACCAGCGTTGGCTTGTTCCCGAAAACGTGCTGGTTGGTGAGGGAAGCCTTGATTTGGCCATTCACAAACAGGACCACTTCGTAATCGGTGATCGGAAGGCCACTGACGCCAAATTGGCCGTTCGAATCGGTGCGGACAATCTTTTGAAGATTGCTGCCGTCCTTGGCCGAGATATGGACTTCAGCGCCGCCGATGGGATTTTTGTTTGAATCTATTACCGTGCCCTGAATCCGGGCCGGACCTGAGGAGGACGAAGCCCACACGGCCGACAGGAGAATGGTAGTGAGGGAGAGTAGGAGTGACTTCTTAAGCATAAGGTTGATAATTTAACGCAAATCCCGGTACGGCGCAAGCGTCGCCGGCTGGCGTCCGACAATTTTACCTTGCTCTAACCTCAGCGAACGTTCCCGTCGCCGCTACGGGTTTGAATCTGTCTTGCCAAGGCGTTGCCTTGGTTGTTCAAACGCTCCGCCATGCCGACCGGCATGCCTTTTCCATCGCCCTCGACCTCAGCCCAGACACCGAGATGGGTGCCGGTGGTCGCCGGAATCCAGACATAGTGTTTGCCCGGAGCGAAAGGGGTGGTCTGCGAGCCCTTCAGCACTTCGAAGTTCAGAGTTTGAGTTTGGCCTGACTTGGTGCTGACATTTCTGATGGACGCTTTGGTCACGCCATCAATTGCCAGGGTTACAGTGTACGTTCCCTCTTCCAGTGCCGGATAATTATAACGGCCATCCGCTTTTGTGTGGATCTTTCCGATTTTATTTGCATCGCTGCCTTGGATGCGAATTTCAGCGCCTTGGATCGGACCTGACGAACTCTTAACTACCCCGCTCAGTCCGGTCTCCCCGGCGGCTTGAACTTTCAACATCAAGCAAACCGAAGCGAATACGACGACAACACGAATCAGCGTTTTCATGCGGGAATGCTACGACCAGCGGCCGCAGTTGTAAAATGCGATCCGGCAGTCAAACGTGGTGCCGGCGGAGGGACTTGAACCCACACGATCTTGCGATCACTGGATTTTGAGTCCAGCGCGTCTGCCATTCCGCCACGCCGGCGTG
>JAICWQ010000068.1 GCA_025934755.1 Chthoniobacterales bacterium | reverse complement strand
GAGCAGGAATCCGCCGGAACAGTCGACATTTTCGCGCCCGATTGAGTAGATCCGCGACGAATAACCAAAAAGCAGTTTCATGAACGCCGCCGCTGCCCAATTGACGATTGAATGGAAGGCGTAGCTGACAAATGAGGAATGATGAATGTCGAAGGAACGACGGGGTGTCGCGGCGGCGCTGCGGGGCAGGCGAGGTCCGAATGGCGGAATGCAATGCCCTGCATTCGTCGTTTGAGTATCCGGATTTGTTTCGTCCTTCGTCATTCGCGCTTCGTCATTTCCTCTGTCAGCTCCTGGCATTTTCGCAGGTCGAGTTTTCCGGAAGCCATCACCGGAATTGAATCAACCCGGCAGACTTTCTTTGGAATCCACAAGTTCGGAACGCCTGCTTCACGGAGTTTGTCACGAAGTTGGGCAAGATCGACGTCGAACGCGCTCAAGAGCACGAGCGCTTCACCTTTGGCTTCGTCCTCCATTCCCATGATCGCGACCAGTCGTTCGTCTTTCCCGGCGAGACCAAGGAGATCGACGATTTTGTGCTCGATCGATTCGTGCGGCACCATTTCGCCGCCGATTTTCGAGAAGCGCGATAACCGGCCTTCGATGTAAAGAAATCCGTCTTCGTCGAAGCGGCCGATATCGCCCGTCTTAAGCCAGCCATCCTGCAAAACTGCGGCGGTGCGCTGCGGATCCCGGAGATAACCTTCGAAAATGTTTACGCCTCGAAACCAGATCATCCCTGTGTCATGCAGCGAAAGTTTTTGATCGGTATCGGGATTTCGAATCTCGGCGGCGATGCCCGGCGCCATTTTGCCGACCGATCCAAGGCGATTTGAAGGCTGGAGTTGTTCGCCGCGCTTTGGTTCAGGGTCGGGCAAATTCACGCTGACGACGGGCGAGGTTTCGGTTAGTCCATAACCTTCGAAGACGCGCTGTTGGAACCTTTCTTCAAATGCTTTTGCCAGATCGAGCGGAAGTTTTTCGGCGCCGGTAATGATCAACCGAAGGCTCCGGAGTTGGTCCGGCTCGACCTTGCGCAAATAACCTCGCAGGAATGTCGGAGTAGCGAGCAGAAGGGTGAGCTTGTACTTGGCGATGAGGGCCGCGTTTTTCGCCACTTCCAGCGGATTTGGATAAGTGACAATCCGGACGCCCTCCATCAGAGGATACCAGAGCGTAACCGTGGCCCCGAAACTGTGAAAAAACGGAAGGGACGCGAGAATTGCGTCCTGGTTTGTTGCATCAAGCAGCTCGCGAAACTGCGATACATTGCCGACGATGTTTCGATGACTCAGCAGGGCCCCTTTGGGATCGCCGGTGCTGCCGCTCGTAAACAGTAAACTGGCTTCCGCGTGGCCGCCGATTTTTGGAATCTGCAATATCCGCAACAGCAGCGGCGTCGGACAAAATATCGACATCATCCACCAAAGGAGAATCTGCGATTTCAGCCGCGGCATGAGCTCGTCCAATTTCAAGACTCGTTCCGGCCATGGAAAATCCTTCAGGCGGTCCATGAATGCAGTGGCTGTAATCGCAACACGCAATTCGGCGCGCCGGCAACAATACTCATTGGCAGCTCGGCCCATGGTGAAGTTGAGATCGACCGGCACCTTGCCAGCAAGCGTGACCGCCAAATTCGCAACCATCGAACCTTTGCTGGCCGGCAGAACGATTGCGATCCGTTGATCGGAAAATTCCTTTCGCAAAAATCGGCTGAGAGCCGCGGCAGCGCCCAACAATTTCGCCCGGCTCAGCTCGGTGTGATCGAGACCATCAATAACTGCGGCGCTGAATCGTCGTCGTTTCAAACCGCGGACGCAGGCGTCGCCAAGATGCCGATCTAACGAAGGCCTGCGGCTGTAACAGAATTCGCCGACCTTGAGCAGTTCTTCGCGAACGGTGGCAATATCGGCGGCTGCGGGATCGAGTGGTTTGCCAAAAGCAACACTGACCCGATAAGGAATTCTCCTCGGCCATTTGGTGAAAAATTTTCCGCCCTGAAACGAGAAAATGGAGCCCCACAGCTGGTCGAGCCACACCGGAACGACCGGCGCGTTGGCGTGTTGGGCGATCAATTCGTAGCCCCGTCTGAGTCGTAACAATGTGCCGGATCGGGTGAGCTGGCCTTCTGGAAAAAGGCAAACTAACTCGCCGGCAGCGAGTTGTTCCGTCGCGACCCGGATGGCGGAGCGGGCGTGGCGCGTGTCAATCGGGATGCAACCGATAGTTCGCAGGAGCGGCCGCAGGATCGGCTTATTATAGAATTCCTGGTCGATGATGTAGCGGACGGGGCGGGGGCAGGCGAGTTGGAGGACAATTGCGTCGACCCAGGTGATGTGATTGGGCAACAGTAAACATCCGCCGGGCGGCAAGTTATGCTCGCCGTGGGCAGCGACGCGATAAAAACATCGGCCGAGCGCTTCGCCGAAAAAATAGAGCACTCGCTCGGCAATGGAGTTCGAAGCCATCGTTTATGATTTACAATTACCCTGCGGTCGTCTGCAATCGGCAACTCTCAAATGCAAAATAGCGGCCGTTCCTCCTCAGGCGCTGGGGTTGCCCTCGGTCTGTTGCTGACGATCAATCTTTTCAATTATATCGATCGTCAAGTTTTGGCCGCGGTTGAGCCGGAAATTCGATCGGCATTTTTCGCCCCAGGGGACGTCAACGCGATGACGAAAACGGGTTTGCTAGGCACCGCGTTCCTGGTCACCTACATGTTTAGCGCGCCGGTGCTGGGTTTTCTAGCGGATCGGATGTCACGCTGGATCATTGTCGGATCGGCGGTGATTCTATGGAGCCTTGCCAGCGGCGGTTCAGGGTTGGCCGCAACATTCACCCTGCTTTTTGCCACCAGAATTTGCGTTGGAATTGGCGAAGGCGGTTATGGTCCCGCCGCGCCGACGATTTTGGCCGATTTATATCCGATCGAAGTACGTGGTCGCGTCATGGCGATGTTTTGCGCGGCAATTCCAGTTGGTAGCGCGCTTGGGTATGTCCTCGGCGGTCAGGTCAGCGCCCATTTAGGATGGCGTTGGGCCTTCTACATGGTCGCGCCGCCCGGTTTACTTTTAGGATTGCTCTGTTTTTGGCAGCGCGACCCGCGCGCGACGTCGCATCATTTAATGCAAACGGCACGCCGGGGGTTGAAAGATTACGCGAAACTGTTTCAGACCCGTTCTTATCTGACGAATTGCATCGCTCAAACTTTGATGACATTTGCGGCGGGCGGCCTGGGCTACTGGGTGTCGGCTTACCTCAGCTTTAGAAATCAGAGTCCCGCTGCAGGCAGAACAATCTTTGGCCTGATAACCGTTGTTGCAGGGTTGAGCTCCACTCTGATCGGCGGAATCATTGCCGACAAGCTTCGACCACGTTTCCCGGCCTCGTATTTCTGGGTTTCAGGAATCGGAATGCTGATCGCGTGTCCGTTTTTTGTGGTGAGCCTTTACCTTCCATTCCCTGGGGCTTGGGTTGCGATGTTCCTGGCGATTTTTTTGCTTTTCCTAAACACCGGGCCGTCGAACACGGCGCTCGCCAACGTTTCGCTCCCGGCGGTGCGCGCGACGGCGTTCGCGGTGAATATTTTGGTCATTCACGCTCTTGGCGACGTGCAGGCGTTCTGGATGCTTGGGTACATCGGCGGCCACAGCAATATCCGCGTGGCGTTCTTGTTTGTGTCGGCAATTATTTTCGCGTCCGGCATCGCCTGGATTGTGGGAGCGAAATATTTGCCGGAAGATACTGCCCGGGTCGAGGCCGCCACCGCTCAGGGTTAGGGGTCGACCTAAAAAAGAAAACCGCGGGGAATGGGTGAATCCCCGCGGTTTTTCCAGCGGCGAATTACGCCGCGCAATTCGAATTACTCCTGTTCTCCAGGCGACGGAGCGGTCTCGCTCGTTCCTTCGCTGTTGTGCTTTTTGTGAGAAGTCTTTTTGCTTGAAGGAGTGTTTTCACTTTCAGCGGACGATTCGTCGCTCGCCGATTTACGCGTGCTGCTCTTCTTGCCCGACGAGCTGTCAGTTCCTTCCGAGGTCGATTCGTCATTTGTTCCCTGGCTTGTCTCGCCTTTATGGCGTGAGGAAGTCTGGGCTTCGCCCGATTTCGCGCGGCCCCTGTTGCCGGATCTGGGCGACGCACTGGCTTTTGCGTCCGCTGACGCCGATGGAGAAACGGTGGCGCTCGGAGCGACGCTTGCTGAAGCGCTTGGTGACGCGGAAGCGCCGGGCGAAACGGATGCGCTTGCTCCGGGGGAGACGCTTGGCGAAGCATACGCCCCACCTTCAGTCTGCGTCGTTGCGCCGGTCGTTGCCGTCGTTGTGCGAGTCCCGGCGGAGCCCGAAAAGCCGACATTGGCTCCTATACCAAAGTGCGAATAAACGTTGGATATGTAACTCGCATCGCTGATATGCGAGTATTCAAAAGCAGGCGCATTGTAGATGCGATCGCGGTCGACGTTGACGGTTAGGTAACTCGCGTCCGGGGCGATCGCGTAAACGCTCCAGGGCACGGCCACGAGCTTGCTTTGACCGGTAACGCGTGTGCCGCCGCCGCCCGTAGAAAGAACGGTATAGGCCAGGCACCCGTTACTACGCTCCAGGACAACGTCTTTGACGACGCCGATTTCTTCGCCCTTCGCGGTTTTCACTTTCGTGCCGATTACCTTGCTCGCCTGGACATAGTTCGCATCGGTCGAGCTGGTTGTATTCTGGGTCTGGGCAATCAAAGGAGCCGCTGCCACACCCAAAATGGCCAGCGCTGCTCCGCAAATGAGAGATGTTTTCATATTCATTAAACTGACGAAGGTGGAATTGCGGCTATTCAAGTAGCCGCAGCCTTAGCTTGCCGTCAGATTTTGCCTTAGGTCGACTAACGAGTCGGCGCGCCCAGATGAACATCGTAGGTCCGGGCTTTTTCCAGCGCATTGGCTGCCTGGTCCGCGTGGCCGGCCTCTGTTTCCAGTTCGCTCAGCAATTGCCAACTGTCCGCGCGATACCACTGCGTTTGTAAAACCGCGAGCAACTCGTTGATGGCTGAACTGCGGGCTCCGGTTTGGTCTAACAATTGGATATACGCCTTCTCAATCGCCCAATTGGATGGGCCACTCCGCGACGCCAGCCGCATTCGCATGAGATCGACCTTTCCACTTTCCTTGTGTTCCAACACGGTCAAGAGCTCATTGGCCTGGGCATCGACGAGCGGCATTTGGATAGCGCGATTCAAAAGCTCGCGCGCCTGTTTAAAATCATTTTGTTTCAATGCCACAGCCGCAAGATTGACCATGGCCAAGGGCTGGTTCGGTTTCTTTTGCAAAGCGGCATGTAAATCGGCCGCAGCTTCCGGAAGATTCCCTTCGGTCAATTCCAAGCCGCCGAGATTAATCAGCATCCGGGCCGAATCGCCGCCGTGGGCAATCGTTCGTTCAAGAAAAGTGCGTTGATCCTTCCAATCGAACGTGCGCACAAAGGTGCGGGCCCCGAGAAACGCGAGCCAAAGGCAAATGGCCCCCATAATAATTATTGCTTTGGGATTTCGCAGGGCCACCTCTTCCGCCAGGGGCGCGAGTTCGAGCCCGACTGCCAGAAATAGGAAAGCTGTTGGCAAATAAATCCAATGTTCGGCGGCATTCGCGTTCAAGGCGATGATTCCACTGACTGGGAAATAGGCGATGAGGGTGAACAATAAGCAGGCGAACACGGCCGGGTCGCGATTTCGGGCACGCCAAAGCCAATAGAAAAACGCCGCGATCACCAGCAGGCCGAGAAGGGTTTGCAGCTCGCGCCATGCCGCGTGCGCCAGGCTCGCATCGTTAAATCCTGTGGGCTCGGTCTCGACATCGCGGTCCATGTGCAGGTTCCATGGAAAAACGATCAGCCCGGCGTATTCCGCGACGGCGCGGGCGACAATTATCGGTCGGACCAGAATCGGCGGCGGCGGCGTTAGTTGAGGCGCCGGTTGATGCTCCGCGCCCAGACGCAACGTCAAATAAATCGCGCCAACAAAAGCTGTGATCGCCGCGGTTTTCCACAGATCACGCCAGTCCTTCTGCAAGAGAAAGAAACCGATAGCGATCACTGGAAAAATCAGGCCCGCCTCCTTGCTAAGTATGCTGAGCAGGAGCGCGACACCGCTGGTTCCGAACAACAATAGGTTGCGCCCACCGGTTGCTTCCCGCGCCCGAAGGAGAAGAAACAACCCGGAGAAACCGAACGCCGCGGCCAGCGGATCGGCCCGGCCCGAAACATAAGCAACCGCGGCGCTTTGCACGGGATGAATGGCCCAGACCACTGCCACAACCAACGCTATGTTGCGGGCACGAACTCGATCCATGCGAAAACTGGACAAGAGCTCCTCGGCAAAAAACAGGAAGGCAACGGCAGCGAGTCCATGCCAGAGAATGCTGGTCGCGTGGTAGAGCGCGGGTTGAAATCCGGCCAAGGCATAGTCAATCGTATAGGTCAGTCTCTGGATTGGCCGGTAGAAATCCGATGCGGTCGCGTCGATAAAAAGGAAATGATTGAATCCTTCCGCAATAAGACGCCAACTCCGAATCAGCGGATCACGCAACACCAAAGCAGTATCGTCCCACACAAAACCGTTGCGCACACCCGGCGCATAGCTGATGAAGACAGCGATAAAAAGAATGAGGACCGCCCAGATTTTTTTCACGAACGAGGAAATCAATAAGCTGGGCGTCTAAATTTGCGAGGGGTTAGAATGTTTATGTCGAACTTCCAAAGCGTCTGGCAGGCGATCTTGCCTGGAATCTTAATTAGCGTGTTTTCCGTTGAACCAAGCAGCGCTCGTGCCGATGGGGTCCCGGCCAATTGCAGTCAACTGATCGTCGCCACCGCTCCGGACTGGAATTCGACGCACGGAAAATTACAACGATTCGAACGCACAAAGGACAAATGGAACGCAGTGAGCGCGCCGATACCGGTTTTGTTCGGCAAAAATGGGCTGGCTTGGGGAAGTGGTGTTGCCGGTCAACAGGAGCAGGGATTGCATAAAAAAGAGCGTGATGGCCGCGCGCCGGCTGGAATTTTTGCAATCGGCGCAGTTTTCGGTTACGACGCAAAACTACCGCCCGGTGGCGACTATCCTTATCATCAGGTCAGCGAAGGGGACATCTGGAGCGATGATCCGCGATCACCGAATTACAATCGTCATATCGTGATCGATCCAAAGAACCCCCCGGACAACTTCAGCCATGAAAAAATGCGTTCCGGCGATTTTGCTTACCATTGGTTGGTGGAGATCCGGCATAATTCTGATCCGCCTGTGCCAGGGGCGGGCAGCGCAATTTTCTTTCACATCCGTCGCGGGGTGAACCGTACTACCACCGGTTGCACGACGATGGCGGAGCCCGAGCTGGTGAAAATGATCAGCTGGCTCCGCGCTTCAAAGCACCCCTGCTATGTGCTGTTGCCCGAGGAAGAATATCAAAACAAATGGCAAAGCTGGAATTTGCCGCCCCCGGAAAAATCCGCTTCAAATGACAAAAACACCGCGACACGTTGATTCCGGCGCGGTTTGAAGTAGTTGTTAGGCAGGGCATGAGAAGACGATCCAATCCTGATTCTGAACCAAACATCCGCCGTATCGACACGAAGGCGCGGGCGAACAAGCAAACCCATGGTTTCCAGGTGCATTTTTTGCGCGGGAAAACCGCTGTGACGAGAATGTTCAGCGACTCACTCTATGGTGGCAAGGCTGGCGCCCGACGCGCGGCCAGGAAATTTAAACGTGCGGCGATGGGGCGGGCCCCGAAGCGCGGCGCAAAATCGACATCCCGGCGTCGTCGCAGGCGTTAAGGATTTTTTTCGCGCCAAATCTTCCAGCATTCCAAAAACCCCGACGCGAAATCGTCGGGGCGCGCCTTTACCCATTCATCAACTAGCGCAGGCTGGAGAAATCTTCCGGCTTCGATTTCGGCCGCGTTGGGCCGTATTTCGCCGTCATACGATCCGAAATAAAGGCCGATAAACTCCGAATCGGTGCGGTCGGAAGCGGGTAATTTTGCGACCTGCTTCAGGGCGGTCTGGATCCCCAATTCCTCCTCCAGCTCCCTGAGGGCCGTCTGATCATAGGTCTCCCCCTCAGTTACGTGGCCAGCAGCGCTTGAATCCCACCTGAGAGGGTACCGGTCTTTCGAGCGGGAGCGCAGTTGGAGGAAAACCTCTCCCTTGGAGTTGAAAATGAGCACATGGACTGCCCGATGGAGCAAGTTATTCGCATGCACCTGGCTGCGGGGCGCGCCGCCCAGTGGGAGGTCGCGTTGATCGACCAGTTGGAACCGCTCCTCGGGCGGGTCTTTAGTCTTTGCGGGCTCGAGCGGGGCAACACGGTTGGTGATTGCGATCCACTGTTCGAGGGAAACTTCTTCGGCCCGGGCCCGGGCGTCGAGTCCCAGTTCCGCCGCAATTGTTTCCCAGTTATGCACTTCTTCTCGAGTCAGTTTGCCTAGTTGCTTGCGTCGTTGAGAGAATCCGCGTCGGACGAGTCTGTGGAAAACTCCGGAATCGCAACCGGGTAACTCGCCGTGTGCGCGAGGAGTAATACGCACGATGGCGGAATCCACATCCGGTTTTGGAATGAATACATTTGCTGAAACTGTTCGCAAATACTCCACGCGATAACGCAATTGAATCTGCAAAGTCAGCGCACCGTAGTCGCGCGTTCGCGGCGCAGCTCCAAGCCGTTTAGCCAATTCCTTCTGTAACATAAACAACGACAACGAGATAGGACTAGGATAATCGAGAAATTTAATCAGGAGCTGACTCGAAATGTAATACGGCAGATTTCCGATTAACTTCACCCGCGGTTGCGCACACAGAGGTCGGGTATCGAATTGCAAGGCGTCACCGTGGACGATCTCGAAGTTTTCATCCGCAAATCTCTCTCGCAAAAATTGCATGAGTCGGTTGTCTTTCTCGATTGCCAGGACACGCGCCCCCTTCTCCAGCGCAAATTCTGTCAGCGCGCCGAGACCGGGACCGATCTCAACCACGTAATCGTTAGCATTAAGATCTGCTTGATCCACGATCCAACGCGCGAGGTTGTTATCGTGCAAAAAATTTTGGCCAAGGGTTTTTACCGGCGAAACGCCGATCTCACGCAGCACCGCGGGGATTTCCGATAACTTCATCAGACGGCTGTCAAACTATGCAGCTTTGCCGGAAAATTAAGCCCTTATTCACAGAACGATGTGAACAAAATTGCCCTTTCGGGCTTTTTTATTCACAAGTTATTCAACATCGCCGGGCCTAGCCGGCTCAAACCCTGTTGAGGACCCCGATTCGGTTCCCCATGGCCGATAATAGGGAAAGAGTTTGCGTAATATACTCTCCAAAACCATAAGGTAATTGTCTTATGAGCCTGAATATTGAAGCCCTTTCTCGCGCGGCCACGGAAGCGCGCGGTCTTGCCATGGACGCGGTGCAAGCTTCCCAATCTGGCCATCTCGGGTTGCCCTTGGGATGCGCCGAAATGGGCGCGGTCCTTTACGGTTACGTTCTCAAGCACAATCCCGACCAACCGCGGTGGATCGGTCGCGACTACTTCGTGTTATCGGCCGGACACGGGTCGATGTTCCTTTACGCCTGGCTGCACATCAGCGGTTACGATCTCCCGATGTCGGAGATCAAACGTTTCCGGCAACTGCATTCGAAAACGCCAGGACACCCGGAATTTTTTGAGACGCCTGGAGTCGAATGCACCACTGGTCCGCTCGGTCAGGGCGTCGGCAATGCCGTTGGCATCGCGGTGGCCATGAAAATGGCGGCCGAGCGATTCAATACCGCGGAGCACCGCATTTTCGATCAACACTGCATTTGTCTCGCCGGCGACGGGGACATGCAGGAGGGCGTGGCTTCCGAAGCAAGTGCGTTCGCGGGCCATTTCGGTCTGGATAATCTGATCCTCATTTACGATGCGAATGCCATCACGCTCGATGCTCCGGCCACAGCCAGTCAGAGCGAAGACACCGCGATGCGATTCAAAGCCTACGGCTTCGACGTTCAGGAAATCAACGGCCAGGACATGCAGGCCTTTCTGGACGCGCTCGAGAGCGCAAAGGACAACAATGACGGCAAACCGAAATTAATCATCGCCCATACCCTTGTCGGGAAGGGAATTCCTGAAGTCGCCGGAACTTACAAGGCGCACGGGGAAGCCGGCGCGAAATTTGTTGACGCTTCGCGGAAAGCTCTCGGCCTGCCGAATGAGCATTATTACGTTTCCAAGGAGACCTACGACTATTTCGCGGACCACAAAAAGAAGCTGGTCGCGGACTACCAGCAATGGGAAACAACCTACAAAGATTGGCAGAAGAAGAATCCCGACAAGGCAAAGCTCCTTGAGGATGGAATTGAACGAAAGGTTCCCAGCGATCTCTTATCGAGAATTCCTGAGTTCCCGAAAGATTCGAAGCTGGCGACGCGAAAAGCCGGCGGCGAAGCGCTTCAACCGATCGCGCAAGCGGTGCCGTTGCTGATCAGCGGCAGCGCGGATCTTCACGGTTCAACCCTGAATTACATTAAGGATGGGGGAGAGTTCACTCGCAACACCCCCGGCGGCCGCAACATTCATTTTGGAATTCGCGAGCACGGCATGTGCGCAATTATGAACGGCGTTTCGTATCACGGCGTTTTCCGGGCGTCAGGCGCGACCTTCACTGTGTTTACGGATTACTGTCGCGGGTCGATTCGACTCGCGGCGTTGTCCAAGTTGCCGAACATTTACATTTTCACCCACGACTCGATCGGCGTCGGCGAAGACGGTCCGACTCACCAACCGGTCGAGACCGTCAGCAGCGTGCGGGTGATGCCGCAGATCGACGTGATTCGTCCAGCGGATCCGGAAGAGACAGCCGGCGCATTCGCTGCTGCGGTGGAGCGCATCGACGGACCGACCTTCCTTGCCTTGACCCGCCAGGTTGTCCCGATTTTGAACGATCTCGAGGTGAAGCTGCGTCGTGACGGCGTCCTGCGTGGTGGCTACATCGCGAAACAGGAAAAAGGAAAACTCGATCTTATTATAATGTCATGTGGCAGCGAGCTGCAGCACGCCTTGGCCGCTGCCAAGGAGCTCGGCGACGGCGTTCGAGTCGTCTCGATGCCCTGTTTTGAGCGATTCAAGCGGCAGCCGGAGAAATATCGCGAGGAAGTGCTGCCGAATTCCTGCCGCCGACGTGTAGCCATCGAAGCAGGTGTGCCGGACCTCTGGTATGAATTTGTCGGGCTCGACGGAAAAGTGATCGGCCTCCATCGATTTGGCCTCAGCGCGCCCGGCGCCGAAGTGATGAAAGAATTCGGGATTGACGCGAAACACGTGGTCGAAGCCGCAAAATCGCTCAGGTAGCGGCGATTGACCTCAATCGCCATGGTTCGAAAAACCGCCCCTATCTAAAACGCTTCTTCGGGCTCGCTTACGTTACGGGCGCGATCTTCGAACCGGGTGAATTCCTTCAGGAAGGTAAGGGGAATTTCGCCAACGGGACCGTTGCGTTGCTTGGCGATTATTAATTCGGCTTCGCCCGACTTTTCCGCGCGAGACTCCTCATCTTCTTCGTAGAGTTCCGGTCGAACCAGCAAACCGACGAGGTCCGCGTCCTGTTCGATCGATCCCGATTCACGCAAGTCGCTCAAGCGCGGTTTACCCCCGGTGCGTTGTTCCGGTTGCCGGTTCAGCTGCGCCACTACAATGACGGGAATCTTCAACTCCTTGGCCAATCCTTTAAGTCCCGCGGAAATTTCCGAAATCTCGAGCTGTCGATTGTCTTGCGCCCGCCGGGATGTCGATCTTAATAGCTGCAAGTAATCTATAATAATGAGCTGAACGTCCTGTTGAGCTTTGAGCCGCCGGGCTTTTGCTCGCAGCTCCAGGATCGTGAGGCTGGCGGTGTCATCGATAAAAATCCTGGCCTCAGCGAGCTTCGACGCAGCCGCAGTCAGGCTCGGAAAGTCGCGCTCACCCAGAAATCCGTCGCGAACCTTTTGCAAATTTACCCGGGCACGGGAACAAAGAAGGCGCTGCACGAGCTGTTGACTGCTCATTTCCAAGCTGAACACGCCGACGGGCAACTTCTCGTTGATCGCGACATGCTCGGCGATGTTCATTGCCAATGCGGTCTTTCCCATACTCGGCCTGGCCGCAATCACAATCATCTCCGACGGATGCATTCCGCTCGTCATCCGATCGAACTCAACAAAGCCGGTGGAAACTCCGGTGATGCCGCCTTTTCGCTCGTAAAGTTTTTCGATCGACTCGATTGCTTCCATGACCTGGTCCTTCATGGAAAGCATCTGGCCCTTGAACCGGTCTTCGCCGACCGCGAAAATTCTTTGCTCGACCTCGTCGAGAAGATTGCCGACCTCGTCCTGTTCTTCGTAAGCCCGCCGCACGCTTTCGGTTCCGGCGGCGATGATCGAACGTAAAATGTATTTGTCCCGGACGATTTCGAGATAGTAGCCAACGTTCGCTGCGGTCGGCACGAACGTGAACAGGCTGGTGATCGCGGCCGCGCCACCGACGGTCTCCAGCACATTCCGGTCGCGCAGAACCTGGGTGAACGTAATCAGGTCAATGGCGGCCCCTGTGTTCCACAGCTCTACTAAAACATCGAAAATTGTTTGGTGCGCCGGAACGTAAAAGTAGTCCGCGGTTATTTTCTCGACGACTTCGGCGATTGCGTCGCGGGGGGAAATTAACATCGACCCGAGGACGCCTTGTTCGGCCTCTACGCTGTGGGGTGGAGGCCGGTGAATATCCTGCGCAGAACCTGTGCGCGGAATCGGAATAACATTTTCTCCGCTTCGCGCCGCCGAGCCTCGGCCAGCGCCATTTCCTGACTTGCGAGGCTCTCGACCGATCCCGGAGGATGGTTGAGTCGCCATTAACTATTCTTCTTTTTTCTCTTCCTTGTGTCTGCGGAAAAATCCGCGGCGCTTCTTATCCGGATGCTCGCCCGCAGGCTCATCCTCCGCTTTGCGCGCCTCTGCCGATTTCACATCAAACCTGAATTGAGCGGTAACGTCGTGATGCAACTTAATCGCGACTTCATGTTCGCCCGTATCTTTAATCGGACGTTCCAGGGCGATCTTGTGGCGATCGATTTCGATCCCAAGTTCATTTTTCATCCGATGGACGATATCCTGCGCTGTGATCGACCCGAATGCCTTGCCTGATTCGCCGGTCGCCAATGTAAATACGAGGTGGGCCTTCCCGATTTTGCGAGAGAGCTCCTCGGCGTCGTTCAACTCGCGGCCTTCGCGCTCGGCCCGTTTCTTCTTGAGGTTATCGAGCTGGCGCAGCGCTGCGGGCGTGACTTCGAACGCCTTCTTCTGCGGCAGCAAATAGTTCCGCGCATAGCCCCGGCGGACCTTGACCACGTCGGCCTCGGCGCCCAGTCCTGGCACATTGTCGATTAAAATGACTTCAGTCGTTGACATCTCAGAAAATCTTCGCGAGCGCGAACAGGTATAGAAGCAGTGCGACTGCGCCCTGTCAACGGATGAACAAAGATTAACCTGAAGTATTT
>JAICWQ010000196.1 GCA_025934755.1 Chthoniobacterales bacterium | reverse complement strand
GAGATACATCATCGGACGAACTTCTACTTTCCCATCGATCGCGACCGGTCGCGGCATGATCTTGTGCATCCCAAGGATTCCGCTTTGCGGGAAATTCAAAATGGGTGTGCTAACCAGCGAACCGTAAACGCCACCGTTGGAAACAGTGAATGTGCCCCCGGTTAAATCTTCAAACTTCAACTTTCCTTCGCGCGCCCGAACCGCGAAATCACCGATCTCCCGTTCGAGGTCAGCGAATGACTTTTTGTCCGCATCGCGAACAATCGGAACCACCAGGCCGCGGTCCGTCCCGACTGCGACCCCGATGTCGTAAAAATTATTCTGGATGATATCATCGTCTTCAATTCGCCCATTCGCTGCCGGCACGGTTTTGAGCGCTTCGACACTCGCTTTAATGAAAAACGACATGAAGCCGAGTTTCACCCCGTTCTTTTTCGTGAAAGCATCCTGGGAATCGGCGCGCAATTTTTGAACCGCGCTCATATCGCATTCATTGAACGTAGTCAGGATCGCCGCGGTGTGTTGCGCCATCACCAGCTGGGCCGCAATCTTTCGACGCAACGGCGACATTTTCTTGCGGACGATGCGGCCGTCAGCTGATTGCCGGTCTTGCGTAGGGGCAGCCGCTGGCTTCCCTGAGACGCTAACAGCGTCTGCCACAGTTTTATTCTGGGCAGCGGCAAGCGCGTCAGCTTTGGTAATTCGACCGCCCGGGCCCGAACCGGAAATCTTTGCCGGGTCGAGATTTTCTTCATCCACAATCCGCCGGACCGCGGGAGAAAGCGCTTCGCCATCCGTAGTTTTTTGTTCAGTCTTTGCCTCTGCTCCGCCTCTGCCTTTGGGAGAGGATTGAGGTGAGGGCGCGTCCGCTTTTTCTTTTTTCCCTTCCGAAAGCTGCGGTTCAGGCGCTTTCTTCGAATCGTCAATCGTCGCCACGACTTCTCCGATTTTCACCTCCTGCCCCTCGGGAACCAGGGTGTCGAGGACGCCCGATGTCTCGGCCGCGATCTCCGTTGAAACTTTGTCAGTCTCGAGAGTAAAGAGAGCGTCGCCGGAATTCACGAAGTCACCGGACTTCTTGTGCCAGACTGAAACGACTCCACTCGAAATCGATTCGCCAACCGCTGGAATTTTTACTTCCACACTCACCGCGCCTAACTAAGCCCAGAAAAAACGCGCGGTCGAATCAAACCTGTGGCTTCCGATCAAACTGAAAACGCGTTCCGCACGACGCAGGCTTGTTCGCGTTTGTGTCGAGCGAGCGAACCGACCGCGGGACTGGCGCCAGCGTCGCGGCCGGCGTAAGCGATCTCGCGCTCGAACATTTTCCGCAACCGTGGTTCCATAAACGTCCACGCGCCCATGTTTTCGGGTTCTTCCTGACACCAAACGGTCTGCGAAGCCTTAGGAAATGCGCCGACCATCGATTTCAATTTCTTTTCGTGCAGCGGATACAGCTGCTCGACCCGAATGATCGCGGCGTTGTCGATCTTCTTGTCGGTCCGGTAATTGAGCAGGTCATAATAAATCTTGCCCGAGCAAAGAATGACCCGCTTCACCTTGTCAGGTGGAACGCGGTCTCCGACCGCGTTAATCGTCTTCGGAGAAGCCGATCTACCTTCGCCGAGAATTTCCTCAAACCTGCCCTTGGTAAATTCCTCCCCGCGGGACGACGCACATTCCGCCCGCAATAAACTCTTGGGCGTCATGATCACCAGCGGCTTTACGAAATCGCGCTTCAGCTGGCGTCGCAGAACGTGAAAATATTGCGCTGCCGTCGTGAGGTTGCAGACCTGCATGTTTTCGTCGGCGCAAAGTTGGAGAAACCGTTCGAGGCGGCCGCTCGAATGTTCAGGCCCCTGCCCTTCGTACCCGTGCGGCAACAACAATACAATTCCGCTCGGACGCTGCCATTTCGATTCCGCGGAGCAAATGAACTGGTCGATGATTGTTTGGGCGCCGTTCGCAAAATCGCCGAACTGCGCTTCCCACAGACAAAGCATGTTCGGGTAATCGAGGGAATAGCCGTAATCGAACCCGAGGACGGCGGCTTCGGACAGCAAACTATTGTAAATGCAGATGCGCGATTGTTTTTGGCCGAGGTGCATCAACGGCACATAAGGAGCGCCCGTTTTAGCGTCGTAAAGGATCGCGTGCCGCGTACTGAAAGTGCCCCGGGCGCTGTCCTGTCCCGATAAGCGCACCGGTGTTCCTTCCAACAAAAGCGAACCGAATGCGAGCAGTTCGGCGTAATGCCATTCGTAAGGCCCGCCGTTTTCGAAAACTTTCCGGCGATGCTCCAGCACGATTCGTTTTATTTTCGGCTGAACATTGAAATCGTCCGGCACACGGGTCAGCGCATCGACAATGGTTTTCAGCTCCTTCTCGCTGATCGCAGTCGCGACCGCGGAACTTTTATATTCCGGCTGAAAAACCGCGGCTGCTTCCTTAAATTGGGCCTGGTTGCCGGCCTTCTCTTTTTCGAGCGATTTGACGGTATCGAGGGCAAGGTCCAATCGCAGATTCATCTCCGTCTCGAGTGAGGCCGCGTCGTCTTCGGTCAATGTTCCCGATTCGAGCAGTTGAGCCTTATAAGATTTCGAAGCCGATGGATGCTTGTCGATTTTTGCGTAGAGGTCCGGCTGGGTGAAGGCGGGTTCGTCGCCTTCGTTGTGGCCGTACCGCCGGTAGCAATACATGTCGATCACCACGTCGCGGCCAAATTCCTGGCGAAAATCGAGAGCGAGCTGGCTCACCTGCATGCAGGCGAGTGGATCATCGCCGTTCACATGAAAAATCGGCGCTTCGATCATCTTGGCGACGTCGGTCGCGTACATCGATGAGCGCGCATCTTCCGGGAGGGTCGTAAAACCGATTTGATTGTTGACCACGACGTGGACGGTTCCACCGGTCCCGTAACCGTGGAGCTGCGACATGTTCAGAGTTTCGGCAACAATCCCCTGCCCGGCGAACGCGGCGTCGCCATGAATCAGGAGCGGCAAAACTTTTCGGCGATGTTCGGTATCGTTGCGTTGCCGTTGCCGCGCCCGGGCGTTTCCTTCAACAATCGGGTCGACCGCTTCCAGATGACTCGGGTTTGCCGCCAAACGAATTTCGACCTGCGCGCCCGACCCAAGTTTTCGAACGGTCCGGTAACCGAGGTGGTATTTCACGTCGCCGTCGCCGGAAACCGATTCCGGAACGTAGTTCTCGCTGAACTCGGTGAAAATGATCCGAAGCGACTTCTTCAGAAAATTGGCCAGAATATTCAGGCGGCCGCGGTGCGCCATCCCCATGCAGATTTCTTCGACGCCGGCCGGCGGACATTTGTGAAGAATGGAATCGAGGATGACCATCAACGATTCGGCGCCCTGAAGTGAGAACCGCTTCTGTCCGACGTAACGGGAGTGCAGAAATCCTTCGAACGATTCCGCTTCCATCAACGCGCGGAGCAACGCGATCTTCACCTGGCGGGGCGTGTCGTGTCGGTTCGGCCGTGTTTCCAACCGGTGCAGCACCCAGTTCCGAATTCGGGTGTTTTGAATGTGCATGAACTCGGCACCGATGGTGTCGGCGTAGATTTTGGTGAGACGCGAGATCATTTCGCGCAGGGTCATTTCCTGGCCGTCGGCGAAGAATTTTGAGGAGACGCGCAGATCGAGATCCTTCTCGCTAAAACCCAGTTCGCGCAGTGACAGGAGCGAGTTTTCGGGGCGCCTCTCAGCCAGTGGATTTATCCGCGCGATGGTGTGCCCAAGGGTGCGATACGCGTAGACCAGTCCGTCGATCCGGGTTTGCAACGGACTTTCCCGTGTGACCGCGCGCGGCCCGGCCACGGCCGCTCCATTCTTCTGAGGGAGGTTCCCCAGTTCAAAACCTTCGAAAAACGCGGCCCAGCTCGGATCAACCGAGGCCGGATCGTGTTGCCAGCGCTGATAATTCTGGTCGATCAGCTCCAGGTTGGCCCGGGCTCCGAGTGTTGGACGCATTGCGCGTTTAACTTCCGACGAATGGGCGAAGCGGCAAGTGTTGTAGCGCAATCCCAATGGCGCGTTCAAATAACGAGTGTTGTGGCCCCATGCCTATGGCGCATTCAAATAGCCTCACACACCCCACGGATAAACCTGCGAGACTCTCTGCAAGAAACAACAGGACATCTTGAATGCAATTTGCATTCAAGTCTAAGTGGCTTAGCGGCATCTTGAATGCAATTTGCATTCAAGTTCTAGAGAGAGATCAGATTGGCTGAAT
>JAICWQ010000009.1 GCA_025934755.1 Chthoniobacterales bacterium | reverse complement strand
ACTTCCCAGAAAGCGGACCAGGCATCGCGGCTGCCCTTGGTCGCCTGACCATTGGTCGAGCCGGTCGTTTGTCCGGCAATGGTCAACGGATCTGGTTGATCGGAGAAGGTATTACCAAGGTGTGCGGTACCAATCGCAAACCGAACCGCGCCTCCCGGCAGATTAAACATGTCGCCACGGACCGCGAAGTCTTCGGTCATGAGAACCGATTCTTCAATGTCGTGGGTAGTAACAAAAATCCGGTTAAGGGTGGCTTTGTTATTGAAGTTTTTGCCAAATGGATTGAAGGCGGTTGCCGGATTGGTGTCCAGCAACGCAGTCCGCAACGCATCGTTATCCACGATGCCGCCGGATTTGGCCACGCGATTACTTTCGCTATAACGAACACCGAACTCCCACTCCCAGGTTTTTAGTTGGTCCCAGGCATTGGAGAATTCGCCCAGATTGCCTTTCAGGCCACCGGTGAAATTATAGTTGTTCGTGGTGATCTTGTCCGTGCGTAACCCGACCTCCAAAGACCGGTAACGCACGCCAGTAGTAAACACCGTGCCAGCGGGTGGCGAGCTCGGAAGGTTGAACACCGGAGTCACCGGACTGGTCCCGCCGGGGGATGTATAATCACCCACCGTAAACGGGTTGAAGGCGTTCTGTGTCGGCACACTGATACCAGTGCTGCTAATACCGAATGGGTGGACAGAATCCGCCCAGACGTCAGGAGTGAACGGCGTCGGCGCTAGACCGCCATCCCAGAACTGACGGAAGTATTTGAAGTCGGCAAACACGGTCAGGTATTTGTCGCAGATGTCGCGATCGAGTGAACCGTAGAGGTATTCGCGGTCCGTCGCAGCAATGTCAGGGGTCAGATCGGCAAAGTTGAAAAGAATGCGCTCGCTTGGAAGACCAGGCGAAAAGGCGGGAGCATATTGCGTATCCGTAAACTGGTTTGCCGAAGCGTGCGGCGTCGGTGTTTGCAGGCCAAGCTTAAACGGGTTCTTCGCCAACCCGAGGAAGTACCGGCTGGTCACGCGGCCAGCCATGTTACCGCTTCGGAAATCGAATGAGCCGTACGCAGTCTTATCCGGGTCGTGCGAAATATTGACGTCGCGCGAGTAAAGCGCCGAGGCATTATACATGCCTGCGTAGACGACAATGTTGGTCTTGTCATCGCCAGTGCCTGCCAACATGTAGGCCGTTTCTTCACCCCGGTCATTCGCGAAACCAAGATTCGTGTTGCCATAACTGGCGTAAACCTCCAACCCACGGAAGCGATGAATCAAGAACACGTTCACCACGCCAGCGACAGCCTCGGTGCCGTAAATTGGTGAAGCACCATCCTTCAGGATGTCGATGTGATCGATCAAACCCAATGGAAACTGGTTGAAGTCAATCGAGCTCGATCCGGCGTAGGTAAGCCGCCGGCCGTCTTGCAATACCAGGGTCTCTTTGGGGTCGATACCACGGAGACTGATACGGGTGCTGCCGTCACCACCGTTGGTGTTGTTTTCAGTGGTGTTCGATCCAGTCGAGGCCGGAAGTCTCAATACCAGGTCGGTCGGAGTGCGCACACCCAGGCGGGTAATGTCGTCGCGGCGATAGGTGTCAACCGGGTTCGGGCCGACTTCTTCAGCGGTCGGAATGTTCGAACCGGTAACGACGACGCGCTCAGCTGTCGCCTCGGTCGCTGCTGGTGCGGCCGCATTCGGCGCGATATTTGATCCAGTCACCGCCGGGGCGGGTGCGGTTGCATCTTGAGCACGCGCGCTGGTCGCGATGATTAATGGAAATGCGACGGCTGCTACAAGAGCGACGCTAATTCCCAACGTTTTTTGCACGTTTCTAGTCATTGGTTTCTCCATGGGTTTGGTTAGGTTTGCGCTAGGGATTATTGAAAAGTCTGCAGGCTGACAAGGTTTTTTTTCAGTTTTTTGAAATATTTTTGAACGGGCAAAACAGGCCCAGTGTCTGGGCCAGCTCCCGTTTTCGGCGGTTCTATCGGATTTCCCGGCGGCTGCCTAGGAAAAAATTAAAGAATTTTTGCCCCTGGTCCGACCCTCCCGGGCAGCGGTTGCCCGAGCACAGCTGTCCGGCGCTTAATGCGCAACCTGGGTCGAGTGCAATGGCTCGCCCCGCCGGAACGATTCGAGGCATTGTCGAAAACTTTCGACCATCCCGGAATCGCCGTGTTGTTGGGCCAAATGTTCGCCGCGCTGACAGGTCGCAATCGCCTGCCCAAAATCACCGTTCTCCGCTTCCGCCGCGGCCAACGTTCGCAAGATAACCGCGTTCTCGCCGCCATTTCGAATTGCCCGCCGCGCGAGTTCCAGCGATTCTTTCCCGTCGCGCAAATTTGCATCCGTCGCAGTCGCCCGGACCCAGGCGATATTGTTTGCGGCATCGGCATTGTCCGGATCGAACGACAACGTTTGCCGCCAGGCCGCGATCGCTTCGGCGATTTCACCTTTGCTGGCAAGCAACACCCCCAGATCATTGCTGGCCGCCATGTAATCAGGTTGGATGTCGAGCGTTTTGCGAAGATGTGTAATCGCGGTGTCGGTTTTTTGTTTCGCTGCCAACGCTCGAGCCAACCCAAAATGGGCCGCCACATTCCCATCGCGTAATCGCAATGCGTGTTCGTAATCCTCAATCGCATCGTCGACGTCGCCGCGAACAAACAAGATTCCGCCCAACCCGGTGAGGGCCACGTCACTCTCAGGTGTCACGGCAAGGGTATGCCGCCACAACGTTTCAGTGTCGCGCCAATAGGCTGTTTGTTTCACTGACAAAATTGCCAAGACAGCGACAACAAGCACCGCCACGCTGCTTAAAATGATTTTCCCCGCGCGCTCCGCGGTGGCGGAGTCGCTTCGACCGGACAGACGCGACTTGGTCAGATCTCGGACAAGCCAGATGAGCGCGACGATCAATCCGATCTCTGGCAAGTAGGTGTAACGATCGGCGTGTCCTTGTAATCCGACCTGCACAATTCCGATCACCGGAATCAACATCACCAGATACCAAAACCAGCCGACGATCAGGTACGGATTTTGTCGTCGTCGAACAAAAGCGACTGTCGTGATCGCAATCAACACCACAGCGGCAAGCAAGAGCCGCCAGATCTCGAGCCGGTTTTCCGGATGAACATAAAATGGAATCAAGTCCACCGGCCAAAACATTTGGCGGATGTACTCAAAATAACTGAAGAGCGCGTTGGTGATTCGCCAGCTCAACGGCAAAAACTGGGTCGATCCCAGGGCAAAGTTTTGCGCCCAGAGGGTCATCACAACGGAGCCGATCGACAATGCGAACAGCGGTATCTTCTCGATAATCAGATTCCAAACTATCCTGTGCCCTCTGTTCTCCGTTCTCTCTATTCGCCCGAGTGGCCAGTAATCGAGCAGCAACAAAACGAGAGGCGTACTGACAAGCATCGGTTTCGACATCAGACCGCATGCGAACAAAATCGCCACCAGCAGGTAGCGGCCAGGGGTCGGCTTTCGAGTCCAATAAAAATAGCTAAGCAGGGTCAGGATGAAGAATGTCCCGCTCAGCAGATCTTTCCGTTCCGAAATCCACGCGACCGACTCAACTCGAAGTGGATGAACAGCGAAAATCGCCGCGGCGATCGCGCTCGGCCACATCGCGCGGGTCATTCGGGTCAGCAAAATGAAAAGCAATCCCGCGACGACGCTGTGCCAAAACACGTTGACGAGATGATGCGCGCCCGGATTCAGGCCGAAGAGCTGGCAATCGAGCATGTGCGATATCGTTGTGAGCGGATGCCAGTTCTGCGAATGGATGTGGGTAAACGCCCACCCAATTCCGTGCCAGCTTATTCCAGCGCGGACGTGGGCATTGTCATAAACGTAAAGCGGATCGTCGTAGTTAATGAATTGATGACGGACGGTCTGGCCGAAAACGGCCCAAGTAATGGCAACGAGAAAGAGGACGATCCCAATCTGTGTCCGGGACGATTGTTGCGTTTTCACGGTTGAAAATCCTAAGCCTCAGGGTTTCGCCGGCTCCGCCTTCGATCCGTCCCCTTGGCTGCTTTGCAACAACGCCTGCTCCAAAAACTCTTTGGCGTCCGGATAATTTGGATCGAGAGCGAGCGCTTCTTTATAATGGACAACGGCTTCGGAAAATCGGCCCAGACGATGGAGACCGACCGCGAGGTTGTAATGGGCCAACGGGCTCCAAGCTTCACGCCGGACGACATTTCGATAATGTTCCACCGCCTCATCGATGCGGTCAGCTTTTAATAACAGGTTGCCGAGGTCCGTCTCGGTGTCGGGATTGTCGGGTCTAAATTTCAGGGACGTCTCAAAATGGCGAATCGCAGGATCGAGATCTCCTTTTTCCATTAACGCGTAGCCCATTTGAAAATTCAGGTCCGGATCGTTTGGATGGCCAGCAAGAACAATCTCGAACTGTGAGATCGCTTCATCGAGCCGGTGGACCTTCAAAAGAAATTCGCCAAGTGCGAAATGCGCAAAATCGTTCCGACCGGTTACTGCCAGTGTTCGTTTCCATAATCGCTCAGTGTCCCGCCAGTACCCGGTTTGAATCCAAGCGCGCCATCCCAGAAGAGCAATGAGGATCGGCGCGAGCGTTGCAAAAATTTCCCGCCGGTACCGAACCGGCTGCAAAAACTCAACCACGCCCCAAACGAACGCGAGATAAAGACCGATCTGCGATAAATAAGTATAACGATCAGCGTGCGCCTGACTCCCGACCTGGATCAATCCGATCACCGGCAGGAGCATGATCAGATACCAAAGCCACCCTGTTAGAAAATACGGACTGCGTTTGCGACTGACGAAAGCGAGCGCCGTCAATAAAACCACCAGCGCGCCGGCGCCGGCTGCTTCCCAAAACGGCAGCTGGCCGGGATGCGGATAAATTGCGGCCAAATTTATTGGCCAAAACATTTGCCAGATGTAAACGAGATAAACCGAAGCGGCATTAGCGACTCGCCAAGTGAACGGCAGGTGCGCCATTTCCATGATCCCGCCGCGCTGCGCGATAAGCGTCGCGATTGCCGAACCGAGCGACAAAACGAACAAGGGAATTTTTTCCATGACCAGTTTTGCCGGCCGCTGGCCGCTGGCCGCTGGCCTCTGCAATCTGTTGAGCGGCCAATAATCCAACAACAAAAGAATTGCCGGGACCGTGACCAGCATCGGTTTCGACAGCAGGCCGCAACCGAACAGGATCGTCATGGCGGCATAGCGAGACACGTTGGGCTTTCGCGTGTAGCGGACGTAAGCCAACAGCGTCAGCATGAAGAACAAGCCGCTTAAGACATCTTTGCGCTCAGAGATCCACGCAACCGACTCGACATGGAGCGGATGAATCGCAAATACCGCTGCCACAAAAGCGCTCCGCCAAAAGGCGGCGGTGATTTGTTGAACGAGCAGAAAAAGCAGAACCGCGCTGACGCTGTGCAGTAAAACGTTAACGAAATGGTGCGCACCGGCGTTCGATCCGAAAAACTGGCAATCGGCCATGTGCGAAATCGTGGTCAGCGGATGCCAGTTGTGGGAGTGAACATGGGTGAAGGCCCACTTGATGTTCTGCCAGCTCAACCCCGCCTGGATCTGACGATTCTCGCTGACGTAAGCGGGATCATCGTAATTCACAAAGCCGTATTGCGATGTTTGCCCGAAGACCGCCCAGGTGATCGCGATTAACGCGGCGCATACCGCCGCCTTCGAAGATGATCTCGCGCCCACAGTTGCGTGGGAATTAAGTCTCAGCTGACATCCGCGCAAACAAGTTGACCTCGGTTTCTGCCGAAAGTTGGCGTTGTGGCCGGGTCAGCTCCTCGACAAGGCGGTGTTTAATTGTCGCGCTACTGCGGTCTGGTGTTGGCTCACGGACGCAAAAGCGCTAAAATCGCCCGCATGTTCACCGGTTTAATCCAGGAAGTCGCCAAAGTGCTGTGGATTCGGATGACGGACCGCGGCACCCAGCTTCAGGTGGCCGGACCACGACTGGCCGCCGAGACAACCATTGGTGACAGCGTGGCGGTGAACGGTTGTTGTTTGACCATCAGCGCGCAACGCGAAGAGCAGCTGACGTTCGATCTTCTCCAGGAAACGCTCGATCGCACGAACCTGAAACGGCTTCGCCGCGATAGTCTGGTAAATCTCGAACGCGCACTCGTGGCCGGCGCGCCCTTGGGCGGCCACTTCGTGCAGGGACATATCGATTGCAGCTCAAAAGTCGTTTCCTTCGAGCGCAGCGGCGCCGACCATCGGCTTGAAGTCGAACTGCCGTCTGATTTCGCCCATTACGCGGCTTACAAGGGTTCGGTTGCCATCAACGGAATTAGCCTGACGATTGCCGAGCTATTGTCGAAGAGTTTCGCGGTGTGGATAATCCCGCACACCAAAAGAAAAACCAATCTTGATGGCATCCAAACTGGCGACCTGGTCAACGTCGAGTTCGACATTCTGGCCAAATACGTTGAACGAATGCTGGCACGCTACGCGCCGCAGGAATAAGTGGAACGCGGTACGCTTCAGGTGGATCGGGTTCTCCGAACACGATTAACGCGCCCGGAAAGCGCGTTCCACCTCTCTATATATAGTACGATAGTACGGGCTACTTCGCTCCCAGGCCGAGGATTACGGCGGGGATCGTTCGCAGGAGGATCTTGAAATCCAGAGCTAGCGACCATCGATCGATGTAATCAAGATCCAGTCGCACCCAATCCTGGAAATCGCGGACTTGATTGCGCCCACTGATCTGCCAGAGGCAAGTCAGACCCGGCTTCACGCTCAATCGACGGCGTTGGGCGGTGTTTTCAAATTTCTCGACCTCGTACACGGGCAATGGCCGCGGTCCGACCAGGCTCATATCCCCGACCAGGACATTCCAAAGCTGCGGAAGTTCGTCGAAACTTGTCCGTCGCAGCCAACGACCGAGTGGAGTGATCCGTGGATCGGCTTCTACTTTGAACACCGGTCCGTTCATCTGGTTGAAAGGCTCGAGCTCGGCTTTCCGCATTTCGGCATCGTCAGTCATCGACCGAAATTTGTACATCACGAATGGCTTTCCGAACCGACCGGCCCGGCGTTGCCGAAAAATTACGGGACCGGGAGAGCTGATCCGAATCATCACTCCTACGATCGCCATTGGAATCGCGAAAATTATCAACGCCACCAGCGCGCCGACAAAATCAATCCCGCGTTTGATCCACAGTGCCCACGAAACTTCCGGCGTGGAACGGAACACAAGCATGGGGCGCCCGGCGAACGCGTCGAAATCGGGTTTGGCGATCGAGGTTTGAATAAAATCTGCCACCAGCCAGGCCGGCACGCCTTCCACTTCGCACGCGCTGATCGCTTCCTCGACCCGATTCAATCGGCTGTGTCCGGCGGCGAAAATGACTCGTGAGACCGCGTGCTGGTGCATTGCCTCTACCAAATCGGAGATCGGTTGTTGCTCGATATTGATCCGTCCAACCACCTCGATGAGTAATCGTTGTTCCGGAGTGAACGCGCGCTCGAATGCAGCCAAATCCTGGGGCAAACCGGCGAGCAGCACCGGCTCACGTTGCACGCCCCGGACTGCCCGCCCCCGTAATCGTGCGGCCAGCAAACGCTCTTTAATCAGCAGCGCCAGCGTGCCGATCAAAATGAAAAGAAGGGGTACGCTTCGATTAGCGAGAGGAAATCGCAGAAAAATTACGCAGGCACTAACACTAATGCTCAGTCCGATCATCGCGCGCACGATCTGGACAAGAGATCGCCAAACCGTCTTGCTCAGCGGCGATTGATAAAAACCTTGCAGATCGAGCAGGATCGGCCCAAACGGCATGATCACGATAAACAGCCAATGATAATTGTGAAACGGATCGACCGTATCTCTAAGACCGAACCAAAACGTGCTGTAATAGCGAAGGACCCAGGCCACCCAAAGTGAGGCCGCCAGCAGAAAGCCATCAATAACGACTTGCAGCTGCGTGTTTAATTCCTGTCGTCGCGCGAGCATGCTACAAAGGAGCGGTAATCGCTCTCCTGACACCGAGAGAACCAACTATATGACAACGCGCAGATCGGGTAAAGTGGTGGAACCCCGGCTCGTCGCCGTCATATCCTCCGGGCCCGATCTGGCGGCGGCAATCGCCCTCAAAGACTTGCCCGATCTGTTTGAGCTTCGCCTCGATTCGCTTTCGCCAATCACCGGCCCCGACGAACAAAAAATTTCCCGTCTTCGCGTTCCCCTGATCATCACCGCTCGCGATCCGCGCGAAGGGGGAACTGGAAATCTCTCCCTCGAATGCCGACGCGACCTGCTCGAGCGATTTTTGCCGCGCGCAAAATACATCGATGTCGAACTCCGGGCCGCGCAGAAATTCAAACTGCTCCTGGCTCAGGCGCAAAAGCAAAAGGTTTGCCGGATTTTGTCGTATCATAACTTCGAATCCACCCCTTCCCTGCGCAGCTTTCGCGCCAAGGCGAAGTTGGCGAAGACGATGGGGGCCGACGTCTTCAAAGTGGCGACGCGGACAGATACTCCCGCCGCCCTCGGCCGGCTTGTCGATTTTCTGACAAACAATCGAGCGGGGATCGCAGTTAGCGCGATGGGCATTGGCATCCTCGGCCCAATTTCTCGTTTGCTCCTGGCCCAGTGCGGTTCCGTTCTCAACTATGCCTCGGTCGGCCGGCCAAACGTCGAAGGACAATTATCTATCGCCCTGTTGCGCTCGGCCCTCGGACGTTGAAGTTGTTTAAGCACGAATTTCAAGGGATGAAAAATGGGGACGTCAATTTACCGGATAAAGTTCCGGTGATGCCATTGCCGGGCGCGGTTCTCTTTCCGCATGCCTTGTTGCCCCTCTACATTTTCGAACCGCGCTACCGCGAAATGCTCGAGCATGCGCTTCAACGCGATCGAATGTTTAGTGTCACATTAATCAAGCCGAGTTGTCCCGAGTGGCGGGCCCCCGAAGATTTTTTCCATTTCGCGACGGTCGGTTTGATTCGAGCGTGTGTTGGGCGCGGCGACGGCACATCCAACCTCGTGCTGCAAGGCTTGCACCGCGTGCGTTTTAACGGCTTCGAACAGGAAACCCCGTTCCCGGTGGCGAAAATCGACCTCGTCGAATCAAGCGACGACACCACAGTTGAAACCGAGGCCCTCGGCGAAAAAGTGCTCGAGCTGTACCGAAAACTGAAGCGGGCCGGCCGCCAGCTGCCGCCCAAAGTCGACCGTTATCTCACTCAACTTGGCGATTTGGAGATGCTGGCTGATTTGGTCGCCTCAACTTTCGTCGACGACCCCCTTCGACGACAACGCATGCTTGAAGAAGCTTCCGTCAATCAGCGCCTGCGACTTCTCATCACTTTTTTGCAGGACGAGATCGGTAGCGCCGCGGTGTAGTCGATTACACTAACGTCTTGCAATTCGCTCGCGAGAAGGTGTTTCTCGTAGGCATGCGAATCCTTATCTCCACAATTGTTGCGATATTTGCGTTCACCGGTTGGTTGATTTCTGCCTCCGGTCAAGATCCCGCCGTTGTTAACGCCAGGACAATAAAAGTCAGGTTCGAAAATGATCGGGTCCGCGTCCTCGAAGCGAATCTGCCGCCCGGGGTTAAGGAGCAGGTGCATTCGCATCCCGCAAACGTGATTTACGTCATCACCGGCGGTAAATACAGAAACTACGCGGCTGACGGCAAGACCAGCGAAGGCGAGCTCAAAACCGGCGACGTTCTGTATCGCGATCCGTTAACCCACGCCGCAGAAAATATTGGCGACACCACAATGCATCTGATCCTGGTGGAGCTTAAGAAGTAGCGGCGATTGCGCCAGATCGCCCGTTCTGCTTTGAGCCGCTGCTAGCCCGCAATACGGGCGTGTTCTTCAATCAAATAGCGATCCGTCATTCCGGCGACGTAATCGCATACGGTGCGGTACAGACCTTCCTGTTCCAGCCGCCCCGTTGCCACGTCGCCCAATTGTTTTGGATCCGCCACGTAGCTTTCAAAGACCTGCTTCAACATCTCGCATGCGCGCTGATTCACTTCGGCCACTCGAGGGTGATAATAAACGTTCGCGTAGAGAAACTTTCGTAGCGCCTGGTTCGCCTTGCGCAATTCGTCGCTATAATGAATCAGCGCGCGCGATTGTTTTCGCACATCCTCAGCGCTTTTTGGATTCACCTTGGAAATCGACGCCGCGCTGGTCGTCACGACATCCTGGACCTGGACATCGATAATGTTTCGAATGATCAGCTTGTGGAGCTCCGGCTCGCGAGCATCCGGATAATGCGTGAGCACATGTTGCTGGCTGCGCTTCCACACTTCGTTATCATTCAATTGCGCTGGGGACAAAATGTCGAAGTCGACCGCGTCGTCGAGATCGTGACTGTAGTAGGTGATCTCGTCCGCTAAATCCGCAATCTGCGCTTCGAGGGTTGGAAATCCGCCAGAGCGCTCGTGCTTTTGCAGACCTTCGCGAACTTCGAACGTCAGATTGAGTCCGGGAAAATCGGGATAGGCATTTTCCAGCAGTTCGACGACCCGCAAACTTTGGCGGTTGTGCTCGAAACCGCCGTGATCGCGCATGCATTCGGCCAGGATTTCTTCGCCGGAATGCCCGAACGGGGTGTGGCCCAGGTCGTGGGCCAGGGCGATCGCTTCCGCCAAATCTTCATTGAGGGACAGGGCGCGTGCGATGGTCCGGCTGATGGAGGCAACTTCAATCGAGTGGGTCAAACGCGTTCGCAAATGATCGCCAGTCCCGTTGAGAAAGACCTGGGTTTTGTATTCGAGCCGCCGAAATGCGCGCGAGTGAATGATCCGGGCGCGATCGCGCTGAAATTCGGTCCGGTAGGCGTGACTGTGCTCCGGATATTTTCGTCCCTGCGATTCGCCGGACTTTTGCGCAAATGCAGCGAGGGTCGTGCGTTCGGTCGCCTCCATTTGCTCGCGCGTTTTCCAGCCGTTTTTCATTTATTCGACGCATCGGCTGCCAATCTTTCCCGTAACGCGCGCTGGGCTTTGCGTCCCTGCGACCGAATGATCAGCAAATCGAAAATCGCGAGAAGCATTGCGGTAAATGTCAGCCAGACGCAGGCGATCCAAAACAAGATAACGAACCACGGATGCTCGCGCGGATTAAGGGTTGTTTGCAACACGGTGAATCCCGCCAGAAGCATCAGCACGGCAACGGCAAGACAAAACACCATCGCTTTGCGGCGGGTTTGCTGGCCGCGAATCACGCCGCGAGTGGCGTGAACGACAAAAGAGATAGTTTCTAAATTCTTTTCCTCGGGTGGAGTTTCCATTGCGTTTGCCAGCGGTCGCTCGTTGGTTATTTGTCGATCTTAGCCTCCGAAAAACCAAGGGAAAATATGGCAAACAAGACTCGAAAAAAGAACTCCGCCGAAGGAGGGACTCGCCGTGGCCAACAAGTCACGCCGGAACGTCTGATGCAACTCAGTTTTGCCTACGCCCCGCCGCTCATTATCAGTGCCGCGGTCAGCAACAAAGTGTTTGATTCGCTGGCCGCAGGCGCCAAAACGCTTGACCAGGTCGCGAGGCAAACGGGCGCGTCGCAACGAGGCCTCCGTTCGATTATGAACGCACTGATCGGCCTCAATCTTCTCAAGAAGGATCGACAAGGAAAATATTCCCTTACGCCGGAGAGCGCAGCCTTTCTTCTCAGCAACAAGCCGGGCACCCAGGCGGGATTTTTTGAGACGATCTTGCCCCAACTTAATTCGAAATGGATTCACCTGTCCGAGACGGTGCGCACCGGCCGGCCGGTCCGCGCCGTTAACAAGGAGGCAGAAGGCACCGGGTTTTTCAGTGAGCTTGTCGAAAATATTATTCCGATGAGCTCTCCCGCGGCTCAGGCGCTGGCGAACCATCTCAAGTTGTCGAAGGCAAAGAACGACCTGCGGGTGCTCGATCTTGCGGCCGGTTCCGGAATATGGGGAATCGCGGTCGCCCAAAAATCTCCCCACGTTCGGGTGACGGCGGTGGATTGGGCTGGAATGATTCCGACGACCAAACGAATCACCCGGAAATTTGGGGTCGCGGAGCGATTCAAATATATTGAGGGGGATTTGCTGGAAGCGGACTTCGGCAGTGGTTACGACCTGGCAATTCTTGGACACATTTTGCACAGCGAAGGGGAAGAGCGCAGCCGTCAATTGCTCAAGAAAACATTTCGCGCGCTGAGACCAGGCGGCACGATCGCCATCGGAGAGCAGCTCGTTAATGATCAACGCACCGGGCCGGCAGTCGGACTGATGTTCGCCGTGCAAATGCTCGTCAACACGGAGAAGGGTGACACGTTTAGCTTCAACGAAATTAAAAGCTGGCTGGAAGACAGCGGATTCCAGAAAGTTCGCAAGGTCAAAGCACCTGGCCCGTCGCCTCTTATCCTCGCCTCCAAGCCGATAAAACTCCCGAGCGGTTCATAGTTCACGGTCGCGCTAACCCGCGAGACGCTCGACAATTTGATGACCTCGGAAATAGCCGCGTTTTGACACGGCCCTTGGGCGTGGCAAATAAATCGGGGGAGTTGTGAAACGGAAACGAAAAGCGCTGGCGAAAGATCCAAGGCGTAACCGCATTTTTGCGGAAGCATTGGCGCGAGCGAAGGAGTACGCGAGAAATCCGGCGGCGTTGGGGAAGTTGTTTGAAGAAGCTGGTCGAAGGATGGGGTCGATCCCGAAGACGCCGTTTAAAGAGTTGTGGGCCTACCTCCAGACGATGCTTCGTTTAATTCGGGCCTATTATCGCGGGGATTACCGCCAAATCAGCATGGCTAACCTTGTCATAATCATCGGCGCAATCATCTACGTGCTCGATCCGTGGGATTTGGTTCCCGATTTCATCCCCGGCCTTGGCTTCATGGATGACGCCACGGTTTTGGCGTTCGCCGTCCAGAAAACGCGCGAGACGCTGGACGATTTTACGGCTTGGGAAACAACGGCGCGTTAAACCAGCAGCAGGGCGGGATTCTCCAGAAGGTGGCGGAGTTCCTTTAAATACTCCGCGCCAAGAGCGCCATCGACGACGCGATGATCGCAGCTCATGGTGATCGACAGCCGCTGGCCGACGACGGTCTGGTCGCAATCGTCGAGGACCGGCACTTTGTTCACTTTTCCGACTGCGAGAATGAAGCTTTGCGGTGGATTAATCACCGCACTGAACGAGTCGATTCCCATTCCGCCAAGATTTGAAACGGTAAACGATCCTCCGTGAAATTCTTCCGGTTTCATTCGTTTGTTGCGGGCCCGGTGCGCGAGGTCCTTCACTGCTTCGCTGATTTCGCGAAGCGACTTGTTCTGCGCGCCCCGAATCACCGGGGTGAGCAAACCGTCTTCAATCGCGACCGCGATTCCAAGATCGACACCGGCATATTGGACAAGGGCGTCGCCGTCGAATGAAGCGTTCACCCGAGGAACTTTGACTGCGGCCATTACCGCGGCTTTCAACACGAGATCGTTGACCGTGATTTTGGCGGCATCGCTTTCCTCGCCACCCGATTTCAATTCTTCGCGCGCGGCCATTAACGGAGCAGCGTTGATTTCGATCGTCAGATAAAAGTGCGGGACTGGTCCGAGACTTTGAACAAGGCGCTCAGCGATTCCTTTGCGCATACCGGAAAGTTGTACACGCGTCTCCCCTTCTCTCTGTTGCAGCGGCGGCCGTGCCGGCCGCTCGGTTGGCGCAGGCTTTGCCGCGGGCACGGCCGCCGCTACACCCTTGGATTTTGCAGCCGCACGAACATCTGATTCCGTGACGCGACCTTCCGGCCCAGTTCCTTTCACGCCCGAGAGATCGACCCCGAACTCGGCCGCAACTCTCCGCGCAACCGGTGACGCCTTCACCCGCGCGGTGGCATCGGCATCTTGCCGATGGTCTGCTTTGGATTCATCGGCCGGAGGCCGGTGCCACGTTTTCTTTTCCTGTGGCGGTGCGGTTTCCTTTTCTTTCTTTTCGGCGGAATCCGGCTTTTCACTTTCCGCCTGGACCTTCTTTTCTTTTTCTTCCGCGGGTTTGGATTTTTCTTCTTTCGTGGGCGACTCCTCCTTCTTCCCGGGAGCTTTTTCGCCTTCTTCACCGATGAACCCAATCTTATCGCCAACGTTCACCTTCCCGCCTTCTTCCACGTAAATTTCGGTCAACGTGCCATCCTCAGGCGATTCCCATTCCATTGTCGCTTTGTCGGTTTCGATCTCGGCGATGACTTCGCCGGCCGAAACCTTGTCACCCTTTTTCTTTTTCCACGCGACCAGAGTCCCCTCCGTCATCGTGTCGCTGAGCTTGGGCATCTGAATTTCAGGCATTGCAGAAGTTGATGGTTGAGAGTTGAGAGTTGAGAAAAGAATCCGGTATCACGCGTAGCAGACCTTCTTTACTGCGGACAGAAGTTTGTCGGCATTTGGTAAAACAAATTTCTCGAGCTTCTCGTTGTAGGGCATCGGAACGTCCTCTTGGGAAACGCGCATGATCGGCGCGTCGAGCTCATCGAAAATGTTTTTCTGAATTTGGTAACAAATCTCCGCACCCACCCCGCAGAATGGACGGTCCTGCTCGACAATCACCACCCGGTGCGTCTTGGAAACTGAATTATAGATTGCTTGTTCGTCCCACGGCTTGATCGAACGGAGATCGATCACTTCCGCCGAGATGTCTTCCTCCTCGAGCTGAGCCGCCACCTTCAGCGCAAGTGGAACCGTTTGAGCGTAGCAAACAATTGAGAGGTCGCTCCCCTCTCGTTTCAATTCCGCCTTACCAAGTGGGATCAGAAGGTCCTCGTCCGGCGGCTCGACCATCCCCTTCGAGCTGTAGAGAAGCTCAGCTTCCAGAACCAAAACCGGATTGTCATCGCGGACGGCGGTTTTCAACAATCCTTTGGCGTCCCGCGGGGTGGCAGGTGTGCAAACCTTTAACCCGGGCACGCTGGCATAGAAATTCTCGGTGGCATGAGAATGGGTGGCCGCCAGCTGATGGGCCGGACCGTTGGGTCCGCGAAAGGTAATTGGGATGTTGAACTGGCCGCCCGACATCATGAACATATTGGGGGCGTTGTTCACCACCTGGTCGAAAGCGACGAGCGAAAAACTCCAGGTCATGAACTCGATGATTGGCCGCAGCCCGGCCATGGCCGCGCCGACCCCGAGGCCCGCGAATCCATTTTCGCTGATCGGCGTGTCGATGATTCGTTTGGGACCAAACCGCTCGAGCAAGCCCTGGCTCACCTTGTAGGCGCCGTCGTATTCGGCAACTTCCTCGCCCATCAGAAATACGTTCGGGTCGCGGGCGAGTTCTTCGGCCAGCGCTTCGTTCAAGGCTTGACGATAAGTGATTTCCCTCATGATCTCTCGAGCGCCATAGGCGCGAAAGGTTTATAGAACACGCCGCGCCACAGGAGCAAAGCCCCGGAGGGGCGGCACGCCTCCTCCATCACACATGTCGCTCCCAGCGGAGCTAATGCTTGCGATTTACCAAAATCTATAAGCATCCCGGGCCTAGGGCCCTGGAGGTGACCGTAAGTAATCTCCTTCACGACTTTTTCTCTTCGTAGTAAACGTATTTGTAAACGTCCGCGACCGGGAGCTCCGGGCTTTCCTCGGCAAACTTGACCGACTCGAGGGCGGCCTTTTTTGCTTTTTTGTCGAGCGCGTCGAATTGCTCGTTAGTCAATTTGCCTTCGCGAGTCAGCTGAGCCCGCAAACGAATGATTGGGTCGTCGAGACGATATTTCTCCAGTTCATCTTTTGTCCGATAGCTGGCGGGATCGGACATCGAATGGCCGCGATATCGATACGTTCGCACTTCCAGAAACGCCGGATGCGCATCTTTGCGAATCGAGGCGGCAACTTCGGCGATTTTATCGCGCACTTCCCGGAAATTCATTCCATCGACGATGTCGCCGGGGATGTCATAGCCTTCGGCCCGATCGACAATTTGCTTCAACGAGGTCGATCTTTTCACCGAGGTGCCCATGGCGAACAGGTTGTTTTCGCAAATCAGAATGACGGGCAATTTATAGAGCGCGATGAGATTCAGCGCTTCGTGGAACGAGCCTTGATTGATTGCGCCGTCGCCGAAAAAGCACAGAGTCACCCGGTCCTCCTCCCGATATTTCGACGCGAATGCGAGTCCGGCAGCCAGGGGAACGTGGGCGCCCACAATGGCGTGACCTCCGTACATGTGGTTCTTCTTGTCGAAGAAGTGCATCGATCCGCCGAGCCCGTGGGAACAGCCCGTCGACTTTCCGAAGAGCTCGGCCATACAGGCGTTCGCGCTGATTCCGCGCGCAAGAGCATGCCCGTGATCGCGGTACGCTGTAATGATGTAATCGTCGTCACGAATTGCGGCGACTGCGCCGGCCACGACAGCCTCCTGTCCAATGTATAGATGGCAAAAGCCGCCGATCTTCTGCGCTTGATACTGCTGGCTCGCGCGTTCTTCGAAACGCCGAATCAGCAGCATCATCGCGAGCATCTCGACTTCGTCGCGTTGCTCCGGACGCTGCATCGAATGTTATGCGGCGCGAGGCAAAGCTTCACCGGCGCGGGTCCGGCTGGTTCGTCGCCCGAAGTTCATGCACGCCACGAAAAGCAAGGTGAAGAACAAGTCGCTCAGCAGTGTGTTACGGAAAAACATCCAGGTCGGCGTGGCGCTGTATTGCGACAACCCGACGGTTTGCGCTTGAATCAGTCCCGCGAAATTTTTCGCATAACCGGGTTCACTCAGCCACGAGAAAGTGTTCACGACCAGATAGAAAATGGTCGATCCCAGGATTGAAGCCGGAAGCAGCGTCTTGAGCGAAGCCCGATCCTGGATCGCCAACCCCAATAATCCGATCAGGAAAAAGGCAATGTAATGCCCGAGCATTTGCGCCTGAAGCAACGGCGCGCCATAAATGTAATTCAAAATCAAATCGGAAACGAATAGCGCGCCCAGCGGGACTGTGAATTTGAATTTCGCCGGGAAATAAGCGGCGCCGCAAAGCGCGATCGCTGCGAGAGGTGCGAAATTCGACAGCCAGAGGGCGGTGCCGGAATGGATAAGCAGGCCCGCCGCGATCCGATAAGCGACGGCCGACAAAATTAGAATTAGGGCCGGAATCATTGTTGGAAATCTAGCCGACCTGACCGAGAAGCAAAGTCGATTTGCCAGCCGCCCACTATGGCATAGTGCTAGTCGGCAATGCACCTTGTTCGCCGGCCGTCATGAAAGGGATCATTCTAACCTGCGATCGATATCGCGCGGTCACGGACCACATGATCTTCAAATATGACCAGCTCTGGCCCGACCATCCGTTCTTGTTTCGAATCCCCTTCCAGGACCTCGCCGGGACGCCGAGCGATCGGCGCGAATACGTTAAAACTCCCTCGGAAATCCGGGCGACCGCGCTCCAACTGATTGCCGACCTCGATGATGAGGAGTGGGTTTACTGGTGCGTAGACGACAAATATCCGATCGAGCTCGTGCTTCCGAAAATTCGAACCTTCCTCGCCAACATTCGCGATTTGCCTGAGGCCAGTGGCCTGTTGTTCTGTCGTTGCAAGGCGCTCCTCCGCCGGCCGGACGAAACCCTTTTTCCCGGCGAACAGCAGAATTCCTTCGGCGATATTTTCCTGGAGCGTCGCGGCTGGAACCAGATTTGGATCCATCAACTCCTGCGGGTGAAAGTGCTTCGTTATCTTTTTTCCAAAATGCCAACCACGATCGCGTCAGCCAAATTGATGGACCACCTAAAAGATGAAATTCCGAAGCCACCGGATCTGCGATTATATGTGACCAAAGACAATTTTGCGGTGTTCGGTGAAAGTACGCACAAAGGCACGATCAACCAAAACTGTTACGACAGCATCGTGACGACCAATATCGAGCTGCCAGCGTGGTTTCAGCGGCCCAACGGCAAATGCGTCATAAACGGGAAGCTCTGATCGCCGATCGTTCTCGACTACGCTTCGTAGCCGTACCGTAGCAGCGGTTCGCGCAACAACTCCTCCAGACGTTCGGCCGCCTCGCCGCTCACGAATTGCCGCCAGCCTCCGACCTCCCCGCGATAAATGTGATTGCCGTGAATTTGTGAAGCGGGATCGATGCTTTTGAAGCTGGCGAGCTTCTGCGCAATCGCCGCATTTTTTTCGATCGAAGATTCCGCGATCAGCGCCGCGGCTTTTTCGGGCGCAACGATGATGCCGTAGGCGCGCTCCAAGGCGCTGAAAACCAGGGCTGGATTCGGGGCAAACTCTTCGTAACGCAGGGGACAAATTCCACCGCGCTCAAAGTATCGGTCTAATTCTTCAATTCGCTGCCGGCATGTCGCGGTAAATTTTTTCACATCGTCGTCCGTCATTCCTTGTTCCAGTTTCATCGGATTGCTTCTTCGCCAAAGCGATACCACAACATCGCGAAAATCACGGAACGACACCGTCGTTTTCACACGGTGGGGGCAATATCGATGGGTTTTGGCGACGCCTTGCGGATAAATTCCACTGATCAACTGGTAAACGAGGGTGCTGCCGGAACGCGGTATGCCGTAGCAGACAAACTCCAGGTCGGATTGCTTCACTTCGTCGAGCTGTTTATAAAAGCCGTTCGGCACCATGGGGTCCGTCAATTCGATTGAAGCTGGAGTGTGTCAGCTGTCTTTTCCTGCCAGTCCCGGATTTCATTGGAGCAGCGCTCGATCACTTCCGTGCATTGCTCACCGCAATAAAGATTTCGCTGCTCAGACGGATCCTCGACCAGGTTGTACAGCTCGCACAGGTCGCTGTCTCTCAGGCTGAGTTTCCACCCGTCGGGCATAATCACCGTGCGGGTCGATTCCCTGATCGCCCGGCTTACCGCTTCAGCCGGTGCAATCGACGTTCCCTTTTTCAGCCGCTTCTCCTGCTTCTTATACGGGTTCCACTCGATGAATACATTTTGCGGTTGTTCTTCTTGTCCGAACATTATCGGTTTGAGGCTTCGACCCGCCATTTTAGCTGCCGGAGGTTGCTGCAACAGATCGAGCATGGTTGGCACAAAATCGATGTGACTGACCCGCTGAGTCACCATTTTTCGCGGACCGTCCGGCAGTCTAACAAAGAAAGGAACGCACACAGCTTGTTCATACATTACGCCTTTACCGAAAAGGCCGTGGTCACCTAACAAGTCGCCATGATCGCTGGTATGGGCGATGATCGTTTGATCCATCAATCCGGCGTTCTCGAGACAGGACAGAATCGAGCCAATGCTCCGATCGACCAGGGTAACGAGTCCGTAATACTTTCGCCTCAAGTCCAAATAGTCGGCGCGGGTAATTCCGAAACGAAACTGGCGAACCCTCTTGTCGTGCAGGGCTTTCTCTCTCTGCCATTCCCGAAGCAATCGATAACGCAACGGAACGGCGTTTGGGTCAAAATCCGGCGCCAGCCCGTCCAGGTCCGATTCGCGCAATTTGTGCTCATTATTAAATGGTCCGTTGTAGGGCGAATGCGGTTCAACAAACGAGACAACGAGAATGAATGGGGCTTTGTGATTGCGCTGGATGAAATCGCAGGCGCGCCGCTGCAAAAAATCCGCCTGCGATAATTCCAAGGGCAAATCACTGATCGCTTGAGCGGAGAACGCCCCATTTTTGTGGTCAGGGGTCAGCCCTTTTTCGAACAAAAATTGGCTGTAATCGCTGAGTCCCTCCACCGACACCCATTCGTGAAATCCTCGCTGAGTCGGTTTTTCTTCCCTGAGATGCCATTTTCCGACGTAACCGGCCCGGTAGTCGCCGCCAACAAGTTGGGGCAACGTCGGGATATTTGGATCAAGCGGGAATCCGTTGTTAGTGCAGTCGCTGAAGTGAGGCCACATTCCGGTCATCAATGATGCGCGGGAGGGCGAGCAAACGGGTTGAGTCACATAAGCGCGCAGAAAAACGACCGACTGATCGGCAAGCCGGTTCAGGTTCGGCGCGTGAACCTTTCGGTTGCCGTAACAGCTCAAAGTGTCGACCCGTTGCTGATCCGGCAAAAAGATAACGAGATTCAAAGGCCGTTTGGAAACCTGAGGCTGCGCGGTCATAATGAGTCGCACCCATTAGTCTGCCTGGAACCGGCTCGCGACGCGAGCCCACTGCGAACGAGGATGAATCCGTTTCAGGGATTCCCAACACCGACTAGCGCATGAGCGCGTTTAAACGTGCCTTTCGGCGATCGGCCGCGTTCCGGTGAATGACGCCGCGTTTCACGGCCTTATCCAGAGCAGAGATCAAACGCCGGATTTGCTCGGCATCCGGTTTGCCCTCGCCCTTGACATTTTTCTGGAGCGATCGCAGCCGCGTCCGCACGCCCCGGTTTCGGCCGGAACGGGCAAGCGATTGTCGGGAGCGTTTGGCAGCTGATTTTGTATTAGCCATCTAATTTAAATCGAGCGACGACGGTCGCGTAGACCCGCCAAATGTCAAGATTTCGGGTAGTGGGTCACTTACAAATGGAAGCGCCGTAGGCGCGGCCTGACTATAGAAGATCGTTTACCCAAGAAGAAGAGCTCCGGCAGGAGCGACTTCTTCCTTGGTCATGACGCTCCTAAAGGAGCTTTAACCGGAAAATCACCGTCCAAGCTATAAACAGGACGCGCCTACGGCGCTCAAAATTAATTAAACCGACCCACGATCAGATTTCGAATCTTCTGCAGTCACCTTCGATCAGGTCCCGGCGCGGGAACCGGAGGCAACCTTGATTTGGGCAGGTTCTTTGTCTTTTCTCAGCCCCGACGCTGACGCTGGGGAATCGAAACCGTAGACTTCGGGATCGGCCAGGTTCGACGATTTGGGAAGCTTATCCTGAACGATCTCGACCGGCGTCCCCAGCGGGAGCTGACTATAAAGGGCAGCCACATCCACTGAGCGCATCCGAATACACCCAAAACTTGCGGGGCGGCCGAGCAATTTTTCCTCGTTCGTTCCGTGAATGTAAATGCAACGGCTGAAGGCGTGGGAGTTCGCGATTTGCAAACCACGCAACCAGATGATTCGGGTCATGACCGGATCCCGTCCCGGCGTGTTTGGTTGAAGAACCTCGCCCGTCCAGCGGCGATTATGAAACACAGCGCCAATGGGCGCGCGGTCGCCGATTTTTTGTGCGACCTGCAACAGTCCAAGCGGGGTGGCGAGACTTCCCCATCCGTCGCCCAATCCATACTTGGACGTCGAAACCGGATAGGTCGCGGCGATCAGTCCGTTTTCCATCAACATCAGTTTCTGATCGCGAACACTGATGATGATGCGAGTGTTAAGAGTCGGAGCGGGGATACTGCCGGCATAAGCCGGCCCAATCGCGAAAAAGAGCGCCAGCCCAAAGGCGGAGGAACGAAACATCCGCGCTCCTTTACTCAACAAATCCGTTTTGTCACGCGATAATTGGTTCGGCGGTACGCGAAGTTCCAAAGCTGAATCTCGGCGACCACGGCAGGAGCGACGATAGCGCAACATACAAGAACCCGGCCTGGAACATGAGCAGGAACGGTACCGATAAGTATTGCCGGTTGCTCACCGCGAACCACACGAAATAGCTGAAATAAAGGCCGAAAGCCAATTCCGCTATCGGCAAAGCCGATTTCAGCGCGCGATATTTGCAGCCGCGCCAGGTCTGCGATTTGCGCTCGATCCCGTACTTGGGTGTCCGGGTGAAATCCGACTGGTGGTTGAAAATGGCTTCGAGCACCGCCCGCGCGTTGTTAAGTGAAAGACCAATGCCAAGCGCAAGCAAACAAGGCAGCAGCAGCATTTGTTTCATCCAGCTGCCCGGATGCAACTCGCGTTGGGCGCAAACATAAAAGACCGCCACCGACACCGATGCCGTAAAAAAAATTGGCACGTCGATCAAAAGAGTGCGCACCCATCCGCTTTGGGGGCCGCCGGTCGAGGGATGCAACAGGACGCAGAGGCAAGCGAGCAAGAGATAAGCAAAGTTTGAAACAAGATGGCCGGTGGCTTCCGCTTTGATCGCAAACGGAAGGTTGCTTCGCCAAATTTGAGGCAACAATTTCTTACAGGTCTGAATGGAGCCTTTGGTCCAGCGATGTTGCTGGGACTTGAAACCATTCATGTCGACCGGCAATTCCGCCGGAGTCACGACATCGGACAGAAAAATGAACTTCCAGCCGGCCAACTGCGCGCGGTAGCTCAGGTCGAGATCTTCGCAAAGCGTGTCGTGCTGCCATCCGCCGGCTTCCTGAATGCAGGTGCGCCGCCAAAGCCCAGCCGTTCCGTTAAAATTGAAGAACCGCCCACTGCGACTACGCGCAGTTTGCTCGAGCAAAAGGTGGCCGTCCAAAAACATCGCTTGAACCCGGGTGAGCATCGAATACCGGCGATTGAGATGGCCCCATCGGGTCTGGATCATGCCAATCTTCGGATCGGTGAAAAATTGGATGGTCCGCTGAAGAAGGTCCGGGGGAGCGACGAAATCCGCATCGAGAATACAAACGAATTCGCCGCTGGCCGATTCCAACCCAGCCTCCAGTGCGCCGGCCTTAAATCCCGTACGATCCGCCCTGTGAATCAGTTGAACATCGAAGCCGCTACGGCGTAATTCCTGGGCACAAGAGGCGGTGACTTCCTGGGTGTCATCGGTCGAATCGTCCAGAACCTGAATTTGGAGGAGTTCGCGGGGGTAATCGAGCTCACTGACAGACCGAAGGAGCCGCTGCACGACATAAATCTCATTAAAAATAGGGAGCTGGACCGTGACCTTGGGGAGCTGCTCAAACCGCCCGGCTGGTTGAGGGGCTCGTTTGCGGTTTTTAAGGAAGAGATAGATGATGAAATACCGGTGCACACCGTAAGCGGACAAGCCAATGAGCACGGCGAGATAACAGGCCGTCCAAATCACATAGCCGAGGCTTCCTTGCATAAGGTGAGCTGCCAGTATTAAGACAGCAGGCGCATGATGGCGTTTCCGTCGCAGCCGTCAAATCAAAAATGGTGCAATTGCCTCGCAAACGCCACGGCAAATCACCAGAGAATCGCCCTCAAATCCACCTTGGCTCTCTTTCTGATTTTTGCTGCGATGGTGCTATTTCATCCCGCGAACGCGGAGGAGCCTCCCGCCGGCGAAGAGCACGAATTCGAAGAACTCGGCGTTAATCGTTACACCGCGCCCTCGATCGCCCAGATTTTTAAACAACTGGATGATCTCCGACCCTTGCCGTTCGATCAATTGAAGCGCGAGTCTCCGGAAGTCGCTGGTGCAACCCGCGAACAAAAAGGCCTGATCTTCGGCGAGTTGATCGCCGACGGATTTCTGCTGGTCGAGGCGGAAAAGAAAAGTTCGATCGAGAATTTTGGCCGCGTCCTCTTGCTCCATGCCCGCGGCCTCGGGGTCGGCGACCGCGTAATGCGTCACAGCGCGAGCCTGACTGATCTTGGTCAGCGCGGCGACTGGCCGCGAATGCGGCAGGAATTGATCACCACCCAGGCCGATGTTGAGCAGGCAATGATTGCGCTGCGGGACGAAAAGATGGCCCATTTGATCAGTCTCGGAGGTTGGCTTCGCGGCCTGGAAATTTGCGCTGCTACCGTCGAGCTGAATTTCTCGCCCCAACGCGCTGGTACATTGGCTCGACCAGAGCTGGCGAATTATTTTGCAAGTGAACTGGATACTTTGTCCCCGTCGTTGGCCCACACCCCGCTGTTTGGGAAGATTCGCGCCGGGGTAAAGACCCTCCAACCGTTGCTCAGTAAAACGAGCCTTTCGCGCACGGATGTATCGGCAATTCGGGCCCAGGCAAGCCAATTGAACGACGCGATCCGGCAGCGAAAATAAATCGGCCGTTCAACGGTTTGGTCGGCAAGCAGCGTGCTGCTATTATGCTATCTTTGCGACCCCAGGTATGCCTTTGCGATACCTCCTGAAGAAAACGCGGCACAATCGGCTCGAACGGTTCAACATCGTTATCTCCATTCTGCTGGCCGGCTGGATTCCCTCGATCCTCACATTGGTAGTCTCTTACTCCATCCTGAGTCGGACCCTCGAGACCAGCATTCTGAAGGACCGGCGAACCTTTGTGCAACTTATCGGCCGCCTCGTCGGTGACGATCTCAGCCGGACCGGGGGAATCATCGATTACTACCAGACTTCGCCTGAGGTGACTCGGGTCTTGAATTCCGGGAATCCGCAATCCGCCACCCAGCAATGGATCGGGACGACATTTTATGCCCACCCCCGAATCGACGGAATGTTTGTTACCGGGCGGGACGGCCGCCTAATCGCCTCGATTCCTTATGTGCCGACCCTGATCGGCAAAGACGTTGACTCAAATCTTTGGCGGGCGGAGGCGGCGAAAATTACCGGGGCTTTCGTTTCCCCGATTCATCCGCGCCTTTCAGACAATCGAATAGTGACTGAAGTCGTTGGGGCGATTCGCGCACCCGACAAAACGATTATCGGCTATCTCGGCGTTTCCGTTTTAGTCGAACGAATTGGACGGCGACTCGCCACCATTCAATTTGCCGACCAATCGACCTGCCAGGTGGTCGATCAAACCGGGCGACCATTATTCACCAACGATTTCCGGCCAAATCCGGGAACAAGCGCTCCGCGAGATTCCATCTTGCCTGAGGAAATTACTCAAATGAAGGCAGGCATTCTCGAGCGCGGTGGCAATCTTTACTCGTTCGCACCGGTCGAGACAACGGGTTGGACGGTCGTCGTTAAACAACCGAAGGCGATCGCGTACAAACCTCTCCGGGACCTTCTCGAGCGAATGGCTGTTCTCACCGGATGGCTGGTGCTGGCGATCTCGATTTTCGCCTGGTTCGGCGGCCGATTTTATCGCCGGCAAACCGAAGCCGCGCGACGCATTGAACGCGAAGTTATTTTTAACGAAAAAATCCTGGCCAACATGCCGGTCGGGATCGCGTTCGTCGATCCCGGCACCCAAAAGTTTTTGCAAGCCAACGAAGCCTTTACCCAAATGGCGCAACGCTTCGGCGGCCTGTCCGTTCGACGCGATGTCATAGGGGCTGGTTACGACGAGGTAAAAATCGCGCCGCCTGACGCAATCGAACGCGTTTTGTCGTTTGGGACCCCGTTTCAACTGGTTGAACAACCGTTCCAGGACGAAGGCGGGATGAACCACTTCGTCAATGTAACGCTACTGCGATTGCAGGCGGCGGATCAAACCATTCAGGGTGTGCTCTATTTTGTGGAAGACAAAACCCGCGATGTGACGCTGCGGCATGAGCTGATCAACGCCAATGCGGCCAAGGATCAGTTCCTCGCCTTGCTCTCACATGAGCTGCGCAACCCGTTGTCGCCCGTGATTGCCATGGTTAGCGAGCTGGAGGCTTCGACGCCGCGATCGGCCAAATTATGGCACGCCTTGGAAGTGATCCGGCGAAATGTCGAACTCGAAGCGCGTTTGATTGACGACTTGCTCGACGTCACCCGCATTGCCAAGGGCAAATTGCAGCTGACTCTCGAAACCGTTGACGTCCACGAGATTCTCCGGCGAGCCTACGAGATATGTCGTGACGACATGGAGCGCAAGAAAATCGAGCCGCGATTTGAGCTGAACGCTCACGAAGTTTACGTCGAAGGTGATCCCGCGCGTTTGCAGCAGATCTTTTGGAACCTGATCAAAAACAGCGTCAAATTCACGCCGGCCGGAGGTTCGATCACGGTTTCGACTTCGAATTCCGGCCCGAGTGAAGTCGAAATCCGCGTGACCGATACCGGCATTGGAATCGACTCCGACAAAATCGGAAAGATTTTTAATGCTTTTGAACAGGGACAAACTTCGATTACACGAAAATTTGGCGGTCTCGGCCTTGGTTTGGCCATTTCCAAGGCCATGGTCGACGCTCATCGCGGAAAGATTCGAGTCGAAAGTCCGGGGAAAGATATGGGGGCGACTTTTGTGGTTGAGCTAAGAACGGTTCCGGCCCCCATCGCGGCGACCAACGGCGCGGATGGCGGGCAAATAGGTGACCCAGGAAAAAAGGACCCGGCTCGAAAGCACCGGCTCCTCCTGGTCGACGATCACGTCGACACCTGCACGGGAATGAAAATGATGCTCGAGCGGCGAGGTTACGATATCAGCGTTGCCCATTCGGCCGACCAGGCGGTTGAAAAAGCGCAGTCAGAACATTTCGATCTGCTCATCAGCGACATTGGTCTGCCCGACCGCACCGGCTACGAGCTGATGACCGAACTGCGCAAAAGCAATGAGTTGCCCGGAATCGCCCTGAGCGGTTTCGGAATGGAGGCCGACGTGACCAAGGCGCGAGATGCCGGATTTTCCGAGCACCTGACCAAGCCAATCAATTTCGAGCGGCTAGAACAAGCGATTCATCGCCTGCTCGAATCCAAATCCTGATCGCGCGCGATCTTGGCAGCGCGATATCTCCGTCCGGCGGGCTGCGGTCACCCGCCGTTTCGAGTTCCGACCGGCGACGGTTTCTTGGAGGCGGCTTCTTTCAATTCGCGGGAGAGTTTTTCGACTCTTTGCCGCATGATCTTGCCCGCCTTGAACTTTACGGTCGCCCGTGAGGGAATCACAAAACTGCTGCCAGGTTGATTTGGATTTCGGCCGACGCGAGGCTTGGTTAGCCGCGGCTGAAAGATTCCAAAGTTACGCAGCTCTACCGGAACGTTGTTAGCCAGGCTATCAGTGATTTTGTCGAGCGTTCGCTGGACAATATCAAACACCTGATGCTGCACCATTCCGGTCTGGTTGCTGATCGCAACTACGATGTCGCGTTTGGTAAGTTTTGACATAACTCCTAAACAGAAATCGTGTGTGACGGCACATTCGCGGGCATGATAGCCAAAGAAAAGTAAATTCTTTGGGCCGAGCCGTCTAAGTGGCCGCCAGCTACCGATTAATGCGCCGTTGCCGGACGTCGAAACAGGCGATTTCGGAGCTGATTCAAGCAATAGTCGAACACCGACTGTTCGGCCAATTGCTTCCGCCGCGCCTTGAGCTGGCCCTGCATCAGTCCAAGCTTCGTAAACACGCCGTTCCAATCCGTTTCCAGCCGGCGAATTTCATCGCTCGGGAGATCTCGGACTCCGCGGACCGACACGCCCCGCTGCAAGACGCTCATCGCCTTGCCGGATATTTCCGCAACGATGTTCAATTCACGAAGGACATACTCGGTCTCCTGCAAAAGATTGCTCCGGATTTCGGTGAACTGCCGTTCCTGTTCGGACGAAATGATCGGTTTCGCCTTATCGAGACCGTAGGTGATCAGGTCATGCAGCCTTTTCCAATTGTCGAGCTGCAAAGTAACCAGGCGTAATTTCGTTTCGAGCTTCTTGTCGCGCATTGAACCAAGATTCTAGACACCTACCAGTTCGAGGGTCTCATCAAGCTTCTGCAGATTATCAATGAGCAGGTGAGCCCACGGCCGATTCACCGTCTGCTCCTGACTGATAATTCCCTCTTCAAAATAGAAACGTCCCTGTCGCCAGCGAAAAATCTCCGCGACCGCAGCTTCGCCCTCCAGCGATCCAAACACCGCGTGACGCACGGATCCTTGTTGCAAATAAATCTCGCTGTTTCCCCGGCCGGACTTGAAGGTAAAACGGCCGCTGCGCTGACTTAAGCAGCTCATCTGCAAAATCTCCGCAGCCGAGAATTGGTTGAGATTTCCAATCAAAGAATGGCAGGGGTCGATACCTTCAGCAGCCGTCCCGGAACGGGAGTCAAGCGAGCGAACAAAACGATTCAGCTTTGTTCGCAAGCTGACATCGCTTCTCGGCATGGAGAACAACTCAATATTCTGCTCAGCCGCGGTCGCTTCGGTTTCAGGTTGGCAGCGGGCATAAAGCAGGCACGAAATCGTAAGAGATGGAAAATGCTGGCGCATGTTCGTCGCCTGATCGAGGGCGAGTCCTTCCTCTCCCTCAATGATCAATCCATCGAAGTTCTCACCCAGCAAAGCCGAGACCGCTTCAGACAGGGTGCGGACAACCTGGACCTCCAACCGCGCGTTTTCATCCAGAACGGCCAGAGCGCGGTCCTGGAAGACCGGGTCGGCGTTTAAAGCTAGGATTCTAGTTTCCACAATTCCCAAATCAGGTCTAGTACCTGTAGCAGGAACCTTGCCCGGACAGCCGGTCGCCCGCCCGATTTAACGTCGCCACTCCTGGCGCGGAGGTGGCTCGCTAAAGTGCTCCGGGGCAGCCGCATGCGCCGTTCGGAAATGGACCTTCGCCAATTGACGAAGGATTTCGGGACCCTTCGATTCGACCAGCTTTTGCGCCGTCGCTTTTACGGCCGGCGATGCACCTCGATCCAGGCGGACCCCAAGCTTTTTGCTCTCCCGATCAAGCCAGTTGATGAAGCCCTCTCGCGCCAGAATTGAAGCCGCCGCGACTGCAATGTCCGATTCTGCGCGCGGACGTTGTTGGATTTGAATTTTTTGGCCGTGCCGAAACAAGGATTGCTCAATCAACCGCGCGTCGGCGAACTGATCGGACAGCGAGCGGGGACAATCGGGCTTTTTGGCGAGCAGATTCTCAATTACCCGAGCGTGCCCCCAAGCCAGGAGCTTGTTCAAATTGCCGAAGTTCTCATAAAGCTCGTTGTATTTCGCCGGCCCAATCAAAACGACGTCGCTCAAACCCATCGAAGATTTCCGAATAGCGTCAGCTATTGCGCGAATCCGCGCGTCGGAACTGATTCGCTTGCTGTCCTGGACCCCCTCATCCATTAGCTTTCGCGCGATGCCACGGTCCGCGTAGACACCGGCAATGACGAGTGGTCCAAAGAAATCGCCTTTTCCGCTTTCATCCACGCCGAAGTGCGGTTCAAACATCTCGGGCGAATGGACTTCTTCATAGCCAAGTTTCGCCTCGCCTAAAACTTTCGGCTCGAGCTCGAATTGGATGAATTCTTCCACGCCTTTGCCTTGAACGAGCACTTTCGGCCCTTTTTCGTAAACGGCGACGCTGAGTTTATTTTTCTGCGCGAAAAAAAGCGTGTACTGCTTTGGCGCAAACTCGAAACCGAGTTCTTCGAGCACCGCGCGGAGTTTTGTCGCTTGTTCAGCCGTCAACGCGTGCGTGTAGGAATTCACGTGCCGGTCACCTTCTTGTCATTGCGGGCGAAGTCGAGGAATCTCTTACTATTTCTGGCCGGAAACATCTAGAGATTGTCTCGACCCTACCCGACATGACAACAAACCGGCCCTTTCAGCGAGCCCTTCTGAACTGGTATCGCCAAAACGGTCGCAGCCTTCCCTGGCGCACGACACGCAATCCCTACGCCGTTCTGGTTTCCGAAATCATGCTGCAACAAACGCAAGTCGTCACTGTATTGCCATATTACAAGAACTGGCTCCGACGATTTCCGACCTTCGCCGCCCTGGCACGCGCCTCAGAAAGCGATGTTCTCCACGCCTGGCAGGGCCTTGGCTATTACACCCGGGCACGCAATTTTCACGCAGCTGCCAAACTCGTTATGAACCAACATCGCGGTCGCTTCCCGCGTGATCTTGGCCAAATCGAGAAACTTCCCGGCATCGGCAAATACACCGCGCACGCGATTGGAACGTTCGCGTTTGATCAAAGCGTGCCGATTGTCGAAGCCAATGTCTCCCGTGTCTTAAGCCGGGTTTTCAACTCACGAATTCCAATTGATTCGACCGAGGGCCGAAGGGTTCTCTGGGATCATGCGGGCAGACTCGTGCCCGCGAAATCGCCCGCTCGATACAATTCCGCCCTTCTCGATCTCGGGGCGCTAATCTGTCTTCCGCGCAACCCGAAGTGTCATGTCTGTCCCGTCAAAAGATTCTGTCGTGCGAAAAATCCGGAGTCATTACCCATCAAGCGCGCGCGCCCAGCAGTAAAGGAGCTTACCGAAAACCACGCGCTCATTATACGAGAGGACAAAATCCTGCTCGAAAAATCGGCGGATCGCTGGCTCGGAATGTGGATCTTGCCACCGCTCAATAGACATTGGAAAGACGACGCGATTATTTACGAAACGGTCTTTCCCTTCACGAATCATCGCGTCACCCTCCGCATCTTTCGCCGGCGCCGCCGCAAGATTGAGGATCGCCGTGAGCCTTGGTTCTCCATCCGCGATCTCGATTCCATTCCCATTCCTTCGCCCCACCGTCGCGCGATCACTGCACTTCTGAATTAAACGCTGGATGTTGGGCGCCCGCCACGCCGTAGTTGCGAAGGAGGGTTGGGCGTTGGACGTTTTCTGCTTTCAAATGCCGACAACTCAAACAATGCCGGATGTCCACGGCCATTTCGGGCCCTATGGCGGAATGTTTGTGCCCGAAACGCTCATGTCGGCCCTGCACGACCTGGCCGCCGAGTATGAGCGCGCGAAAACTGATCCTGCATTTCAGGATGAACTTTCCGCCTTGCTCCGCGACTTCGCTGGCCGTCCGACTCCCCTCTATTTTGCCGAGCGCCTCACCGAGCGCCTGGCCGGCGGCCGGATTTACCTCAAGCGCGAAGACCTCTTGCACACCGGCGCGCACAAAATAAATAACGCGCTCGGGCAAATCTTGCTCGCGCAGCGAATGGGCAAACAGCGCATCATCGCCGAAACCGGGGCCGGCCAGCATGGCGTCGCCACGGCCACAGTTGCCGCGCGGTTTGGCTGCGAATGCGTCATTTACATGGGCGAGGTCGACATGGACCGGCAGCGACTAAATGTCGCTCGAATGAAACTCCTTGGGGCGAAGGTCGTTCCCGTGACCGCCGGTCAGGCTACCCTCAAGGAGGCGATCAACGAGGCCATGCGGGACTGGGTCACCAACGTCCGGACCACTCATTATATATTAGGCTCCGTCCTCGGCTCGCACCCTTACCCGATGATGGTGCGCGACTTTCAAAGCGTCATCGGCGTGGAAGCGCGGCGCCAGATTCTGGAAAGGGAGAAACGATTGCCGGATTTGCTGGTTGCCTGCGTCGGTGGAGGAAGTAACGCCATCGGCCTGTTCCATCCTTTCCTGGAAGATCGGGCCGTACGAATGATTGGCGTTGAAGCCGGCGGGGAAGGCATTCGCAGTGGAAAGCACGCCGCCCGTTTTCAGGGCGGACGCCTTGGCATTCTGCAGGGGACAAAAACTTTTTTGCTCGCAAATGAAGAAGGCCAGATCGAGCTGACTCATTCGGTGTCGGCCGGACTCGACTACGCCGCAGTCGGCCCTGAACATTCGTACTTACGCGATCTCGGCCGGGTAGAATATACTTACGCCACCGATGATGAGGCCCTCAACGCATTCAAGACCCTTTCCGAAACCGAAGGAATTATTCCGGCGCTCGAAACCGCGCACGCCATCGCTTATCTCGTGAAGAATGCGCCAAAGATGAAACGAAACGAACTCGTTCTGGTGAACTGCTCCGGGCGCGGCGACAAAGACGTTGATCAAGCCGCGGCCGCGTTCGGTCTGAAGGAGAAATCGAAATGAGATCGATGACCGGGTACGGTCACGGTGAGACGGATTACGAGGGCACGAAATTCACGGTCGAACTCAATTCGGTGAACCGAAAGCAAAGCGACATTGTGATTAATCTACCTCGGGATCTGGTTTCGCTTGAGCCACAGATTCGTCAGAGCATTAACGAAAATATTTCGAGGGGACGCACCAATGTCGTTGTCAGTTATCACAACGGCTCAACCGTGCCGAGAAAGCTGGCCCTCGACGTCGATCTTGCCCGTTCCTATCACGACGCAATGCGCGCGTTGCAAAAGGAGTTGGACGCGCCGGGCGAAATCACAATCGGCGCGATCCTGCAGGCGCCCGGCGTTATGCGAGCGCCCGAGGAATCGTTCGATTCCAGCGCGACCTGGCCGGCGATCGAGCGCGCCCTGCGAGCCGCCCTCAATGAGCTAATCAAAATGCGAGAACGCGAAGGAAAACATCTGGCCAAGGATTTGATTGGCCGGCTGAAAGCAATGCGAAAGCAAATCAAGGAGATTCGCAATATCCATCCCGATGTCGTCAAAAAATATCGCGCTACTTTACTGGAACGAATTCAAAAAGCCGGTTTGCCAATCGCGTCGGACGACGAGCGGCTGGTCAAAGAGATTTCGTTCTTTGCCGACCGGTCCGACGTTTCCGAAGAGTTGACCCGGGTGGAAAGTCACCTCGCGCAGTTCGCCCATCACCTCCGCCGGCGCGAGCCGGTCGGACGCACTCTCGAATTCATCACCCAGGAGATTTTCCGTGAGCTGAATACCCTCGGCGCGAAGGCGAATGACGCCGGCATTTCCCAGCGGGTCGTCCTTTGCAAGGCGGAGTTGGAAAAAATTCGCGAGCAAATTCAAAACCTTGAGTAGTCGATTCACTCGCAACGGAATTCTTTTCGTCCTTTCCGCTCCATCCGGCGCCGGAAAGACCACCCTGGTCGAGGCGCTTCGGAAAACGTCGGAGTTCATCTATTCGGTATCCTGCACAACTCGGCCCGCCCGCGCCGGCGAAGTTCACGAAGAAGATTACCGATTCTTATCGAACGACGAATTCAATGCCCGAGCGAAGGCGGGCGAGTTCCTGGAGCACGCAACCGTGCACGGTCACCAATACGGCACTCTCCTGGGTCCGATTGCGGAGAACTTGCGCCACGGTCGCGATGTATTGATCGATATCGACACCCAGGGCGCGGAGAACATTCGCAACGCCAAAGACGAATTCATTCGCCAAGCGCTCGCCGATATTTTCCTGATGCCGCCGGACGTTGACGAACTGCGCCGGCGATTGACCAAACGTGGCACGGAAACGCCCGAACAAATTGAGACCCGCCTCGGCAACGCGATTCGTGAAATGGAATCCTGGCCGAAGTATCGCTACACCATCATCAGCCGCACCATGGATGAAGATTTGCAGAAATTTCGACACATCATGAATGCCGAGCGATATTTGAGCCGGCGACTGATCCAGAAATGATCGTCCATATCCGATGAAACGGAATTCGAACCGGCAACCTGAAAAACCCAGCGCGCGCAAAGTGGTCCGCATGCGGGGCGGCGGAAAAACAGTCGTGCTCGGCGTGACCGGCTCCATCGCCGCCTACAAATCGGCCGAGCTCGCGAGTCTCCTGGTGAAACAAGGGCATCAGGTGTTCGCGGTAATGACGCCGGACGCAACCGAGTTCATCACTCCTCTCACTTTGCAGACGCTTTCCAAAAATCCAGTGATGACGAGTTTTTTCGACGAAAAGGAAAACTGGCGCCCCGGTCACATTCAGCTGGCTGATCGCGCCAACCTTCTTTTGATCGCTCCCGCGACCGCGAACGTCATCGCCGAGCTCGCGCACGGACTGGCCAGTCACCCCCTCGCTGCGATCGCCCTGGCGACGCGGGCGCCAATTTTGATCGCGCCGGCCATGAACGGGAAAATGTGGTCGCATCCGGCCACGGTTGAAAACGTGGCAACGTTGAAATCACGCGGCGTTGACTTCATCGGTCCCGAAGAAGGAATGCTGGCCTGCGGCTATGAAGGACTCGGTCGTCTTTGGAAAACCGAAGACATCGCGTTTCGCGCCGAATTTCTCCTCGCCCGACAGGAAAATTTGATCGCGTGAGATTTCTTGTCACGGCCGGGCCCACCCGCGAGCCGATCGATCCCGTTCGCTATCTGACCAATCGTTCGTCCGGGAAAATGGGTTACGCCATCGCCGAAGCGGCGATCGAAGCCGGCCACCACGTTATTTTGGTTTCAGGCCCGACGAACCTGTCTTCACCATCCGCGGCCGAATTCATTTCGGTTTCGACCGGAGACGAAATGTTTGATGCCCTTCGAAGTCAGGCTCAGAATTGCGACGTGCTGGTGATGTCGGCCGCGGTTGCCGATTACAAACCGGCCAACGTTTCGAGCCAGAAAATTAAGAAGCGCGATTCCAATTTCTCGCTTGAGCTGACGCCGACGCGCGACATTCTCGCCGTGATTGCCAATCAAGATCGAAGTTTCATCGCAGTTGGATTTGCCGCTGAAACCGAAAACATCGAAGCGAACGCGCTCAAGAAACTTCGTGAAAAGAACTGCGACCTCATGATTGCGAACGATGCCCGCATTGCAATCGACAGTGATGAAAACGAAGTCACCGTTTTGTTTCGCGACGGCGGAATTCAAAAAATTTCGCGCGCGCCCAAGAAAATTATCGCGCGCGAGCTGGTAAAGATTTTTGAAAATGTTCGTGAAAAATGTTTGACAAAGAAAATCATGTGATGAATTCATGCGGTAAGTGAAGTCATTCCACTCTTCACAAAACTCCGCGAAAGCGGACTGAAAGGGGGGAATAGAAGTCAATGGCTAAGAAAAAAAAGAAAGCAGCAAAACGTAAAGCGAAGAAAAGAAAAAGGCATTAAGCGCCCTTCGCCTAACTAACGATTCCGGAAATCTTTCGGAGTCAAAACCCCAAACTTCAACCCGGGAGGAGAACTTGTTTTCCTCCCGGTTTTTTTACCTTGAGGAGTTGAGACGTTGAGGAGTTGAGAAGAAAGTGTCGAGGCCGAACCACTCAACTCCTCAACTCCTCAACTCCTCAACTCCTCACGGTCTCAACCTCTTCATGAAACACTATCTCGACGCCGCCGAGAACGCCGCCCGTGCCGCGGGACAATCGCTTCGCAAGAACTTTGGCCATTCCCAACACGTTAACGCAGCGCTCGCCCACGATATTAAACTCGCCATCGACGTCCAGACCCAGGAACTCATTACCAAAATGTTGCTCAACCAATTCCCCGAGCATGCGCTTTATGGCGAGGAAGGAATCGTTGGCGACCAATCGAGCGAATATCAATGGGTCGTCGATCCCCTCGACGGCACCGTCAATTATTTCTACCGAATCCCGCATTTCTGCGTTTCCATCGCGCTCCGCTGGAAAGGCGAGATCATCGTCGGCGTGATTTACGATCCGATGCGCGATGAAATCTGGTCCGGGCAGAAAGGCGAGAAGCCGCGTTTAAATGGTCAGCCTTTCCGGGTGAGCGACCGGGCCGAACTCTCCGAGGCTGTGGTTTCGGTGGGATTAGCGAAAACATACCAGTCGATCGATTCAAACCTGCCCTTTTTCGAGACAATGCTCCATCGCGCGCGCAAATGTCGCGTGCTCGGCAGCGCGGCGCTCGACATGGCTTACGTCGCCTGCGGCCGGCTCGACGCTTACATTGAGCGCGGAATCAGTTTGTGGGACATCGCTGCCGGATGGATTTTGGTGGAAACAGCCGGCGGAACAGTGGATTTGCGACCACTCGAAGATATGAAAGACAAATATTCGATCGTAGCATCAAATGGTGTAATCGATCTCAAGTTGTGATTGCGAACGACAAGGTAAAACGACCAACCGCCAATCGATACATCGATACATCGATACATCGGTCACGCGATTTAACGATTCAACGGTTCAACGATTCAACCAGGCGAAGCCCGTGAGCACGACCCGTTGCGGAATCGGTTACGACATTCATCGCCTGAGTCAGAACCGAAAACTGATCCTGGGCGGCGTTGAAATTCCCTACCTCCTTGGCCTCGAAGGTCATTCCGATGCCGATGTACTGTCGCATGCGATCGCGGACGCGTTGCTCGGCGCCATTTGCGCCGGCGACATCGGGCAACATTTTCCAAACACGGACGAGTCGATCCGCGGGATAAGCAGCATCGAGATCTTGAAACGGGTAAGCGCAATGGTCGCAGAAAAGAAAGGTCGAATCCTAAACATCGACGCGACGGTGATCGCGGAAGCGCCAAAGCTTGGCCCGCAGGTTCCTGAAATGCGGAAACGAATCGGCGCTGCTATCGGCATTTCCGACACCCAAGTAAGCATCAAAGCGACAACGAACGAGCGTCTTGGTCCAATTGGTCGCGGCGAAGGAATTTCGGCGATGGCGGTGGCGACGATCGAGACAACAGGTAGCGGCGATTGACCTTAATCGCCAATGGCGGTTCGGTGAACCGCCGCTACCATAGGTGACCATGGCCCTTCGCTTCTTCAACACCTACTCGCGTCAGGTTGAAGAATTTCAACCACGCGATGCCAAAGAGGTCGACATCTACACTTGCGGCCCAACGGTCTACAGCCGCGCCCACATCGGAAATTTTCGCGCCTACATTTTCGAAGACTTGCTCCAGCGGCATCTCGAAGCCCGAGGCTTCAAAGTTCACCGCGTCATGAACATTACCGACGTCGACGACAAAACGATCCGGGGCGCTCGCGAATCGAAAGTTCCGCTGCCGGAATTTACCCGGCAATTTAAGACCGCGTTCTTTCAAGACGCAGAGAAATTGCGAATCAAACGCGCAGACGAATATCCCGCCGCAACCGGCCAAAAGTACATCGACCGGATGATTTCGATGATCAGCGCGCTGATCTCGAAAGGTCTGGCCTACCAGGCCGACGACAAATCGGTCTACTACCGGATCAATAAGTTTCCGAACTACGGAAAACTCGCGCATTTCAATCTGGATGAATTGCAGTCGACCGGCCGGGTGAAGCACGATGAATACGACAAAGAACACATCGGCGACTTCGCGCTCTGGAAAGCGTGGGACCAGGATGATGGCGATGTGAAATGGGATTCGCCGTGGGGACCGGGGCGACCGGGCTGGCATATCGAGTGCAGCGCGATGGCGACCGCACTGCTCGGAGATCAAATCGACATTCATTGCGGCGGTGTCGACAACATTTTCCCCCACCACGAAGCCGAGATCGCCCAAAGCGAAGGCGTGACCGGGAAAAAGTTCGTCAACTATTGGCTGCACTGCGCCCACCTGCTGGTCGACGGCCAGAAAATGGCGAAGTCGCTGGGGAATTTTTACACCGTGCCCGATGTGGTTGGGAAAGGGTACACCGGACGCGAGCTGCGTTACGCGCTGATGCGGGTCCATTATCGGACGCAGTTGAATTTCACCTGGGACGGAATGAAAGAGGCGCGGGAATCGCTGGGTCGAATCGACGATTGGGTGGAACGACTGCGCGAGATTACCGAAAAAGAAAATTCTCAACGCCCAACGCCCAACGTCCAACGCTCAACGGAAGATTCGGAATTTGAGAAAGCTTTGGATGATGATTTGAACATTTCGGCCGCGCTTGGGTTCTTGTTCGAAACCATTCGCGAAACCAACCGGGCAATGGACGAAAAGAAGCTGGATGCGAACACTGCCGCGGCCTGGCTGACTTGGTGGAACCGGATCAACGACACGCTCGATTTCGAGGCCGGCGACACGGAGTTGCCTGAAGAAGTGAAAAAACTGGCGCACGACCGGACTCAGGCGAGGCTTGCAAAAGATTTTCAGAAAAGCGATGAATTGCGCGACCAGTTGAATGCGCTCGGCTGGGAAGCGCGCGATACCAAGGACGGGCAGAAAATAACGCGACGCGCCGGCGCGAAATAAAAAATGTTTGCGCCCGCAGAAATACTAAGCCTCGAACACACGGCCCATCCGAAGTTGTTCGAAGATCAACAATACGTCTGGAACGCGCTCAAGCAGATCGCGAGCTACTTGCAGTTTCGTCTGAAACCGGCAGTGCTTGGCGATCTCATCGGCCGGCCGTTCATCAGCGCCAACGTTTTTGTCGGCCGCGGCACCGTAGTCGAGCAAGGGGCGGTACTGAAAGGCCCGGCCTGGATCGGCGAGAACTGCCAGATCCGGAGCGGCTGTTACGTGCGCGAGAACGTCGTCGTAGGCAATGGCGTGGTGATGGGCAACTCGTGCGAATTCAAGAACAGCATCATCTTCGACGAAGCCCAGGTGCCGCATTTCAATTATGTCGGCGATTCAATTCTCGGCTACAAAGCCCATCTGGGGGCCGGCGTGATCCTGTCGAATGTGAAACTGGATCACAGCGAGATCGCGGTCGCAGCGAAAGAAGGCAACATGGCGACCGGCCTCACCAAGTTCGGCGCCATCGTCGGCGATCGAACGGAGATTGGCTGCAACGCGGTGATTAATCCCGGCTCGATTCTCGGCCGTGACTGTCTGGTGTATCCAAATGTGAATTTTCGCGGAGTGTTGCCGGAGGGCAGCGTAGCGAAGTTGCGCCAGGAACTTCAGATTCTGGAACGGCGGAGCCGCAGGTAACGAGCTCCAAGTTTCACTATCGAAATTTCGCGATAGATTGTCGGCCTTGCGACTGGATGGGTGACAGAGTGGTCGATTGTGCACGCCTGGAAAGCGTGTGTACCGAAAGGTACCGAGGGTTCGAATCCCTCCCCATCCGCCAGGTTT
>JAICWQ010000011.1 GCA_025934755.1 Chthoniobacterales bacterium | reverse complement strand
TCCATGGCCCGGTTCCTCCCGCGTCATTGCAACAGCGCAACGATCGTCCGGCACCGAGAGAAAAGTATACATTCCTTTTGGCTCCAGATCTCGTCGGTAACAAAGTCTCCAAGGTTCATAGTCATCGTCGAGAGTGCGCTGTTCGCCGTTCCAATTCACCCAGGCCGTGCCACGTCCGCCATTTGCGCCGACATCGACAACGAAACCTTTGCCATTGCGGTCACATCGGCACCAACCGATCAACGACGGTTCGGGCCAATCGTCTTTCTGTTTGGGCGGAACGATTTTGTCCGAGGCGACATCTTTTTCCCATTTTCCGGCGCGTGAAAAGAAATGGAGGGTCCGATCCATCTCCCACAGGTCTGTCGTAACCCAGCGACCGTCCGGCAGAAACGCTCCATACCATTCGCGGCCCGCACCATCGCGTCGCCGCGGACGCGCTTCATTGATCAAATGCCGTTTGCTGTCGAATAACCAGCCGTGATGCGTCAGCCAAATCTCAAACCGATCACTGGTCATTCGTCGAATGACCCACGGCACCGGCTCAGACGAATCGGCAAGTTCGGGCTTGAACGACTTGATGATTCGCAGTGCGATCGGCTGAGCCTTTCCTGAAACTTTGATCTCCCGTTGTGTAAATTTTCCATCGGTCGCGATCTCAACGATCAACTTCAATGCCTGATCGGCCGCTTCGTCGTCGTCCTCCTCGGCGTAATTTCGTAATTGAATCGCCACCTCGGCGACACGATCGCCAATATCCTTTTTCTTTTCCGGATCGGTTTCTTCTGTCCATGCATCGTGGAGTTGTGCGACTGCGTGTTGATCCACCTCATTTTGCAGCTGCGCGATTTGGCCGTTGAGCGCCCCTCTGGCATTGGGATCATCGGTTGCCTCCAATACTTCGGTCAGGCTTCTGATTTCAGCTTCTTTCTCCTGATCTTGCACATCGACTGGAATTGCCGCGGCTGAAGCCGTCGCGCCGATCAATATAATCCATGCGCATGCCCTGATCATATTGATCATTACGTCCGCGGGATGCTCGTTCTTTCAGCGAAAAAAGCAGAAAAGTGAAAAGCTGAAATTTCACCGCAGAGAAGGCGGAGGCGAACCAAGAAGAACTAGCAATGTTAAGTTTGTATATGCCCTCAGCGAACTCTGCCCGTAAAATTCACTCCCTGCTCGGTGACTCGAGAGCTTTCTCCATTCTGCGATCGGGGACGAGCCACATCAGAGCAACTCCGATGTAAATGCAACCAGCGATCGCCGGTTTGAAAAACGAGACGCCGATTCCAATAGCGTAAAGGACGGGAGAGAGTTTGCCCTTGAGATCGGAGCCAATGGCTTCGGCGAGTTTGGAATCGCAACCATGCAGCCGAATGATAAGTGTTTGCAAAATGTAAAAGGCGAGCGCGGCCATCAGCAAAACCGCGCCGTAAAGCACCACGGGGATCGATTGAAAGTGGTTCTGACCCATCCAACCGGTGACAAACGGAAAAAGGGACAGCCAAAAAAGCAGATGCAGATTGGCCCACATGATCCCGCCGCTGACTCGGCGGCAGACCTGGAGCAGATGATGATGATTGTTCCAATAAATCCCCAGATAAATGAAGCTCAGCAAATACGTGAGAAAGATTGGCAACAGCGGTCGAAGCGCGTTGATGCCGGGATCGTGCGGCACTTTTAGTTCGAGGACCATGATCGTAATGATGATGGCGAAGACGCCGTCACTGAACGCTTCGAGGCGATTCGTCTTCATGGTTGCGGAATTTCTCAGGAAAGCAGGACAGCAGGAAGAAAATTTGTCAGTGACGGGTGACGGGAAAATTGATCCGCCTACGTGCTTTCGATGCGGCAACTGGGAGCTTAGAATCTGGGAGTTGCGGGGGAAAGCCTCTCAGGTAGCGCGCAATCAGGTGTTGCTCCTTCGCTGAAGCTACGGCGGACAGGTGAGAAGTTGAGTCGTTAAGAGACGGAGAGGAAAGCTAAGAAGACAGGTGCGTTATCGGCGTAGCAGACGATAGTACCGCTGGTTATGTCATTCCGCGCACTCAATCTTTCGCCCCAAATGTTACAGGCCGTGGACGACGCGGGTTACACGGAGCCGACTCCGATTCAGGTCGCGGCCATCCCGCTCATTCTCGCGGGACACGATGTCATCGGGATCGCACAGACGGGCACGGGAAAAACGGCGGCTTTCGTTTTGCCGATTCTAATGAAACTCGCGGGGTCGATGCACAACGGTGAGAAGCGCGGAACGCGTGCCCTGGTGGTCGCGCCGACTCGTGAGCTGGTGGCGCAGATCGAGGAGAACGTTCGCGCTTACGCGAAACATGTTCCGTTGCGCATGGCCACGGTTTTCGGCGGAGTGAGCGAGCGTCCGCAAATCGCGGCCTTGCGTTCCGGGGTCGATCTGGTTGTAGCTACGCCCGGGCGGTTGATCGATCTGATGGACCAACGGGTGGCCAACCTTTCTCGCGTCGAGTTCCTGGTGCTCGACGAAGCCGATCGAATGCTGGACATGGGTTTCCTTCCGCCGATTCGCCGGATTGTGAAGGCGTTGCCGCAAAAACGCCAGACCCTGATGTTTTCCGCTTCGCTTTCGAGAGAAATCGAGCAGCTGACTCACCAGTTCCAACATTCGCCCAAAATTGTCGAGATTGGCCGTCGCGCGAACCCGGCCGACACGGTCGCCCAGTTTGCCTACGAAGTTCCGCCGCATTTGAAGTCTGCGCTGCTTCTGCATTTGCTAGGCGATCCACAGTTCGACACGGTTCTCGTTTTTAGCCGGACCAAGCACGGCGCAGACAAGATCGCTCGCCGTCTCGAAAGCAGCGGAATCAAAACGGGGACCATTCATTCCAATCGCTCGCAGAATCAGCGGCTTCGCGCGTTGAAGGATTTCAAATCGGGCGCCGTCCGTGTCCTGGTTGCCACCGACATCGCCGCCCGGGGGATTGATGTGGATGGGATCTCGCATGTGGTGAACTACGATTTTCCAATGCACTCCGAGGATTATGTGCATCGGATCGGACGCACCGGCCGCGCCCACGCCATCGGGGATGCGATTAGTTTTATCACGCCGGAAGATCACGGGGCGTTGCGTTCGCTAGAGCGTTTCATCGGCCGCGGCATTTTGCGGAAACGCGCGGAAGGTTTCGATTATAATCAAGCGGCGCCGCCGCGCGAGGAGCGGGGCCGGCGAGCGCGAGGCCCGCAGCGAAAGATTGAGCCGCGACTGCCAGGAAATTCTCCGCATGGAAGCGGCGACGCTCCGCACGGCCGGATCGGCTGGCGTTTCCGGAATGCTTCATCGAACAATCGTCCGCCGCGCAGGTCTTATCGAAGACACCGTTGATTTGAAGAAGCGATAAGTGATGAGCGACAAGTGACAAGCGCGCAATAGTAGGCAAGTGACCAGGGATAGTTAGCTGGTCAGTCTTCCACCGCGCAGGGGGCGGCGCTTACTACTCTGGAAAACTCTAAAAGCATTCCATCGCCGGTGAGTTTTACGACTCGTCCCTGGTGACGAGCGATCGGGTTGCTGATGAGATCTTCTCTCACCTCCTTCAACCGATTGAACGTATCGGTTTCGTTCGCGCCCATGAGTCGGCTGTAACCGACCACGTCGGCGGCGAGAATTGCGGTGAGGCGGCGTTCCATGCCGGGCTTGGAAAAGAATCGATCGAAGCGCGCGAGAAGCAAAACGGGGAACGTTTCTTTTAACTCTCAACCATGAGCTATCAACTTCCTACACGCAGCAATCTGTCCGCTCCTGCGTCGTCTGATCGCGGACCTTGCTGTCTCGTCACCCGTCACCCGTCACTTCTTTGTAATCAATCAGCGGCTGATTTTGGCGCGGCCAAGAAATGAGGCGTTCTCATCGAGAGCCAGGCGCGGCGATTCGATGTCGCCACGCAGGGTTGCGCCCGGTTCAAGACTACAGCGCTCCGAAGCGAAGACATTGCCTTCAATCGTGCCTTGGATCGTCACTGCTTTTACTCTCACCTCGCCACGAACGCGCGCGTTCTTGCCCACAATCAGGGTGCCGGTGGCGTTGATCTTGCCGTTCACCTTGCCGTCGATGAGGAGTTCGTTGCGGAAGGTTAAATCACCGTCGATCGACACTTCGCTGGAAAGGAAACCGCGAGCGGTCGATGTTCTTGGCCCATCGGGCTGTCGTTCAGTTTTGGTTGGTGCCGGTTCCGGTGATGCCGCGGGTGCGGGCGTGGGCGAATCGTCTTTTCTTGATCCAAACATCGTTTAACGTCGTTCAACATTGTCTGCGCGTAAAGGCGGGGAAAGTTGAGGCGTTGAGCCGGGGAGGCTGACAGCTGAAACGCGGAAAGCTAAAAACTCAAACCGAACCCGGGATGTCGACGCAAGTTTAGAGTGCGCTGGATTTCAATTGGTCGTCGGCCAGGCCCATCGTGTGGAGGAATGCGTTCCAACGCGGATCGTTTTGAAGGTTGGTCAGTAACGGATCTCTGCGCGAAGCAGCCAGACCGGGATCGCGTTGCCGGCGCGCGCGTTCCAGCCATTCGAAAGCCTTATCCTTGTCACCACGATACGCGTAAACCTCGGCAATTTGATACGCAGCTGTTTCGGCAGAATTTTTGATTAACTCGGCCAGCGCTGCATCCGATTCTGCTCCTCGCTTCTGTCCCCAACGCGCACAGCTCACGATAAGAAGCCGGCACCAGTCACCCGCATCAGCTTGGGCCTCGGTTGCGGCCTGCTCGAATTTATTCTCCAGCAGATAGGCCAGACCGAGACCAGCATGCGCCCAGGGCGCTGCCGGATTCAGCTCCACGACGCGTGGGAATTCGTCGCGCGCTTCCGAGAATTGTTTCGTAACCGCCAGATGAAACGCAAAAAATGTCCGGGCTTGCGCGTTAACCGGGTCCAGATCGACTGCTTTGCGATAAAGCTCCTTTGCTCGATCCATGTTTCCACGCGCTACCTCGAGGTTGCCCGCGGCGATGAGAACGTTCGGATCGGCCGGAGCGAGCGCCAGCGCCTTACTGACGGTTTGGGCCGCTGCGTTCCAGTTAAAATCGAAGTTGGTCTCGATCGTCGCGCGGGCGAGCAACGCGGCAGGCAAGTTCGGCTCGATCGACAAAGCCCGCGCGATGGCGTCACGCGCGGTGGCCAAATGTTCGTCGAAGCGTTTCTGTCCACCTTCCGTGGAAAAAGCGGCAAGCCACGTATTGGTTCCCGCGACGCCCGCCCAGGCCAGGGCGAACCCGGGATCCAGGGCGACGGCGTGTTCGTAAGCAGCGAGACCGTCCCGAGCGCTTTTTTCAGAATGACGATTTTCATAAAAGCGGCCTTGGAGATACAATTCATGGGCCTCGACGTTCTTGGTTCCGCCTTTTTCCGCGGCCTGGACCTCGGCTTGAATTTTCTCTTTCGCACCCGTCTCCGCTCCGCCGAACCGGCCCCGCAATTGTTCGACAATCGTCTGGGCGAGTTCGGTTTGGACTGCGAACACGTCCTTCAAGTTACGGGTATAATTTTCCGACCAGAGTTCCTCGCCAGTGTCAGCGCGGGCGAGCCGGGCAGCTATCCGCACCGCTTCGCCGGATTTGCGCACACTCCCGTCGACCAAATAGGCCACGCCGAGTTTCTGCCCGATTTCCTGGGCGGTGGCGTTTTTGCCTTTGAACCAAAACGCGGATGTGCGCGCAGCCACGTGCAGACCCGGAATTTTTTGTAGAACAGTCAGCAGTTCCTCGCTTACGCCATCCGAAAAATATTCGCTTCCTTTGTCGTCGCTCAGATTCGCGAAAGGCAAAACCGCCACGGAATTTTGATCACGCGGTCTGGCTGGAGCGACCGGCGCTGGCTCAGTGGCAGTTGATTGCTGGTGTTTGCTCTGGCGCTCCGACCACCACCACCCGCCAACGATGAATGCAATCATCAGGAGAACGGCCACGGCAATGAGGACGGGCGGTTTCTTGGAAGATGGCTGTGAAGGAGATGCAGTTCTCGCACCCGATTCCCAGGGCAAGACAATCCGGAACAGCTCCATCGGCAGCTTGATGTTTTTCAAGTCGGCCGAGCCAAACTTTTCAAATCGCGCCTCAAGCGCGTTACGAATCTGGCGCTCGACATCCATCGAGACGCAAATGCCGCCGGCGCCGGCCAGCGCTTCGATGCGCGAGGCGATGTTCACTCCATCGCCATAGACATCGCCGTCACGATGCACCACATCGCCGATGTGAATGCCGATTTTAAGTTCGATCCGCCGGTCCGATGTGACGTCGTGATTTCGTTTGGCCAGGGTGCGCTGGATTTCGATCGCGCATTGGGCCGCTTCCAACGCGCTTCCGAATTCGACCAGGAAAGCGTCGCCGATGGTTTTGATTTCGGTCCCGTGAAACTGAGGGAAAATTTCGCGCAATAACCGGCGATGTTCCTCCAAGAGTTCGAGAGCGACTTTGTCGTCACGTTGGGCCAGCGCGCTATAGCCCACCATGTCGGTGAACATAATGGCGGCAAGTTTGCGCTCTTCCGTCGGCATCACCCTGTTTACCGGCTATCTCGACAAATAACAATCCCGGAGCAATCTAAAGAAGTGAGGCGTGACGAGAGTTAGAGATCAGATGTCACTGGTTACAGCCCGGAGCCAGACAAATTGACAATTGAAACGATCAACGTCTTCGTCGATACATCGGCGCCATGGCGGAGGAAAAGGAATTCCGTAGCGCTAGTCGGTATGACGCGGTCATTGCGACGCTTGTTGGATTATTGGCGTTGTGTGTTTCGGGTGCTCTGGCCGCGATTATAGCGGCGCTGGAATATGATCCGAAACCCAAAGAAGTGACCAGTGACAAGATGAAGCGAAGCGAGAAAGGAGATTGAACGATGGAAATCAAGAGATCCGGTTCGCAGGGTTCTACGAATGGTCCGAGTGAGTGGTTTACAGGCTCGGTTAAGATAAAACCTCTGTTTGAATCGCCGGATCCCGCCCGGGGGCGGGGCGCGAGGGTGATGTTTGAGCCGGGCGCCCGGACCGCCTGGCATACGCATCCGTTAGGCCAAACCCTGATCGTCACCGATGGTTTGGGCTGGGTGCAGCGTCACGGCGGACCAATCGAGGAAATTCGGCAGGGCGACGTGGTTTGGTTTTCGCCGGACGAAAAACATTGGCACGGCGCCACGTCGACCACCCCGATGACGCACATTGCAGTGCAAGAGGAACTCGATGGCAAAGTCGTGGAGTGGATGCAACATGTCACCGATCAAGAGTACCTCTCAGGAACGCAGCCAACCGGGAAAACGAGTTAAACCGGTCGCCCAGGGAGGGCCGGCTGCCAGGGCCGAATACGCGACCCAGCTTTGAGCCCTCTTATATATAAGAGCATTCCCAGCCCCGCCGGAACTGAGATGACCCGGGCTGTATTCGCTCGATTGGCCGGCCTCCGTGAAGCCGAGAGGTAGTCGCTCCAGCCAGGCCTTTTGGGGGCCAATGGGGTCTGGGGAGTCGGAGGTCTGCTAGCTATTGGGAGATGGCTAAAAGGAGGCGAAAAAGGGGCTCAAAAATAGTTTTAGAGGGCCTAACAAACATGCTTGACGGCCACGGCCCGACCGGATATTTCGTTGCGGGATGAACGTCTTAACCTGGCTTTTTCGAACGACTTTCTTTGTTGGGGCAATCGCGATTGGCGTTTTGCTTAGCCCGCAATCTTTGCGCGCGCAGGAAGTGATTTTTACCACGGCTGGATTTTCAGGTGCGGCAACCGGGGCCAACTCCATCGCCGGAGGCACGGGCTCTAATGCGAGCGGGGCAAATACGACAGTGCTTGGCAACGGTGCGGTCGCGTCGGGCGCGAACGGAACTGTGGTCGGTCAGTTTGCATTCGCCAAGGGCGACAACACCGTAACGATGGGTTTCAGTGCAGGGACTAATGCTGCGACCGCTGGCGTTGTCAGCGTCGGCGCGTTCACCAACGGACTCGCCGGAGGCATTTACAGCACGGCCTTGGGCAGCGGCGCTAGCTTTGCTACCTCCCCGAACTCGCTTGGCAACTACAGCATAGCAGTCGGTGGCGGCGATGGCGTCGGCGGCACCGGCGCGGTGGCTTCAGGTAACAGCTCGATCGCCATGGGGTTGAGCAGCGTTGCGTCTGGTCTTTCTTCTACCTCGATCGGCGGTACCGGCGTCGCTACTCGTCCAAGCATTGCAGCAGGCGGTTTTTCTACCGCGGTTGGTAACGGCAACCAGGTCGCCGCTGGCGCAACTGGCGGAACGGCCGTCGGCGATAACAATACAATAACAGCAACTGGCAGTTTCGGCACCGCGATGGGTGACTTCAACACTGTTAGCGGTTCGAACGGCGTGGCCGTGGGCAGTGGCAACACCGCCTCCGGTACAAATAGTGTTGCGATGGGCGACGCCAGCCTCGCATCCGGTGCAAATAGCATTGCGATCGGAACTGTTGCGTCGGCCACCGGAGCTGGCGCCACTGCGATCGGGAACACAGCGACGGCTAACTTTGCTAATTCGACCGCGCTTGGAAATGGCGCGACGGTCACCCGGGCTAACCAAATGGTTTTCGGCACCGCGACGAACACTTACACGGCACCGGGCATTACTTCGGCCGCAAGCACGGCAGCGCAAACCGGTACGACAAATTTCGTAACTTCCGACGGCGCTGGCAATCTGGCAGTCGCCGGCTTCGGACCGAGCAGCTTTATCGCACTTAACAACCGGATCAATTCGGTGGACGCTCGAGTCACCAATGTGCGCAATGAAGAGCGCGGCGGTGTCGCTCTTGCGATGGCAAGCGGCCAGATCCGCTACGACGATCAGCCTGGCAAAATATCAATCGGAGGTGGGGTCGGCGCATTTGAAGATCAAGGTGGCGCTGCTATTGGCATCGGTTTTACGTCGCCTAATGCGCGCGTCCGCGGGAACATTTCCGGCGGTGGCAGCTTCCACGGCGAATTTGGCGGTGCCGCGGGCCTGAGTATCACCTTGAATTGAGCGAGCGAGTTCCCGGCCTGGCCGCGAGCCTCGCGCTAGTAATCGTCTTTTTGACCGCGTTCGCGCCGATCGCGAACGCGGCTCCCCCGAATCCTGCGCTTGCTCCTGGAGCGACGCCTCCCCCTGCAGTTGCAGCGATGGCGCCGCCGCAGCCGATTTCGATCGACCGCAACAGCGTGCTGATTCTCCTCCGCACCACCCTGGTTGCCCTCCAACAAGCGAATCAAACCGGCAATTACAGCGTGCTTTACGGACTCAGTGCGCCTGGATTTCAAAATGTGAATTCACCCGAGCGTCTGGCTCAGATTTTTGCCGGATTGCGCAGCAAAGGTTTTGATTTGTCCGGTGTCGTTGTCCTCGAACCTCAGTTCACAATTTTGCCCGAGCTCTACGAAAACGGAGTGATGCGGATGGCCGGGTTCTTTCCCTCTGTGCCAATGCAGGTGTACTTCGATCTGCAATTTGTCTCAGTCCGCGGACAGTGGCGGCTCATCGCGATCGCAGTCAACGTGGGTTCGCCGATTAGTGGGCCGCCGGCAACTGATGCCCGGCCAGCGCCGGGCCAATCGGCCGTCGCAAAAACTGCTCCTTCCGTCGACTTGGGCAAGCCGAAGCCATCTCCGACACCAACGCCTCGGCGTTAATTCGGTCGCGAAAAAGCGAAGTTGAGAATTGGAAAGCTGAACCTGAAACTTATTTCACCGGGCCCGCTCAGAATCTCAGGATCTACTCACCGGCGGATTCCGGGGTCATAATGCTGCCAGCTATCCGTTGTCGGGTCGTACCGTTCGATCTTTCCCGACGCTCGATTAACCCGATAGCGATCGATGACCGGACTGGTATCAGGATCGCCGCCGCATTTCGCCTTGTGATTTTCGCGGAGAGCGACCTCGAAGTAGGTCCGGGTAGTCTCTTCAGTTTCAAAACTAACGCAATCGAAGGAAATCCGCTTCGCGTAAACATTATCATGCTTCACGGTGTGCAACAGAAGGTTTAGGGCAGCGTCTTCCGTTAGCGGCCCCGATGATTTTGAGCCGGCTCGAGCCGTCAGCACCGAAATGAGGCTGATCATGCTCGCGATCACCATCGTTCGGCGTAAGACGCTGTTCATCGCCCTGATATTATCGTCGGCGCGGCCGGTTGGGAAGATCTAGAATCGGGAACCGGCGAACACGGACAGATTTTCCCTAACCGTCGCTGCGGAGCGTTTTCACGACTTTCTCAATCGTCGTCCAACTGCGGGTGGTGGCGGGCACGCCCAGAATCTTCTCGATCTTGCCCAGATAACCAACGGCTTTCATTTCGCGCCGATAAACGCCGAGGACCAATTGATTTTGGATGGCGATGATTCGGAGGAGCCAGGAATCAACTGACGGCAAGTTGAGGGGAAGCGGCGGACACGTTTCCGGCCCCTTATGCAGAAGGCTCAGAAAATGGGTGAAGCCCGGCCCGGAAGGCTGATTCGAAAACGGATTTTTCTTCGCAAGGGCAACGATCGCCTTGGCCGGAACGATCATGATCTCGCACTTCACTTTGAAATCTTTGGCCAGTCGTGCGCTTAATTTCTTGCGCACGATCGAATCGCTGACATTTTCGCGGACTATAAAAGTTCCGACCGCGCCGATGTTGACCATGTCGAATTGCGTGAGCTGCTTTGCGAGTTGCGCGGGTCTACAGAGGTTGGCCCCGCCAACGTTTATGGCGCGGAGAAAGACAACAGTGGCCACATCCAGAAGTGATCAGTGACAAGTCACGACTGACAAGCTAAAAAAGCGCTGCATGGCGCGTCCAATCGAGCCCGGGGACCGTGATTTTGTCGGATTTCGTTTGCGTGGAGGCGAAGTGACCCGCCTCGAATCTTTCAGTGATGCGGTTTTTGGATTCGCCCTGACGTTGCTTGTCGTCTCGCTGGATGTCCCGAAATCGTTCAACGACCTCGTTAATACGATGCGGGGTTTCCCGGCGTTCGCCCTCTGCTTCCTGTTACTGGCTCTGATTTGGAACGCTCACTACAAATTCTGCAGACGGTACGGCATCGACGATAGCACGACCCGGTTCCTAACCTGCGCGATGCTGTTTCTCGTCCTGTTCTATGTCTACCCCCTGAAGTTCCTTTTTAATCTCAGCATCACGGGGTTGCTCTTTGGCGCCGGTCCGCCGGTATCGATGACCGGTGGGCAGCTTTCGGCGCTGCTGGTGATTTACGGCCTTGGCTTCGCTGCGGTCTATGGCGCGATGGCCCTGCTTTATCTCCATGCATGGCGAATGAGGGATGAGTTGGGACTTAATGACCTGGAAAAGCGCGACACTCGTTACGTGATGTTCCGTTTGCTAACTCTGATCACGGTTGCGATGATCGCAGCTGGGTTAGCCTTGATCCCGGTCGCACGTAATTGGAGCAGTCTCATTTACCTGCTTTTATTTCCCATTCTGCGGATCTCGCGGATGATTCATCGGCGACGCCGCTCGGCCTTCGTTTCCGAGTAAAATTAAATCTCGCGTCAGATTGTTTCGCCTTTTCCGCAGCAAATTTCGGCCGATTGCGCAACCGCCATTGTCCGGAGTTCGCGATTAACACGTTCGGATGTGCTTAACTGCGCAGGGTGAGACTTTGCGGAATGGAATTTTGTCCGTTCCGGTTAAATAGAACCGGAACCGGCCGCGTCCAAGAATGGACAAAGAAAGGGACAATAACGAAAATGAAATCATTACTAATAGCGGTGGGGTTTGCGATCGCGATGTCTGTCGGCGCCCAAACAACGACGACTGACGAACAGCAACAGCAGCCTGAACAAAAGGCGAAAACAACCCGGACTGAAGAGAAGGTTCAGCCTGGCCGGACAAAGGAGAACGTTCAGAAACAAAACGTTCAGCCCAGTGAGCGGGCGCGAACCGAGGCGAACGTTAAAGAGAGAGACGTCAACAGACCGGATGGCGCCCGTGTCAGAAGCGAAGAGAAAATTGGCGGCGACGAGCGACATTCCGGCGCGCGAGTTGACGAAAAAGGCGGCATAACACGAAGCACGACCGTCTTTCGTAACGGAAGAGAAACACATGAGAGCCTCGCGCTCCATCGTGGATTCCGCGACCGGAGCGACGTTCACTTTAGCATCGGAACGCATCCGCGTGATTGGTGGTTGAGAACCTACTCCATCGTGGTGATGGACGGTTGCCACTATTATCTGGCCGACAACGGCTGCTGGTATCCGGCCTACGGGTTTGATCCGAGCTGCAATTATCCAGACGGCGCAGTTTACTGCGAATAATCACCGTTAAAATCCAACGGGCGCGTCGAATTCCTGGCGCGCCCGTTTTGCATCCTGACCCGGAATTCCGGTTTTGGATTTCGCTCGACAAGGACAGGCAGACTTGTTAGCGGGAACCCTGCGAATCGACCTGTGAAGGGTCGCGATTCGCAGCCGCTATATTAAGACATTCCGACATAACAGACTGGTCCGTCAGGCAGGCTCGACCGCGATCGCCCTTTTCGGGCTCGGAATTTTCCTTCTCCTGGCCGATACCACGGGCGTGACCGGCGGCGGTCAGGCCGTTGAAAATCGCCAGCCTACACTGGCTCTGACTTACATTATTGCGCTCAATGGGATTTTCCCGGACGACGCCGGAACGCCCGGAACACCCAACCAAACAACGCCGCCCGACCGGACCGTGCCCTTTATTGGCGAAATCAGGGCGGTTTCATTCAATTTTGCGCCCAAAGATTGGGTAATGTGTGAAGGTCAACTCCTTTCGATCAGTCAAAACATTGCGCTTTGGACTCTGATCGGGACGACCTATGGCGGTAACGGTGTAACGACCTTTGCTTTACCCGATTTGCGTGGGCGCGTGCCGGTCGGCGCCAGTGCCGACATTCCGCTCGGGACCAAAGTCGGAACATCGTTTCCCTCTGTCACGGTCGACAACCTGCCCAGCCATACCCATTCTCTTCCCAGCGGCGGTAATACCGATGCCACCGGCGGGGGCGTTGCGTTCGACAATCGACAGCCCTCCCTGGCCTTGAATTTTTTGATCGCGTCCAATGGCGAAATGATGATCGCGCCGTGGAATGTTGAACCGACCGGCTGGGCGCATTGCGATGGCCGGCTGTTACCGCTGCCTGATTATAATTATCTGTTTAGCAACATCGGGACAATTTATGGCGGTGACGGTACAACCACCGTGGGCCTTCCCGACACCCGCGGAAATATTATCATCGGTGACGACAACGATTCTTTCCCAGTTGGGCTGAATTACGGCACTGATAACTTAATATTGAGCGCGTCCGACATTCCGGCTCACACCCACACGACTTCCGAAGGCGACACCGGTTCTACTGGCGGGACCGGGAACACGGCAAACAATTATCAGTCCTCGATGGTGATGCGGTGGCTCATTTCGCTTTTCGGCATTTTCCCTTCCCGGAATGCTCCATTCCTTGCCGATTCTCCGTCGGCGGATGCAACCGATCAGCCCTTGATCGGGGAAATTCGGATTATAGCCGGTAATACGGCCGACGGATTGTCTGAGGATGCATGGGATGCTCTCTACGGCACCATTTTGCCAATCTCCGAGAACGACACGCTTTTCAATCTGATTGGAACAACCTACGGCGGAGATGGGCAGAGCACCTTCGCGATACCAAATCTTCAGGCCATGGCCGCAGCCCATTATGATTCGCCGGACCTTGGTGTCCTGGCCGAGACCGCAGGCTCAGCTACGTTAAACATAACTGTATCGCAACTGGCGGCCCATTCACACGCCTTTACGATCCCTTCGCCAACGCCAACGCCGACGCCGACTGCCGCACCGACCCCAACGCCAACTCCGACCGCAACACCAACTCCGACACCGACTCCAACCCCAACCCCAACGCCAACTCCAACGCCGACGGCGACTGCCGCACCGACCCCAACGCCAACTCCGACCTCAACGCCGACTCCGACGCCAACGCCGACTCCGACGCCAACTCCGACCCCAACGCCAACTCCGACGCCAACGCCGACTCCGACGCCAACGCCGACACCGACGCCAACGCCGACACCGACTCCAACCCCAACTCCAACGCCGACTCCAACCCCGACACCCACTCCCTGTCTCCGCGGATGCGTTCCGAGCCCGACGCCAACACCAACACCAACGCCCACACCGACGCCCGTAATTATTTCAACTCCTACGCCAACGCCTGGACTTTCTCCCACACCGACTCCCACTCCGTGTCTCCGCGGATGTGGTCCGAGCCCAACTCCTACGCCTACGCCCGCAGCTTCAGCTACACCGACCGCAACCACGGCGCCGACGTCCACTCCTACTCCAACGCCTACGCCAATACACCGATTTCCGTGACTGCTCGCAAGAGCGCTGCGTTCAACTAACGAGTTTGGCGCAATCGAATAAACACAAAACCGTCAGCAGCTACGCGGCTGTCAGTTTTGGATCGAGAATAATTCCCGGTCGTGGCTGAGAGAGTCGTAACACCAGATTTGTCTGAATGAATTTCGGCTACGGTTAAATGTCCCACGTTCGCCGACGGCTGCGCCCTGGCAAACGATCTGTCATAAATTGGTCTGAATAAAATGAGGAGAGGCATGGACATCGATTTGCCGGAGAATGCTGTCGCCACAGTTCACGAACCGATGCGGCGTGTTTGCCGGAACAATGGCGATGTCGCCGGCCTTCGCTTCGCGGGTATCATCGCCGATTGTTACCAAAGCGCGGCCTTCGACCATAAAAATGGTTTCGACATACGGATGGGTGTGTAAGGGCGGACCTTTTCGGGGAGGCGCGTTCACAATATAAGCCGAGAGCGGCGCGCCGTTCTTGTCGCCATGAAGTTCGTAAGACATTCCCTCAAACGGAAGTCGCTCGAGATTGATAAAGCCCATGTGGCAATTTGCTCTGACAAATTGGCCGTGGCCAGTGGAGAAGGGCGATAACCGGGGAAAGGAGCAAATCCGACCGGAAGACGGAAAGAACACGCAGCTCCCTGGTCCAGCAATTCAGTGACAGTTCGGGCCAATAGAACTATCATTGGGCGCCAAGTGAAACCCTCGAAAGCGACGAAGCGGCGCTCGTCCGCGAAGAAGAAAGACCGGCAAAGTATTGATGCCGGATCGAACAACCACGTTTCCGATTCAGAGCTTCTTCAAGCCAAGGAGGCGCTCGAACGGAAGACCGCGGAATTGGCCCTCTCGCTTTCGATGATGCAGGCGACGCTGGATTCAACGACCGACGCAATTGTGGTAACGGACATGTCGGGGAACGTCCGCAATTTTAACGAGAAGTACGCCCAGATCATGGGCGTGACGCGCGAAGAATTGAAACGGGCTGACGCTCATAGGTTGCGAATTAAATTCAGCCAGAGATTCAAAGACCCCGAAGGATTCGTGTCGCGCGTGATGGAGATCTATCGAAACGCGCCGCCCGAAACTTTCGAAGTCATGGAGTGGAAGGATGGAACGATTCTCGAACGTTATTCGCAGATCCAACTCCTTGACAACAAACCCGTTGGCCGGGTCTGGAGTTTCCGCGACATAACCGAACGCAAACGCGCGGAAGAAAATTTGGAAGCGGCAAAGGTAGCGGCGGAACAAGCGAACCAGGCGAAGGACGATTTTTTGGCGTCCCTTAGCCACGAGCTGCGCACCCCACTTATGCCGGCGATGATTGCGGCGAGCTATCTTTCGGAGAATGAAAAGCTCGCGCCCGAATTTCGCGAAGATGTCATGGCTATTTTTCGCAACGTTCAGCTGGAAGCGCAATTGATCGACGACCTTTTGGATGTCACTCGGATCACTCGGGGTAAGATTGAAGTGCACCACGAAGTGGTCGACGTGCACGGGTTATTGGAAAACGCCGTCCAAATCGTCAAGGGTGACATCACGAAGAAGGCGATCGACTTCGGGGTTGCTCTCACGGCGTCCCGCCATCATATCTGGGCGGATCCGGTCCGAATTCAGCAGGTCTTTTGGAATCTCATGAACAACGCGGTCAAGTTCACGCCGAAAAGCGGCCGCATTCGCGTACGCTCATATAATAATGAAGAGAGCCAGTTTGTCTTCGAGATCAGCGACACCGGAATCGGGATCGAACCGGAACGACAGGGCAGCATCTTCGAGCCTTTTCATCAAGGCGAACGCTCAATCACCCGACGATTCGGCGGACTTGGTCTCGGCCTGACAATTTCGAAAACTCTCCTCGATTTGCATGGCGGAACGATCGTCGTGGAAAGCGCCGGGCGCGATCAAGGCGCCACGTTTCGAGTGTGCCTCGATTCGCTCAATGATCCCATCGTAACTCAAGGTAAAGGAATGAACGGCGTCGTCGCGAACGCCAAAAGGTTGCGACTCCTGTTGGTGGACGATCACGGGGATACTCGCCGCGTGCTTTCGCGACTTCTGCTCAGAAGTGGACACGAAGTCATAACGGCTGATTCTGCCCGCAGCGCGCTCGAAATTCTCGAAGGGCAACAGTTTGATGCGCTAATCAGCGATATCGGTTTGCCGGAAATCAGCGGCTACGAATTGATTCGTCAGGCAAAACGGCGCCAACCGTTGCGCGGAATCGCGCTGTCCGGACTCGGCATGGACGATGATGTGCGGCGCAGTATTGAAGCAGGATTCGATCATCACCTGACCAAGCCGATTAATTTTCAGGAATTGCAAACCGTTCTCGGGGAAATTTGTGCCTGAGTCGGGCCTTTATTTCGTAAACATGACAGTTTGTTGCCGGTCGGCTAAAAAAATTTGTAACGAAAGCTCCCGAAGCCCGTCAGATACTTAATGGCTGGGGTTTCGTATCTGGGGTGGGGCCAGGCAGCTGGGTCTAAGGCCAAGCCGTCGGAGAGGCCCCTCGTTCGACGCCGAGTGTCGGAATGTTACCAACCGCAGTTCGATGGATTGCGCGCCTTGGCCGTCCTCACTGTCATGGTGGACCATTTCAGCGCCGACGTTCCGAATTTTCCGTTGCCGGACTGGATCCACCTTGGCGCAACCGGCGTTCGGCTGTTTCTCGTCCTGAGCGGTTACTTCATTACGGCGTCGCTTCGGCGCGCGCGCGATCGCATGGAAACGGCGAATCTATCGTTCGGGAAAACAATCGGCGCATTTTACTGGCGCCGCTATCTTCGAATCGCCCCCGCGTATTTTATATTTACAGGCGTCGCGCTAATTCTCGGTCTCGGCGGGGTTCGCCATACTTGGCCATGGGTGGTCACTGGGACGGTCAACTGGCTGATTGCGGCGACAAATCAGTGGCCGCTGACGATTTCGCATCTTTGGTCGGTCTGCGTCCAGGAACAGTTTTACTTATTTTGGCCGCTCCTGATCTTGCTGTTGCCGCGACGATGGATGCTGCCCGCCATTATTTCTGTCGCGTTAATGGGAATCGCGTTTCGCATTGGATGCGTCATGTTTTCAATGCCGATGATTGCTCGATGGGTCTTGCCGTTCGGCAGTCTCGACTCTCTTGCGGCAGGCGCAGCCTTGGGATGGTGTGGGAGCCGATTGCGCGCAACTCGGGCCGGCTGGCTGCTCGCGCTGATTTGTTTGTCGATGTTAAGCCTCGCCGCGGTATTGCGAATCAGCGATCCAACGCAGTTGAAATCGGTCCTGGTGGAACCGCTCGAGGCCGGCGCGTTTGCTATTTTGGTTGCTCGCACTGCGGCGGGATTTGACGGATTGGCTGCCCGGTTCCTTTCCCTGCCAGGATTGGTCTTTGCCGGCCGAATCAGCTACGGCCTTTACATTTATCATGCTCTGGTTGCGATGATATTTAATCGCTGGCTGCCACCATCGCTCCGGTTCGTGATCACAACGCCGTCTTTACGTTTGATGGTCTTTGGGATGGCGACCCTGGGTGTCGCGGCAGTGTCGTGGTGTTTGGTCGAACAACCAATCAATCGTCTCCGCGCAAGAGTTACCGGTAAGGCGCTCGGACCCGGACTGTCGGACAACGACCGCGCCAGGCCTGCGCTTGCGACCTGGAACGGAACGGTTGTGCCTGAAAGTTAACTGGGGACGGCTCCGTCCATGGTTCGGTAACCCTTGCAGGCAAAGAGCCTCCTGGAATCTGCTTGGCGGATTGCGGCCGCACCTGCTACCTCCATCGCATGGCTGAGGCCTGAATTTGCTCTCTGAACGCCAATACTCTCCCCTTGACAGCTTAGGAGAAGCTTCATAGACTCCTAATTGATTTAGGAGAGCACTATGAGTGATGAAGCCGAACTTTTACCGGGGACACTCGATCTTCTCATTTTAAAAGCGGTTTCGCTGGGGCCACTCCACGGCTACGCCGTTCTTTCGCGGATCGAACAGATTTCCGGCAAAGCATTGTTCGTGGAGCAGGGGGCGCTTTATCCGGCGCTATTTCGATTGGTCCGGCAGGGACTTTTGAAATCGAAATGGGGCAAGTCCGAGAACAATCGTCGCGCGAAATTTTACGAACTGACGGCCCAAGGCCGAAGACGTCTACGGGAGGAGACCGATGGATGGAATCGACTGGCGAAAGCAATCGCGAGTGCTTTGGCCGCGCGACCGCAGGAAGCGTGACAAAAGTGATGAGTGACGAGAAGCGCGACAAATGAGACTGGCCTATTTCAGATCGTTGCTCGGAAGATTTGGCCATCGTTACCGCACCGAGCAAGAGCTGAAAGAAGAACTTCAATCGCACCTCGAACTTCGTGCGGACGCACTGGAACGTTCCGGATTAACTCGAGCGGAAGCCCAGCGCCGCGCTCGTCTCGAGTTCGGGAGTCCGGAGCGGTTTAAGGAAGAATGTCGCGACGCGATCGCCGGAAACTTCGTTGACATCCTTCTTCAGGACCTGCGGTTTAGCATTCGAATGTTGCGAAAATCGCCGGGATTTACCGCAGTTGTCGTTTTGACAATCGCGCTGGGCATCGGGGCCACGACCGCGATTTTCACAGTCGTCGACGCTACGCTCTTGCATCCACTTCCGTATCCCGGCTCCGACCAGCTTGTAAGGATTGTCGACGAACTTGAGGGAATTGGGGCGCATGACGTTGGCATGTCTGAGCCGGAATGGCAGGACCTTCAGCACTCCGGGATTTTCGAGAACGTCTCTCCCGCCTGGTACGACGACAACAATCTGACAGGCGCGGCCGAACCCGCCCGGGTCAGCTTGCTGATTGAAGCGCCGAATTATTTCGATTTGTTAGGCGTAAAGCCTGAGCTTGGCCGCACCTTTCCAGGGACCGACCATTCACCGGGATTCATTGGCGAAGTCGTGATTAGCGACGGCTTATGGAAGCGCATGTTCGGTTCCGATCCGGACATCCTCGGAAAGAACATACGAATGGACACCGATTTGTATCGAATCGTCGGAGTCATGCCCGCAAGTTTTCACGACCCCGGGACCTCGTTCCGAGAGCGAAACATTGAAGTCTGGGCCGCCACCAGTTTTTACGGAGCGCCATTGTCAGATCAGCCGGCGCGAAGCGGGCGAAATCTGCCAACTGCAATCGCGCGATTGAAATCCGGCCTGACGATCGCGGGCGCGCAAAGCAAGGTCGACGCGCTGGTCACCTCATTGCGAAAAAAATATTCCAGCGATTATCCAGCCCAAATGGGATGGAGAATTCGATTGGTCCCGTTGAAAGAGAGCGTGATCGGTAATGTGCGCCAGACCCTCATCATGCTGGTCGTCGCGGTCGGCCTGGTTCTCCTGATTGCTTGTGTCAATGTAGCAAACCTCTTGCTCGCGCGCGGCAGCGTCAGAACTCACGAGCTGGCCATTCGACGGGCACTTGGGGCCGGACAAATCAGGCTGACCCGCCAATTGCTGACGGAAAGTTTGCTTCTAGGGTTGCTCGGCGGCGCGATTGGTTTGGGCGTCCTCGTCGTCACGAAAGATTTTCTCATCCATCTCGTGCCGCAAAGTTTGCCGAGGTTGAATGAAATATCGATTAGCTGGACCGTGTTGCTGTTTGCATCGGGTGCCTCCGTCCTCTCCGGTATAATCTTTGGGCTTGCTCCCGCATTGTCTGCTCGCCATCCGGAACTCAGTCACGCGCTCAAGCAGGAAGGGCGTGCATCCACCGGATCACGCGAACAGGCCCGCGCCAGACGGGCATTGGTAATAACGGAATTCGCCATGTCTCTGGTGTTGTTGATCGCAGCCGGTTTGCTGCTCCACAGCTTTTGGGATTTGCAGAGTGCGCCGCTGGGGTTCAATCCCCAAAACGTCATGACGATCAAGACGAGGATTCCGTATCCAAACGATCCAAAAATGGATAACTACGCCACGGCGGCGCAGGAGGCGCCATTTTTCCGGGACGTTCTTCGGCGCTGCAAACAACTAACCGGGGTTGAAGAAGTGGCGATGGGGGATCTGGCGGCCCTGCCGCTCGGGCACGACCGGAACAATCAAAATCCTCCCCTTCCAATGATGATCGAAGGAAGACAGACCCAAAGCAATGAGGCGCCCCTGGTCGATGAATCGACCGTTACGCCGGAATATTTTCATTTAATGGGCATGACCCTGCGCCGCGGACGCATGTTCAACGATCTTGATAAGAACGACGTGGAAGCCGTCGCTGTGATCAATGAATCGATGGCGCAGACACTTTGGCCTAACGAAGATCCGATTGGCCAACACATAAAACTTTCACAACGCGTGACTGGGTGGACAACGATCGTCGGCATTGTCGCAAATGCGCGGACGGAATCGATCGAGAACACCAACGTCCCGCAAATCTACACCGACCTTTATCAAAGAGGTGCGAAACATCTTGCGATCTTTCTGCGAGGACATCTGGATGCCGCTGCAATTCCCGAGCAAGTGCGCAAGCAAGTGCAGTCGGTCGATCCGACGCTCCCTGTTTTCAGTGCAGAAATGCTGACGGACACGCTCTCGGCCTCGCTCGACCAGCGGCGCTTTTCGCTCAAGATCGTCGGCGTGTTTGCTCTGACGGCGTTGGTGTTGGCGGCGATCGGAATCTATGGAGTCCTCTCTTATCTGGTAAACGAACGCACCCACGAAATTGGGGTCCGGCTCGCCCTCGGCGCCGATCGACGCACGATTCTGCAGATGCTGTTGGCTTACGGTTTCGGACTCGCGATCACCGGCGCGACGGTTGGTCTGATCTGCGCCCTGTTGGTTTCACAATTGATGGCCGGTTCACTCTACGGCATCAGGCCACTAGACCCGATGACTTTTGGCATTGCCATCGTCGTTTTCATCGGGGTCGCGCTCCTCGCTTGTTATTTGCCGGCGCGCCGTGCAACCAAAGTCGATCCAATGGTGGCTCTTCGCTGCGAGTAAGACCAAATCGCGAGACCTATGCGGTTTGAGACTGGTCACTTCTCTTATCCCCAGAGCTCTCGCGGCGGCAAACCGAGCTGGCCTTTGGCACATTGAAGTCCGTGATCTCGGTCGCGGGCGAGTAATATCGCGCCGTCGAGATCGGCATAGTCCGCGTCGCTCGCAAGCAATCGTGCTGGGGCTATGCCTAACGAGGTGCACGCCATGCAGCCGATCAGTAATTTGAATCCATTTTCGCGCGCGCGTTCGCACAAAAATAGCGCCTCAGTGAACCCGCCCGTCTTGTCGAGTTTCACATTGATCATCTCGTACCGATTTTTTAACCGCGGAAGGTCGATCGTGGTGTGGCAACTTTCGTCTGCGCAAACCGGCACTGGATGATCCAGTTTTTCCAAAACTTCATCGGCATCAGCTGGAAACGGTTGCTCGATTACCTCGACGCCGAGTTCTTTCAACTCAGGCGCGAGGTCTCGATAATGTTCCGGCGACCACGATTCGTTGGCATCGATTAAAAGACGGGCAGTGGGGGCAAATTTGCGAACGGCGGTTACGCGTGCCAAATCCTCTCTGTCGCCTCCGAGTTTTAATTTGAGGATCGGCGCGGCCGAGTGTGACTTTGCCGCTTGGCCCATTTTTTCCGCCGCATCCAGGCTGATGGTGAAGGACGTTTCGATTTCAGAAGCCACCGGAATCCCGGCAATTTCCCAAACGCGTTTGCCTGAGCGTTTCGCGTCCAGGTCCCAAAGCGCGCAATCCAGCGCATTTCGGGCCGCCCCGGGAGGTAAAAGCGATTGCAAACTCGTGCGATTAAAATTGTCATCGGGATTGATCGCTTCGATCTGGGCCAGCACAGAGCCGGATGTCTGATTGTAACGACGCACTGGCACTCCTTCGCCGCGCCCGGTGTGCTCGCCGTCGCTGATGGTGGCAACGATCACACGTGTTTCAGTTCGGCTGCCGCGCGAAATCCGGAACGTTTCCTTGAGCGGCCAGATTTCCTCGTGGGCCTCGATCGACAGAGTGATCAGTGACATGTGACAAGTGACCAGACGCAGAAAGTCGCGACGTTCAACATGTGGCGGGAAAAGATCAGACTCAGCGAGTCTGGCGACCGAGGTGCTTAATTTCGAAAGACGATTTTTCTGCTAGCATATGTGGATGAAGGTCCTTGTTCTATTTGTCGCGTCGTTGATTGCGGTGTCGTTTGCGTCAGCAGAACCGATTGTCGTGATCGTTCGTCACGCGGAAAAGGCAGCCAACGATCCGAAGGACCCGGATTTGTCTCCTGCCGGCCGCGACCGGGCGAAGGCGCTCGCGCGAATTCTAAAAGACGCAGGGATCACAGCAATCTTCACCAGCGAATTTAAGCGCACCCAGGAGACGGCCGTCCCGACATCGAGCTCAACCGGCATCAGCCCAACCATCGTCGCCGGAAAAGATATCGCGGCGCTCGTTTCAAAATTGCGCCAACTGAATGGCAATGCCCTGGTCGTAGGGCATGGCGACACGATTCCGAATATCCTAACAGCGATCGGGATTGATGGACCGGTCCAGATTCCAGACAGCGATTATAGTGAAATATTCGTGGTCTCGCTGGGCGCCAAGCCCCAGCTGTTACGCCTTCACTATCCGTTCTGAAGGTAGGTCGCGCTTTACGCGGATTTCTGCTGGCGCAGACCGCGGTATTTTAGGAAGATGTGGGAGATGGCGGCGAAAATTAATCCCTGGTACGTTTTGATTCTTGGAATCGCAGTAGCCGGCGGCGCGGTGCTTGATCGGGCATTTAATCGTCACTCGAACTCGTCTGCGGCCCAACCGGTGGACCCGGTTGCATCCCAGTCGGTTGCGGTTAAGGAGCCTGTGCCCGAAGCGCAAACGAAAAGCGCGCCCGCGACGACAAAATCGGAGCCGCCAAGCACTTTTCGCGCGAAATCTTTGAACACGATTCTGGCAGAGCGTGATCCGCGTCAGAGAGCAAAAGATCTGCAGGCATTGATCAGCGGATTGAACCGGTCCGACTTTGCCGATGTCTTGAAGCGGGTCCAGCGCATTCCAGGCAGTAACGAACGCGAGCTCGCATCGCGATTGTTGATTGCGCGCTGGGTGCAGGACGATCCCGAAGCTGCCCTCAATTTCGCCAACTCGAACCACGGCTACGAATATATGGCCGACGATGTTTTCGAATCGCTCGCCAGCGTGGATTTGCAATCCGCTCTCGATCGCGCCAAAGCGATCCCGGAATCGAACCTTCGTTACATGGCGTTGCGAGGAGTCCTCAGTTTTATGGCCGAAAGCGACCCGGCGGCGGCGCTGACGATGGCCCAGTCGTTAGGGGATTTTCCCGGAAACGAATCGTTAAGCAGTGTGATTTATCGGCAATGGGCCACGATTGATCCTCAGGCCGCGGCGTTGCAAGCCATGCAGAGCGGAATGGGCGGGACTGGCTGGCAATCGCCACTGGCTCAAGTCGCACGAACCTGGGCGGCAGATGATCCAATGTCCGCAGCGAACTGGGCGATTGGGTTGACCGATCCGCAAGCCGAAGCTCGCACAATTTCGCAAGTGATGCGGGAATGGGCCCGCGATGATCTCAATGCGGCGATCAATTGGGTAAGTTCGTTGCCTCCCGGCAATTCATACGATGCCGCTGCCGCCGCTCTGGCTTTTTCAATGGCGGCCACGAACCCGCAGGACGCTATTGCCTGGGCCGACAATATTGCAGATCCCACGGCGCGATCGAACGCGCTACAGCGGATCAGTCGCGAAGTCATGTGGCGCAATCCGACGAATGGTTTGGCCATGCTTCAAGCGGCGGGTGTTCCTGCAAACCTGATCCCGCCGCCCGGCTGGCGCGGTCGCCGATAAGCAGATCTCGATTGAATCAGCAGATGCCAAGAAGGTTCTTGGCTTTTTCTACGCTGCTCGAGTCGCCGATGAATTGAAAGGCAACCCGGCCATCACGCTTCTTCAGCACGATCCGAAGAAGCCGAAAATCGTGGCCGCCGAGACGTCGCAGAACATCGAGCTTGGTTTGTCGGATTAACTTTCGTTCGAACCAACCCGGTTTGAAATCTATCTCCAATCGAACCATAACAAACGCTGCGAAGAAACAGCACGAAACAAGCCAGCCCCAGGTTCGTCGAGCGCAAATCTTCTTGGACGTCCGCGAACAATTATCGCATCACTAACGCGACCACCTGTGGGTTTGGTTAAAATCGGAGACCGCCCGATATTTATCTGCCGATCTCCAGTGGAATTCGCCCTGGCTTTGGCTACTTCAGATATTTATCGAACCAGGCAATCGTCTGGTTGAGTCTGTCTGCCTGGTTTTCTGGTTTCAGAAAAAGATGGCCTTCGCCGGGATAAATAATGAGTTGGGTTGGAACACCAAGCGTTCGAAGAGCGTGCCAAAATTCGTAAGACTGCGCCGCCGGACATTCGGCGTCGTGTTCGCCGACGATGATGAGGGTCGGCGTCTTCACATTTTTGATGAACTTGATCGGCGAACTCTTTTCGTAAACGGCCGGATCGTCATAGACCGATGCCCCAAAAAACGGAATCATCCACTGGTCGATCAAATTTTGGCCGTAATAACTCTGCCAGTTGGCAATACCTGCACCCGAGACCGCAGCTTTGAATCGGTCGGTCTGGGTCACGGTCCACATCGTCATATATCCGCCGTAGCTCCAGCCGGTAACCCCGAGTCGTTGGGGGTCGATCGGATACTTTTTCAACGCCGCGTCCACCCCGGCGAGATCATCGCGAAGATCCCCGTGACCGAAATCTTTCACATTTGCCCGAGTGAAATCTTCGCCCTGGCCGTAGCTCCCACGCGGATTTGGCAATAGCACGTAGTAACCGCGAGAGGAAAGTGCGGCAATGATCGCGCGGGCCATCCCCGCGCCAGCCGGCCATTCCGATGTCGTTACACCGGACGGGCCGCCATGAATGAGAACGACCATCGGATATTTTTTACCAGCTTCGATTTTCGCCGCCGGAATCAGCCAGCCTTGGATGTGAAATCCTTCGTTCGTCCAGTCGATGCTTTCGGCTTTGCCCCAGGTCATCGGCAATGACGCATTATTTTTCGTCAACTGTCGCCATTGGCCGAGGAATCCGCCCCACACTTCGGGTGGCGTGTTGTAACTGCCTCGGACCGCTGCCGCGAATTTCCCGTCCCCCGAGAGAGCAAAGTTCGGAAAATTGCCAAACGCGTGGAGGCCTTCCGCGCCCTTCGAAATTGTGTGCACCGACTTCTCGGGCAATGACAGCTCTGAGATCGCGCTTCCGCCGCCAACGTACTCGGTGAAAAGGATTCGATCGGGCGCCACCCAGAATAAAGAGCTCACGGATCCTTTCCGGCCCGCGGTGCGATCGGTCGCGCTGCCTCCGTTGGCCGGAATTGTAAGTAAGTCGCCGCCGTGAAATCCTTCATCGCTCATGATCCCTTCGATGAAGGCAATCTGTTTTCCGTCCGGCGACCAACGGGGCACCGCGATTTGAAGAGAAGGTTTGTAAATCGACGTCGGTTTACCCGTGGCGATGTCGATTTTGTAAATCTGCGCGATCCACCAGTTGTTATCGCCCGGACCGGGGGCCGCCGTCACCGCGAACATTTTGTCGTCCGGCGACCAGTCAAAGTCGTAAACATGCAGGTCACCCGGCGAAACCTGCTTCAGTTCCCCGGTCGCGACATCGAGAACGGCGATCCGTTGATTGTGAATCGCCTTATCGATGACGCCCGTCGTGGATGGCGCGGCCATGAGCGGGCCTCCTCCGCCGGCTCCCTCTATATATAATAGAGCGATTTGCCTTCCGTCATGGGACCAGCGGGGACGGGCGGCATACCCGCTGAGCTTGGTCATTTTCCTCGCTCCCGACCCGTCTGCATTAACCAGCCACAGCTGTTTCTGATCGCCCTCTCCGGCATTGGAAAGGAGAGCGAGCGTTTTTGAGTCGGGCGACCATGCCGGCTGGGCGTCAACCCGGTTCCCGCCATTTCCAAGTGTGATCTTGATTGCCGAAGATCCGGGCGCGGTTTTGGAAGTGTAAGTTTCTTTCGAAGTCGTAGCGGCGGTCGACTGGACCCAGGCGACCTGGTTTCCATCCGGAGAAATCGCGATATCGCCGTAAAGAACGGTTTTACCAAGCTGTTCGGTCAGATCCATGTTCTGAGCTGTTAACAATGCCGGAAACGCGCAGGCCAGCAAAAACTGTTTCATCGTTCGCTAAATTCCGGCGATAAAACGCCCGGACGTCCAGAACAATTTCAAGTGCGGGGAGGCATGAAGGATGAAGGATGAGGGATGAAGGATGAAGGATGAAGGATGAAGGATGAAGGATGAAGGAGTCGTTTCCCTGACCTGTAGAGGCGGCCGTGTCGGCCGCGTTTCCCAATTTCGTGGGCGACACGCCTGCCGCTACAGCAACTTCCTTCACCTTCAGCCCTCAACCTTCAACCTTGCTTTCGTGTCCCGCGAACCAACGCTCGATTACATAAAATGTTACCGGGATCAGAAAAATCGCGATTCCGGAGGCGGCGATCATTCCGCCGATCACGGTTGAACCAAGGACGCGACGAGCGACCGCGCCCGAGCCGCTGGCAAACCACAACGGCAGACAACCGAAAATGAACGCGAACGATGTCATTAGGATTGGCCGCAGACGCAATCGCGCGCCCTCAAGCGCGGCATCGAGCAGAGGTTTCCCTTTTTCGTATTCCTTTTTCGCGAACTCGACGATCAGGATCGCGTTTTTCGCGGCGAGGCCGATCAGCATGATCAAACCGATTTGGGCGTAGATATTGTTTTGCATTCCGCGCAGCCAAAGGGTCGCGAACGCGCCGAAGACTGCGACCGGCGTGCCGAGAAGAACGCTGAATGGCAACGACCAGCTTTCATACAGCGCAGCCAGGATAAGAAACACGAAGAGCAGCGACAAACCGAACACTGCAGCCGGCGAAACGCCTTGCTGCGCTTTCTTTTCCTGGTAGGACATTCCGAGATAATCGTAACCCATGTCGTTAGGCATGGTTTGACGGAATGTTTCCTCGAGCGCGTCCATTGCCTGAAGGGAGCTGTAACCCGGAGCGGCTGAGCCGTTGATTTGCGCCGACCGATATTCGTTAAAGCGAAGAGTGAATTCGGGGCCGGAGATATTCTCGATTGTCGAAATCGCGTCCAGCGGCACGGTCTGACCAGTAGCGTTGCGGACATAGAATTGGCCGACGTTTTTGGCATCGGTCCGATATTCGCCCTCGGCCTCTATGTATACCTGCCAGGTCCGGCCGAACCGGTTGAAGTAATTCACGAAAAACCCGCCCATGAATGTCTGCAGCGTTTGATAAACGGAGGTGAGATCGATGCCCTGCTTCACCACTTTGTCGCGGTCGACATTGACGAAAACCTGCGGGACGTTTGGCAGAAATGTGGTGATCAATCCCGTGAGCTCGGGGCGTTTGCGTGCGGCATCGAGAAAGGTTTTCAAGTTTTGAGAAAGAAACTTCACGTCTTTGCCCGAGCGGTCTTCCAGCACAAAAGTGAAACCGCCCGCCGTCCCAACCCCGGGAATCACCGGCGGCGGAAAAGCGAATGCGATCCCTTCACTCATGCTCGCCAGGTATTTGTTTAGTCTCGCCTTGATCGCGCCGTATTGTTCCTCCGGTTTGGTTCGTTCGCTCCAAGGCTTGAACGTGACAAAGAAAAACGCGCTGTAAGTATTTTGGGCGAGACTCAGCAGACTGAATCCGATGACGCTGGTCGTGTATTGCACACCCGGGGTTTTGCTCAGGAAATCCTCGATCTTCCGGCACGCTTGATCGGTCCGTTCGAGCGAAGCGGCATCGGGCAGTTGGAGGGCGAGAAAAACGTAACCCTGGTCTTCTTCCGGCAAAAACGCGCTGGGTAACTTTGCGCCGAAAAAACCGGCGCCGACCGCAAGGACCAAGAGCAATCCGAAACTGAGCAGAGTTTTCCGAATGGCGAAGCGCGACCAATTTACGTAGCCATGGGTCGCGCGGCTGAAACCACGATTGAAGCGGTCGTAAAACCAACTCAGAGGACCACGGGTTTTTTTTCGGGGCCGTAGCAACATTGCCGACAGCGCGGGACTCAGTGAGAGGGCGTTGAACGCCGAGAAAATCACCGAGATCGCAATCGTTAGGGCGAACTGTTGGTACAATCGGCCGGTGATGCCAGGGAGAAAGGCCGTCGGAATGAAAACGGCCGAAAGCACGAGTGCGATACCGATCACCGGTCCGGATACTTCCCGCATCGCTTGGAGCGTTGCCTCCCGCGGGGCCATTCCCTCTTCGATGTGACGTTCCACCGCTTCGACTACGACGATCGCATCGTCGACGACAAGTCCAATCGCCAGCACCAATCCAAAAAGCGACAGGGTGTTGATTGAAAAACCGAACAGGGGAAAGAGCACGAAGGTTCCAATTAATGAGACCGGCACGGCGCACAATGGAATCAGTGTTGCCCGCCAGCCCTGCAGAAAGATGAAAACAACGAGGACGACGAGAGCAAGCGCCTCGAACAGGGTTTTCACGATTTCAGACATGCCTTCGGTCACCGCGAGTGTCTGATCGAGTGAAACCGCGTAGTCGATGTCGGTTGGGAACCGCTGCTTCGCTTCCGCCATCAGCTTGCGCACTCCCTGCGCTGCTGTGACTGCGTTGGTTCCCGGGAGCTGATAACAGGCGAGAATTGCCGCCGGTTGTCCGTTGAGTCGTCCCCGCAGATTGTAGGTCTGCGCGCCGAGATCGATGCGGGCGATATCTTTTACCCGAACGAACGAGCCGTCCGGATTTGCCCTAACAACTATGTTTCCGAACTCTTCCGGCGTCTGCAACCGGCCCTGGGCCCGGACGGTGTAGGTAAATTTTTGTCCGCTCGGAATCGGTTCGCTCCCGACCTGGCCGGCCGGATTAACCGTGTTCTGCTTTTGGACCGCCGTGATAATGTCGGGCACGGTGATGCCGAGCTTGGCCAGTTGGTCCGGTTTGACCCAGAGTCGCATCGCGTATTGCCCGGCGCCGAACACCTGGACGTTGGAAATTCCGGGCACCCGCGTGAGTTGATCGACCAGGTTGATGTAACCGTAATTGGCGAGAAAAATTCCGTCGTAAGTTCCTTTTGGTGAAAACAGCGAAATCAACATCAACGGCGCCGTGGTCGACTTTTGAACGGTCACCCCATAATTGTTCACGTCTTGAGGCAATTGCGATTGCGCCTGCGACACCCGGAGCTGGGTCAGGATCTGATCGACATTCGCGTCAGTTGAAACGTCGAAGTTAATCACCATTCGCACGTCGCCGGTGTTGGCGTTGATCGAATAGAAGTAATTCGAATTGTCGACCCCGCTCAGTTGCTGCTCGATCGGCGCCGCGACCGATTGCTCAATCGTCAGTGCATCAGCACCGGTGTAATGAGTGCGGATTTGAATTTCAGGCGGCGCGATTTTTGGATACTGCGCGATCGGTAACCCGAAAATGCAGACCGCGCCGAGCAGCGTCATCAAAATCGCGATGACGATCGCGACAATCGGCCGCCGGACAAAAAACTCTGACATAATCGATCAGGGATTTTGCGGAGTCGTTGTGGGTTGGGGGCTGGGGGATTCCTCCGGCGCCGGCGGGGTCCAATCTTTTACCGATACAGCTGCCCCTTCGCGGACTTTTTGCCAGCCCTGGACGATTACTTTGTCGCCCGCTTTCAATCCTTCGGTTACCTCCCAAAACCCGCCGAGCCGCTCGCCTACTTTTACGGGGCGAATGGTCGCCTTGTTGTTTTGATCGACCACGACGACTTGATAATTTCCCTGCAGCTCGTTCACCGCTTCCTGCGGTACCACCATTGCGCCTTTTTTGATATCGGCGACGAAACGGACTTTTCCGAATTGACCCGGTCGAAGCTCATTTCCCGGATTTGGAAACGTGACTTCGTAGCGGATGGAACCGGTCTTCACATCGAGGCTCCGATCGAGCGCGTAAAATTTTCCTTTGTGCGGATAAACGTTGCCGTTGCCCAGAATTAAATCGAACTGGAGCGAGTTCACGTAGCGCTGGCGTTCGTCGGGGTCAGGATGGCGGCTCACAAAATCCGTGAACGGTCCTTCGCCCGCGGTCACGATCGCTTTGATTGGGTCGACCTGGGAGACCGTCGTCAGCGATCCAGTAGTCGGGCCGACCAAATCGCCCACTTGCGCATTCGCGATTCCGGCGACCCCGTTGATCGGCGCGGTTATTTTCGTGTAACCAAGGTTCAATTCAGCTTGTTTAACGGCGGCTTCATCCGCTTGAACATTGGCCCTGCTCGAACCGGCAGCAGCGGTCGCAGTATCTCGTTCCTGGGCGCTGATCACTTTCTTATTGAACAAATCCATCGCGCGCTTTTCGTCCGCGTCCGCCTTCGCCTGGTTGGCCTGGTCTTTTGCCAACGTGGCCTTGGCCTGGGCGACCGCAGCTTCGAAAGGTCGCGGATCGATTTGAAAAAGGAGATCGCCCTTTTTAACGACGCTGCCTTCCTTGTACTCGCGCGAAGTGATGTAGCCCTGCACCTGCGCGTTGATATTGGCGTTGATGAATCCGTCAAGTGTCGCGACGCGCTCGAGGACGCGCGGCACGTCCCGCGGCTGGACCGTTGTCACCAAAACTTCAGGCGCAGCCGGTCCTGCTGGAGGCGCTTTACGCGAGCAGCCGGAAAACAGCGCACAAAAAACCAGTGCGCAAAAAACTGCGATTGCAAATAATCGCCGGTTCCCCATGAAATTCGTTAGCCCGTTTTTGAGCCTGACGCTAGGTTTAAAAAAAGCGAGCAGATCTTTGGAGTGCGGTGCGTCCTCGCACCGCTTTCGGGCATGGTTAAAAAAATCCCCAACTTGGCACTCAGACTGGTGGCATTGCTTTGGAACGTTGGTTTTATGATCTTGCCGTCGTTTTCGAATTAGATGCTCGTCCCGGTTATCGTGTTGGGGGGGACGCGTGCGCCGCATGATTTGTTTCGCGCTTTTAGGACTGCTCGTTTGGAGTGGAGCGGTGCGAGCGCTCTGGCAGAGGACAGGGGGTGAGTTTTCAGGGTTCCCGCTCCCGCTAATTTATAATGTTCCGGTGTTGTCGCTGTCGCTCTGGCAATTTCAATCAATCTGTTTTACGGTTCGACCGATGAGATTCTTGTGCACAATTGTTTTCCTCGGCTTCATGACCGGCGTACTCAGTGCCAAACCGCGCGAAACGATGTGCGTCAAGCAAAAGGATGGAACGTATAAATGTATGGCGAGCGGAAAGATCCAAAAAGAGCCATGCTGCGATACGCCAACGAATCCCCCAACTAAACAACCGGGAAAGTCGAAGAAGTAACAGTTTGATAGTCCGCGCCGTATGTCGTTTTAACGAACGACTGTGGCTGGACGGTGGTTTGCTTCACATTCCGGTGCAGCAGCATTTATCGATTTCCTTTTTCGCCAGAGTGCAGAACATTTTCCCGCTCTTTAGCTCCTCGCAGCAGCATGCTTTGACTTCCTTACCCGTGAGGGTGCAGGTCATCTTCTTTTTCTCCGTTCCGAGAGTGCTGATCGCGAGAAGCACCATTAGGATTAAGCTTGATACCATTTTCATGTCGCCACCTCCTTTCATTCGGATGATACATCAATAGCTTCGTCAAGAGTGTATCGCTTCCAAATCAAGAAAATTACAGGATAAATAAGAAGCTCGAGGAGCGCGCTGGTGACGATGCCGCCAACCATTGGCGTAGCGATCCGTTTCATTACGTCGGCGCCGGTTTGTGCGATCGGCGCCCACATGATGGGCAATAGTCCGAACAAGATCGCGCACGCCGTCATCACTTTCGGCCGGAGACGCTGTACTGCGCCTTCGTGGATGGCCGCGCGAAGATCGATCATTGATTTCATTCGGCCTTCGGCGCGGAACTTTTCCCAGGCGTGATCGAGATAGAGCAACATCACGACTCCGGTTTCGGCATCGAGGCCGGCCAGGGCGAGCAAGCCGATCCAGACTGCGACGCTCATCTGATAACCGAGGAGCCAAAGCAGCCAGAACGCTCCGATCAGAGAAAACGGCACGGCAAGAAGAACAATGAAAGTTTTCACAACCGAACGGGTATTGAAATAGATCAACAGAAAAATGATTAACAGCGTAAGCGGCACGATCATTTTCAAACGCTCCTCGACTTGCTGGATGTATTGAAACTGACCAGCCCATTCGATGTGATAGCCAGCCGGGAATTTGATCCGCTCCGCGATACGTTTTGCCGCCTTACGCACATAGCCGTCGATGTCGCCGGTCGCCGGATCGATCAAGACGAAGCCAACTAACTGCCCGTTTTCGTCGCGAATGCTGGGCGGGCCAGTCCGATAACGAATGTCCGCGACAAGTGAAATCGGGATTTGCGCGCCAGTCGGAGTTGGAATCAACACCCGCTTCAATGAATCGAGGTCCTGCCGAAAATCCGGAGCGTATCGTGCCCTCACCGGATAGCGCTCACGTGCTTCTACTGTTGTCGTGATTGTCTTGCCACCAATGGCCGTCTCGACAACGTCATTTACATCGCCAGCGGTTAACCCATAACGCGCCGCTGCTTCTCGGTTCACGTCGAAATCCAGAAAATAGCCGCCTACCGTCCGTTCAGCGAACGCGCTGCGGGTGTTGGGAAGATCGACAATCGCTTTCTCGATCTGAACAGCGAGGTTTTCGATGCCTTGCAAATCGGGGCCGAAAACTTTTATTCCTAACGCGCTCCGAAATCCCGTCGTCAACATCTCTGTGCGGGTTTGGATCGGCATCCAAAAGATATTCGCCATGCCCGGCGTGCGAAGATTTATGTTGAGCTCGCTCAGAAATTTTTCCCAGGTCATACCGCGGGGCCATTGATCGAACGGCTTGAGTGACACGATCGTTTCAAACATCGAGAGCGGTGCGGGATCAGTCGGCGTGTCAGCTTGGCCAGCCTTTCCGAAAATCCTTGTGACCTCCGGAAGCTTCTTTAGTTGCCGATCTTGTATTTGGAGAATCTTCGTCGCTTCGGTGATCGACATTCCGGGCACTGCGGTTGGCATGTAGAGCAGCGTTCCCTCGTTCAACGGCGGCATGAATTGCTTGCCGAGTCTCGCAAACGGGAAAATTGTCAGCAGTAGAAGCAACAATGCGCCGAACAATACCGGTCCGCGGAAACGCAGAACAAAGTTCAGGGCCGGCTCATAAATCGAAATCAAGAATCGATTCACGGGATTTTTCGTTTCCGGGGCAATCTTCCCTCGGATCAACAACGTCATGAGGACCGGAGCGAGGGTGATGGCGAGGATCGCCGCGAAAAACATCGAGAATGTTTTGGTGAAGGCGAGGGGCTTGAACAAGCGGCCCTCCTGTGCGGTGAGGGAAAACACCGGAAGGAAACTTACGGTGATGACAAGGAGCGAGAAAAAGAGGGGACGGCCTACCGTTTTAGCCGCGGCAATAATCGCGTTGATGCGTTCGCCATTGGTTGGTTCGCGGCTGTGGTCTTCCCGAAAGCGTTCCAGAGATTTGTGTGCGTTCTCTACCATGATGATGGCTGCGTCGATCATTGCGCCAATCGCGATCGCGATTCCGCCGAGCGACATGATGTTGCTCGTTAGGTGCGAGTAGAACATCGGTATGAACGACGCGAGGATCGCAATCGGCAACGTAATGATGGCGACCAACGCTGAGCGGAGGTGCCAAAGGAAGACAAGACAGACCAGCGCGACGACGATGCATTCCTCGATCAGCTTTTCTCGTAGGGTCGAAATGGAGCGATGGATCAATTCACTCCGATCGTAGGTCGGAATGATTCGCACACCTGCCGGCAGCGAGGACTTGATGCTATCAATCTTGCGTTTGACGCCATCGATTACGTTGAGCGCATTTTCTCCATAGCGCATCACCACGATTCCGCCGACCACTTCGCCTTTGCCGTCGAGTTCAGCGACACCACGGCGCAGCGCACCGCCGAGATGAACTTTGCCGACATTCTTGACGTAAATTGGTGTCCCGTTTTCAACTTTAAGCACGACGTTCTCGATGTCGGCGATGGTTTTGAAATAGCCGCGGCCACGCACGAAATATTCCGTGGTGGCGACCTCAAAGGTTTTGCCGCCGACGTCGCCATTGCTCGATTTCACACGTGCGACGACTTCACTCAACGGGATGCCGTGGGCGAGCAATGCGTTGGGATCGAGATCGATCTGATATTCCTTTACGAAACCGCCAACGGGCGCGACTTCGGCGACACCTTTTACAGATTCAAGCGCATAACGGAGATTCCAGTCTTGAATCGATCGCAACTGTGAAAGATCGAGCTTTCCAGAATCATCCACGAGGGCGTACTCGTAAACCCAACCTACGCCAGTCGCGTCCGGACCGATCGCCGGGTTTACGCCCTCGGGTAAGGAACCGCGAATTGAGTTGAGATATTCGATGACGCGTGAACGGGCCCAATAGATGTCGGTGCCGTCTTCAAAAATTACGTAGACGAACGATTTGCCGAATATCGATTCGCCGCGGACAAACTTCACCTTCGGCGCGGCGATGAACGCAGTCGAAATCGGATAAGTGACCTGGTCTTCCACCAGATCGGGCGACCGTCCTTCCCAATCGGTATAAACGATTACCTGAACATCGCTTAGATCGGGAATCGCATCGAGCGGCGTTTGCTCCAAGGTGTAGATGCCGGCGCCGATCGCAAAAAGCGTGAGCACAAATACGAGGAAACGATTCCTGACACTTGCTGCGATAATGCGTTCGATCATTGGCCGGTCTAATGATTTGCCGTCGGTTCGAGGTCCTTAAGCGCGCCTTGCACTTTCGATTCGGCGTCGATCAGGAAGTTCGCGCTCGCGATCACGCGTTCCCCTTCGGCGAGACCGCTCTTAACTTCGTAGTGATCGCCGATTTGCTCCCCCAACTGGACCACACGCGGTTCGAGTTTGCCGCCGCC
>JAICWQ010000077.1 GCA_025934755.1 Chthoniobacterales bacterium | reverse complement strand
CGGCGGTTTCTGGTGTTCGCCTCAGTCCAACTTTTTGCTATAGCGATCACGTGACTGAGCCACAACATCATCACGTCGATAAACCGGAACCGCGCTGGCAGGCCGTGCTCGCCTTCGTGGCCATCGGCACGATCTATCTGGCGTTGCCCCGGAATCTCATCATCGGACCGATCTGGCTTTTGCCAACATTGATCGCGGTGTTGCTCATCCCAACGGTAATGACTCATCGGAGTGGAAGCCGTTCGTTGAACCGCGCATTGGGAATCGTTATCAACGGGATCACAACCATCGCGTTGATTGGATCGGTTGCTTTGCTGGTGCGAGCACTCCCATCGCACAAAGAATCGCCCCTCGCGTTGTTGCGTTCAGGTGGTCTGCTTTGGCTGACCAACGTGATTGTGTTCGCGCTCTGGTATTGGCGCCTCGATGGCGGGGGATCGACTGTGCGCCAGGAACGAAAAGAGTTTGGCAGCACCAGTTTTCTTTTTCCCCAAATGCAGATCCCGCACGAGGAACGTGCCCAATTCGCCTGCGCCCGATGGCGCCCGCGTTTCGTCGATTACTTCTTTGTCTCTTTTACCCAAAGCTCGACCTTTGGCCCGACCGATGCGCCGTTGCTCGCGCGCTGGGCAAAAATATTCGCGATGGTCCAGATTTTTATCTCGTTGAGCATTGTGATTCTGCTTATCTCGCGCGCCGTGGGCGTGCTATGACCAGTCGTTAATCGTTGAAACGTTATATCGTTACATCGGTTCACGGATCTCGACTCACGATTCACGCATCTGAATTCGGCATTGGACGTTCGATGTTCAGCGCTGGATGTTTTCTCCCTCATTTATGAATCTTTGGATCGGCACGTCCGGTTTTCAATACACGGAATGGAAGGGAAATTTTTATCCGGAGGACCTGTCGGCGGCCAAGATGCTGCCGTTTTACGCGGAGCGATTCTCCACCACCGAGATCAATTACACCTTTCACCGAATTCCATCTTCGAAAACGATCGACAATTGGAAGGCCCAAACTCCGGACAAGTTCCGATTCGCGCTCAAAGCGCCGCAAAAGATTACCCATTGGACGAAACTGAAGGATTGCGCCGATACGTTGGAATACTTCTGCAAGGTCGTGACCGGGCTGGGGGAGCGTCTGGGCCCGGTCCTGTTTCAACTTCCGCCGACGTTCAAGAAAGACGCTGAGGTGTTGAGCTCATTTCTGCGTGAATTTCCGGATATGCGCGCCGCGTTCGAATTTCGTCACGATTCATGGTTCGACGATGAAATTTTCGAGCTTCTCAAATCGCGCAATATCTCGCTCTGCATCGCCGATACCGACGATCTTGCCACGCCGAGGAAAATCACGGCTAACTACGGTTATCTCCGTCTTCGCCGCGAGGATTACCAAAAAGAGGATGTCGAAACCTGGTCGAAGTTTGTGACCGAACAACAATCGAACTGGAAAGACGCCTTCGTTTACTTCAAACACGAAGAGAGCGGAATGGGCCCGAAGCTTGCCAAGCAAATGATGGAAATTTTGACCACGTCCTGCGGCGATCGGTAGGGCGACACTCTGTGGAGCGGGACAAACATCTGCACATCATGGCTCGACCGAGTCTCGCCTTACCCCCAACCTATCTCGTGGAATAGCGCGATGAATCGTACGCACATCAAATGGTTGCCGATTGTCGCCGCCCTCCTTTTTGTCGGTTATCAATATTTCACTTCGGAAAAATTTGTGAACCCGGAGACCGGGCGCAAGAGCCACGTCGGCTTGTCCATTCAGCAAGAGTCGACGCTGGGCTTGCAAAGTTATCAGCAGATTCTTTCCCAATCGCGGACGGTCACTTCGGGTCCCGAAGTGGAAATGGTCCAGCGGGTCGTGAAACGTCTCGCCGCAGCAACCGGCGACGCTGGAAAAAATTTCGACTGGCGCGTGTCGGTTGTCCAAAACGATCAGATCAACGCCTTTTGTCTGCCGGGCGGAAAAATTATCGTCTACACCGGCATCCTGCCGGTCGCGAACACCGAGCCCGCGCTGGCCACAGTTCTGGGTCATGAGATGGCGCATGCAACATCGCGCCATGGAGCGCAACGCGCCCTGGAGCAAAACCTGACTCAGACCGCCATGATCGGCGTCGCTGGTTCACTTTCCGACATGGATTACGAAAAACAGCGGGCAATCATGGGTGCATTTGGCGCCGGCGCGCAATACGGCGTGCTGATGCCCTTCAGTCGTAATCACGAATCGGAAGCAGATCATATCGGGCTGATTTACATGGCGCGGGCCGGCTACGATCCTCGCGAAAGCATCGCGTTTTGGAAACGGATGGAGCAATCGAACTCGGCCCAGCCGCCCCAGTTCCTCTCCGATCACCCATCGCACGGCACACGCATCCAACAGCTCGAGAACTGGATGCCCCAGGCGATGGAAGAATATAACAAGAGCCAATAGCATTAACGTTCTTGGGGTCGTACCATTTGCAAAGGTTCCAGCCGATGAATCAGTAACCAAATGTTAGGACGGCGACGATGTTGTAGCGGTGCTTGTCTCAAGCACCGAACTTTGTAAATAGGCGCTTGGCACAAGCGCCTCTACAATTCATGGCTTCAATCGCAGAAAATCTTGAGGTAGTGCGCCAGCGGATCTCGGAAGCCGCAAAGAAATCAGGCCGATCGGTCGACGACGTCGAACTCGTCGCGATTTCGAAGACGCATGAAGCCTCCAAGGTGCGAGAGGCGATCGATGCAAATCAGAAATTGTTTGGTGAAAGCCGGGTGCAGGAAGCGCGGATAAAAATTCCGGAGCTGCCGTCGAATCTCCGATGGCATTTCGTCGGTCATCTTCAGAAGAACAAGATTCGCCATGCTCTTCCGTTGTTCGAATTGATTCACAGCATCGATTCACTCGCCCTCGCGCAAGACGTGAATCGGGTCGCCGAGGAGGAAGGTTTGCATCCGCGTGTCCTGATCGAGGTGAACGTCGCGGGCGAGGGGAGCAAGTTCGGGTTTACGCCGGACAAATTGCGCGAACAGATGGAAACGTTGCTTGGCTTGCCACGCTTATCGATTCTTGGGCTCATGTGCATTCCACCGATCGCTGAAGAGGCGGAAGCGTCGCGGAAATATTTTGTGGAATTGCGCGAGCAGAGGGACAGCCTCCAAAACGAGTTTCATGTCGACCTCGCCCAGCTATCGATGGGGATGACCCAGGATTTCGCGGTGGCAGTTGAAGAAGGCGCGACGTTGGTCCGGGTGGGGACGGCGATTTTCGGCGAGAGGTCGCGGCCTAAGCGCGAATAGAACGAAAGCCTTGTAGCGGTGCTTGTTCCCAAGCACCGAACTAATTAAATAGGCGCTCGCCGCGGCGAGCGCCTCTACAACTAAGCCCGAGAATTGCTCTCCAGATCGGACTTGTGATAGGATTGAAATCCCAATGCGCCTGGAACCGAGGAACGTTCAGCAGATCGGTAACGAATTGGCAATCTGCTGGAACGATGGAAGCGAATCCTACATCGATCTCCAATTTCTGCGGCGCGCCTGCCCCTGCGCGGCCTGCGGTGGCGAGCCGGACGTGCTCGGGAACGTCCTCCGCCCTGAAGTCAGTTACTCCGACAACAGCTTTGACCTCGCCGGATTTCAGATTGTTGGCGGTTATGCCTTGCAACCGGTTTGGCGCGATGGGCATAACACCGGGATTTACAGCTTTCAGTATCTGCGGCGAATTGCGCAGCCAATAATTTCAAAATGAAGACTTCGACCCGATTCGCGACTGTCGCTATCTGCATTCTTTTTTGCGGGGCCGGAATTTTTATCGCGAGGTCCGGAGCAAAGAGCGCTGCGAAAGACGATTTCGTCTTCGAAGCAATGGATCCGGCATTGGCGGTAGACGGCTATCAATTCGCTGCAACCGGGTCACCGAAGCTGACGTTTCAGCAGCTCGAAGCCATCATCCGAAAAGACCCGACTGCGAAACAGCAGCGCGGGAAAATTGAATTTGGTTCAGTCCGGATGGAGCAGGGGACTGCGCTGGCGGAAGTAATGTTCGTCAGTGATGACGGACGGGTCCTGCCGATGCTCTACAAACTTCTGCCTCAACGGAATTCCTGGAAAATCGTGAACGTCCAGCGGATTTGGTACGTTCCGCGGTCGCATTTGCTGCGCGGAGTGCGGGCTTAGGTAGCGGCGGTTCACCGAACCGCCATCGGGCGATTGAGGGCAATCGCCCCTACCTGGGAATCGTAATTCGCAGCATCGTCGTCCCATATTCGCGTGGTTGAACTTTTCGATCGGGCATTGCTGCAGGCACTAAAGCAAATTCACCGGAATGAAGATCGACATCGACACAGCGAACCGTTCCAGTGAGGCAGCACATGATCGCAAACTGGCCTGCCGGCGCGACATCGCGAGCCGCTTCGAGGTCCCATTTCTGAATCTCGAAGAGCTCGTTACTCACCAGCAATTCGCCTTGGGCTTCGGTTAGATTTGGCGCCACGTCGTTGAAATCGATCGATTCGAGCGCTTGATCGATATGAAGTTGGCGGGGTTTGCCGCCCTCGTCGACCCGATTCCAATCAAAAACGCGGTAGGTCGTGTCGCTGTTTTCCTGAATCTCGACCAACACGTTGCCGGCGCCGATGCCATGAAATCGGCCCGCGGGCAAAAACATTGCGTCACCGGCTTTGACTTCAAAACTGTGAACGAGCCCGGCAACAGTTCCCCCGCGAACGGCCGCGGCAAATTGCTCTCGCGTCACCGGTTTTCGGAGACCGACGTGCAATTTGGCTCCGGGAATCGCCGATGCCACGAACCAAAATTCGGTTTTCGGTTCGCCTCCCAACTTGCCGGCCACCCTGGCCGGTGGATGAACTTGCAGCGAAAGCTGGTCGTGAGCGTCGAGAAGCTTGATTAACAACGGAAAGCGTGGCGAATCCTTCACATCGCCGAAAATCGCTTTTCGATCGTGTGTCCAAAGTTCATGCAAGGTTCGGTCGCGAAACGGCCCGTTGCGCACGACGCTTTGCGCTTCGGATCGATCGACAAGTTCCCAAGCCTCGCCGATCGTAGCGGTGGGCAGCGTCTTTTTTCCGAAAAGCGAAGCCAGACGATGGCCGCCCCAGATGCGTTCCATGAAAATCGGCTCGAAAGTCAAAGGTCGGAGGTCCGCGGTCACAAGTCAGGAATCAAAACATTGTAGATTGCAGATTGTTGAATGCAAAAGAGAGTCAGTTGGCCGGTGACTTCTGATCCGTGACCGCTTCGTGAAATCGTTTTTAAAATACTGGCTGCCAATCCTAATTTGGATTGCTTTGATTTTCATTGGCTCGACCGACGTCCTGTCAGCCGAACACACTTCGCGTTTCCTGGTGCCATTTTTGCGCTGGCTCGATCCACCCATCTCATTCGCGACACTGACCTCGATTCAACTGATCATCCGCAAACTCGGGCACTTAACGGAGTACGCCATTCTTGCGGCATTGGTTTGGCGCGCCCTGCGAGTGGGAATCGTTTGGAAATCTCCGATCTCGTCGCCATTTTGGTCCGCCCTGATCGGCTCCGCGATCTTCGCCGCAAGCGACGAGTTTCATCAATCGTTTGTGCCGTCACGGACATCCTCATCGAAGGACGTGATGATCGATCTCGGTGGAGTGCTAATCGGCCTGGCGATTTGTGTTGCACTCGCGTCGCGAAAGGTTGTTAAAGAGAAGCGTGCTTAATCCAATCGGCAAAACGATCGCTATCGCCTTGTTGTTCTTAAGTTTGAACAAGGTCAATGGGGAAGACTATGCGGCGAGTTTCAAAAAATTGCGCGAGCAGAAAGCGGAGGGCGCGAAGATCGATTCGCTGCTCGACGAATGGCGCGCAAAAAATTCAAATGATCCCGATGCCTGGATCACGAGCGCGAATTATTATTTCAACGAATCGCTCGGGCCAACTGTGTCCGCCAAAACCCCTGAGAAAGGCGATTACAGCCTAAAGGACACAACAACCGGCAAGACGGCGGGAAGCATTTCGTTCAAGCCGAACGTGGCCAAAACTTCGCGAAGTGCGACCGACCTTCTTCAAGAGGCGACGGGCAAGTTTCCCGATCGTCTCGATATCTGGTGCGGGCTGGCCTTTATTTATCAGGAGAGCGGCGATTTCGATAACGAACTGGCGACGCTCAAAAAGATGGTCGCCTACACCAAAGGACATCCCACCGGATTAAAGTGGTTGAAAGGCGAATCAATCCAGGAGCCGGAGAACAGCTATGTTCCGGAAAAGCTGCACGGCTACGGTGTGTATTACGAGAAAAAGGAAAATCCGGAGGACGACAAGCGTTGGTTTCAAATCTCGAGCCTGGCGACCCAGGAGTACCCGAATCACCCCGAAGCATTCAACGATTCTGCGGGATATTACGCCGACCTCGGCGATTGGAAAAAGGCCCGCGAACTGTTTGAAAAGGCGCACCAATTGGATCCCAAGTCACCCGGGCCGCTGATCAATCTCGGGAACGTTTGCCTGGAAGCGAAAGATCCCGCGAGCGCGCGAAAGTATTTCGAGGAAGCGATAAAACTGGAGCCGAATGGCGCGCTGGCCAATGAAGCGAAGCAGGCGCTGGCCAAGCTGAAGAAGAAGTAGTTGAGAGTTGATAGAACGTGCCTGACGGCGCTTTAGTTGAGAGTTTCGAATCCCACTTGCTTTTCTCTCAACTCTCAACCATCAACTATGAACTCTCTGCGGGGGCATAGCTCAGTTGGTAGAGCGCCAGCTTTGCAAGCTGGAAGTCAGGGGTTCGAATCCCCTTGCCTCCAGTCTTCGCTCGCCTCGTAAGAGGAGAGCGAAGACGGTCGCGCCGTAGCCTTGGCGAAGGCGGACACCTTTCACCTTGCCACCCACACGTGGCGAGCTACGACTCGGCAAGCCAATTCAAGCAATGCGGCGAGAATCAGAGACTTAGCGAATTCATTTGCAGCCAATCGCTAATTCGCTAAATCGTTAACTCGCTAAATTTCGCGGGCCTGTAGCTCAGTTGGTTAGAGCATGCGCTTGATAAGCGCAGGGTCACTGGTTCGAGCCCAGTCAGGCCCACCACTCTCGATTGCCAATTGCCAATTGATGGAGCCGAACTCTCAACTAAAGGCGGACCTGTCCGCCGTTCCCTCAACTATCAACTAATCCTCACCAGATCCGCACCCGTTGATCCGGCGCGACGAACATTTTGTCCCCGGTCTGAACTTTGAATGCGTCATACCACGCATCGATGTTTCGAGACGGGCCGATCACCCGAAATTGTCGCGGCGAATGAGGATCGCTCACCACCTGCTTTTTCACATAATCGTCGGTGACTTTTCCGCGCCAGGCCTGGGCCCACCCAAGGAGCACGCGTTGATCTCCAGTATAACCATCAAGCACAGGAGCGGGTTGCCCTTTTAGAGACGCACCATAAGCATCGAGGGCAAGAGTGAGTCCGCCAAGGTCGGCGATGTTTTCTCCCATGGTCAGCTCGCCGTTGACGTGCACTCCGGGAATCGGCTCGTACTTGGAATACTGCGCGCCGAGCATGTCTGCGCGTTTCTTAAAAGTTTCGGCGTCCTGTTTTGTCCACCAATCGCGCAGCTTCCCGGAGGCATCGATCTTCCGGCCTTGATCGTCGAAGCCGTGGGTGAGTTCATGGCCGATCACCCCGCCGGCGGCGCCGTAGTTGATCGCCGGATCGGCATCCGCGTCGAAAATTGGCGGTTGAAGAATCCCCGCGGGGAAGACGATGTCGCGCAGACTCCCGTTGTAGGCATCGTTCGTTTGCGGCGTCATGTTCCAATCGGTGCGGTCTACCGGCCCCGAAAAGCGCCCGGTGTAAAAATCCCAGTCGAGTTGCGCGCATCGCTTCACGTTGCCGACGAGATCGTCGGCGCGAATTGCCAGTTTGGAATAATCGCGCGGGTTATCCGGATAACCGACCTTGATTGTGTAGGTGTCGAGCTTCTTGAGCGCTTCCTTTTTCGTCTCGTCTCCCATCCAATCGAGCTTCTCGATCCGTGCCCGGTAGGCGGTTTTCAAATTGTCGACCAGCTCCTGGATCTTCGCTTTGGCCTCGGGCGGAAAATATTTCGCAGTATAAAGCTGGCCTACGCCGAAACCCATTGTCCCGAACGTTCCAAAGCGATCACCCACGCCGAAGTCACCGCCGCTGACCGCAGTGATCGCGCGTTTCCAGCGCGCCTGCTGTTCCTTTTGTCCGGACAGGATTTTGTTATGGAGCTGAAAATAGGCGTCGGTAAAAGGTCTTGAAAGATACGGGGCAGCATTGTCGGCAACGTGAAATGCGTGCCACGCCCGAATCGTGTCGATGGGTGCTTTTGCAAAAACGTCGACTATTTTCGGAAACGCGCTTTTCTCCGCAATGATAACGCGGTCGAGTTTCGGCATCTTTGCTTCGGCCAAAAACTTTTTCCAGGCGAAGCCGGGTGCGAATTTCGTCAACTCCTCGATCGACATCGGGTTGTAAATCGCGTTCAGATCGCGCTGCTGCGCTTTCGTCCAGCTCGCGTCCGCGATCTTCGTTTCGAACCCAACGATGTCCTTGGCGCTCTTGTCTGCGTCCGGCCAATTCAAGAGTTTTAAAATCGTCGTGACGTAGTTCTGGTATGCCGTCTTCTGCGCGGCAAAGTCCGGCTTGAGATAATAATCACGATCCGGCAAACCGAGTCCGGCCTGAGTCAGGTAAAACGCGTATTTGTTAGGGTCCTTTAGATCGGCGTCGATAACGATGTTGAAGAGCGAGAAGTCAAAATCGGTCATGTTCCGGCCCATCAGCGCCGCAAAAGCGTCACGCGTTTTGGCATCCCTCAAATCTTTCAATTCCGGTTCAATCGCCGTGGCCCCAAGCTGCTCGGTGCGCCCTTCGTCCATGAACGATCGATAGAAAGCGCCTGCTTTCTCCTCGAGAGTCGATGCATTGCCGGTGGCTTTCGCGCCCGCAGTCTGAAGCATTTCCTTTAATCTCTGCTCCGTGAGGTCGGTCATTGCCAGGCGGAGGGAATAAGCCGGTTTATCCGGGGGAATCTGGGTTTTGTCGATCCAGGTCCCGTTGGCGTAACGGAAGAAATCGTCGCCCGGCTTGGTTGCGGTATCCATACCGGCCAAATCGAATCCCCAAGCGCCGTACTTCAGCTTCGCCGGCGGGGCGTCTGCGGCGTAGGCGAAGGAAGAGAAGCAGGCGGCACACAGCGGCAGAACGCGAAGAAAAGAATGCATAAGGAGAAGTAGAATGCAGGGCGCCTCGCTCGGACGCCAACCAATTAAACGCGGAACTCGAAAGATTCGGGAACCGAAGCGCGCGAAGTTACGTCCTGGCTATTCGTCTTCTTTTTCCTGCTGAGCCTTCGGTTCTTCGTGTTCTCCCTTCGCCGGCTCCTCGCCCTGTTTGGCCTCGCTGGCAAAGGTCGCGCGAATTTTTCCGCCCGGGTCGAGGTCGTTCAACAATTGATCGCGTCCTTTTGAATCGAGGTCGTTTTCCGTGTGCTCCTCATAGGCCTTCTCGGCGTGCTCAACCTTATGGTGATTTTCTTCGACTTCGCCGCGGGCACTGATGAAGGTGTAACCGATGAACCCGACGGAGATCGCGCCGATCACCAGTGAAAGTATCCATGCCATGCGATTGTTTAGCAAAACCGCGATGGACGCGATGATGAGCGCGACTTCGGCGATGAGTTGAGCATGTTCGTAGCCCTCGGCTGCGTCGTAATGCGCATCGATCAGCGGTTCGCACGCGTCATCCCACTCTTTGGCAAGTTTGGTTTCGGTCGTGTAATCAGAATCCAAGTGTAGTAATTGCGGCAACGCCGGATTCGCGGCCGCGCCGGGCTGACCGTGCAATTTTTGCAAGTCGCTCGCAGTCATGGTGGATCTGACCGAGGCCGCGACCCAGCTTGAGTGCGCCCAACTTTGGTCGAGCAAAGTGGTCATCAGTTCCTGGCGTTGTGAGCCGACCATTGCGGCACCAAGCGCGATCAGGACGGCCAGTATGGCCATGGTTACACCCATTTGTTTCGAGCCGTGTGCGTGACTGGCGTGTTCAGCGTGTTCAAGTGCTTCGTGTGCGCCCATATTTGCTTTCTGGTTGACGGGACGCTCATTCCTGAGCATCCCGTGTTGTAAGAATTGACTCCGCTATTTCGGGACTAGAATCCGAGCTCGAGGCCTTCTTTGCAGAAATCGTGCTTCACGGGCTTCGATTCCTTGCCGCCCTCGAACTCGGCTTTTACGAATTGTTCGCAAGCTTGGCTATTGGTTTCTTTGTTCCAAACCAATTTCGCCGATTCACCTGCCTTGAGCCCGTCGCCAATGTCGAACTTGCCCCATTTTTCACCGTCTTCCGACACCATCAAGGCGGTAATTTTCTCATCTGTGGTGTTGTGCAAGACGAAAGAATATTCGTTGTCGTCTGCGACGGCGATCTTCGGCAGAATGATCGCAGCGGTGACTGAAAGGGCGAGGAGGAGGGTTTTTCCAAGGGAAAGATTTTTCATTTTGTAATTGAGTTGGTTAAGAAGGGCAGAGTCTAGAACGCGCCAACTTCCGGGAGCAATGCAAAAAAAGAGTTCGAAAAAGTAGAAAACACTTGCCCTCCCGTACCTCATCAGATCAGGTTGACCCGCCATGAAAAATCAAACGATCATCAAATCCTTTCTCGCCATGTTCCTTGCCGGTCTCAGCGTGCCGGCGTTTGGCAACACCCTGTCCGTTCCGAGTGAAGAGCACGCTGCCTACACTGTAGATATTCCTGGTGATTGGAATCCGAAGGTCAGCGATGAAAGCGTCGAAGCGACCGAGCCCGATAATCATGTCTACTTGAGTGGCTGGACTGTTACCAAGTCGGATTTGGGCGACCTAAAGAAGGATTTGGCTGACCTTTTGAAGGACTCCCTGAAAAGCATTGAGGGCGAGCCAAGTGAGGAAACAATCGAAAACAATGGCATTAAGTTTTCGATCCTTCGCGGTCATGGGAAAGACAAACGGGAAGGCGGCGACGTCACCTTCATGGTGGCGGTGTTTCCGGCCGGTTCTGGAAAAGCCGGCATCTTTTACGCCGATTGGGATTCCGACGCGCCCTCTGACGTTAAGGACAAACTTAATGGCATAATGAATTCCATTAAGCTCCACAAGTAACGAATCAGGAGATTCGTTGGCGTTTGATCGTTAGAAAATCGTTCCGTTCTGTATCGCCTCCGCGGTGCCGCGCCGCATTTTGCGTCACAGCCTCGCATTAATTGCATTTTAGGACGCGCAGGCCGGACCCGCCCATGAGGCGAAAAGTTTCAGTGTTGCGATCGAGGTCCGGTGCGAAGAGGGAGAAGTAACGTGCGACGATAAAAATAAGTCGGCACGAACAAGAAACCGGCGAATCGGCGGAGCTGACCGGGAAGACAACTTGCCACATGGATGAACAGGGGAACCCCGATCGTTTTCTTGATTACACGTTCAAGAATAAAGGTGGGACTATTTCCTTAGCGACGAAGTTCTGCGTGAGGAAAAGGCGACCTGGACGTGGGACGAAAGTTCGGAGTCAGCGGCTGACTCACGCAAGAAGATCGATTCACCCAAACGTCGTTAGGACGTGGTGCCACGATTACGCCGGCTTGTCGGCACGATTACTCTTCTTCTTCTTCGGCCGATGCCGAGGGTGACGGAGATGGCGATGCCGCGGCAGCCTCAGTCGAGGAGGACGGTGTTGATGCCGAAGTGGCAGTTATTTCTTCGCCAGCTTTATGGCTGGCGAGCGACTTGTTTGACGGCAACTTTGCGGTGGGAGCTTCGCCGATCGGATGAGGATCGTAGGTTTCGCCAACAATGGGCTGGATAGCCTTCCCGCCTAGATACTTCGTCAGTTCGGTCATGGTTACGGCGGAGCCAGTAGCTGCGCCTGCGTCTACGGCGAATTGTGATTTTGCCGTGGCGATAGAGTTTAAGTTAACGACAATCTGCTTCTCCTGGGCTTGTTCCTGAGTGTTGATTGAAGCGCCAAGGAGCAAGGTCGAAACGGTTGGAGCGAGAAAGGACCACGGAATCAATAGTATGGCCAGGAGAATCAGCAAAATTCCCTGTCCGGTGGCCCCGCGCGTCAGGATGACGATGGCGAATATGATCACTAACGGTGCGATGATCCAAACCAGCAGCAGGCTGATGTATCCAAGCACAGGGATGATCGCGAGCAGTCCAGTAATGATGATCAATATCCAACTGGTGAGCGCCATTCCTTTATAACTTTTCGCCGGCGCAGCTGCTGGCGTAGGCGGAACTGGAGCGGGTGCTGGAGATGCGGGTGGAGGAGTAGTGTCGTCGGCCATAACGAATTGATTTTGACGACAATTCGATTACGCGGTCAAGGGTTAACCTGCTATGGCAGTGGGCTATTCGTTAAGCCGCGGCTGGGCGGCTTGCCCACGCCGTTAGGCCACGCCTTTCCGAATGTGATCTAACAAGAGAACAATCCGGCAAATAGAACCCGCTCGGCGAATTCCGAGTAATTAATCGCAGTGGCCGAGAGCAGCGAGGACACGCAGTTGCAACTGCAAGGTCCGATCCAACGCGAACCAAGCCGGATCGAGGTCTCGAAGTTCTTCTTCTGCTTCTTCGAACATTCCGAGATCAATGTAGCCTTCGATCGCCTGCAGACGTTGCAGATTCTGCGCGTCTGCCGGATTGATCGATTTGATAATGATTGCTCGCATGAATTTCCTGTATTGTTTGACGATACTCGCCCTCCTGTTCTT
>JAICWQ010000247.1 GCA_025934755.1 Chthoniobacterales bacterium | reverse complement strand
GCGGTTTTAGCGTTTCAATCCTACTGAAATGCAAACTTTGGGTAACGGAGATGGAAAAGAGTTCGCGTCCCACGCTCCCGGCTATTGGGCCGGAAACGGCGGTATCGCGCCCGGACTTTGGAACGATTGGAAATGGCAGCTGAAAAACCGCGTCACTTCTTTGGCGCAGCTCGAAAAGTTTATCGACCTTAGCGATGAAGAACGCAGCGGGGTTCTCCTTTCCGGGGACAAACTCGCCCTCGCGGTCACGCCACATTTCTTTAACCTGATTCCCCGCGATAACCCGAACGATCCGATCCGCCGGCAGGTCATCCCGCGTATCGAAGAAACCTGGGCTTCGCCTTACGACATGGCCGATCCCTGTGGCGAAGATTCGCACATGCCGGTGCCGGGGCTGGTGCATCGCTACCCGGACCGCGTTTTATTTTTGGTGACCGATCGCTGCGCTGCGTATTGCCGCTATTGCACGCGCTCGCGGGTAGTCAGCGGCGTCGGAGAACAGGAATTGCACACCGATTTCGAAGAAGCATTTCGTTATCTCGAACAACACACCGAGGTGCGCGACGTCCTGCTGAGCGGAGGCGACGCCTTGATTTTCAGCGACGACAAGCTCGACAAATTGCTGACCCGGCTGCGCGCGATCAAGCACATCGAGTTCATCCGCATCGGGACGCGGGTCCCGATTTTCCTGCCGCAACGGATAACGCCCGAGCTGTGCGCGATTCTGGCCAGGCACCACCCGCTCTGGATGAGCGTGCACGTGAATCATCCGCGCGAGCTGACGATTGAAGTGAAACGAGCGCTCGAGTGTCTCGCGAACGCTGGAATTCCGCTCGGCAACCAGAGTGTGTTGCTCGCGGGCGTGAACGACGATCTCGAGACGATGAAAACGCTCGTGCACAAGTTGTTGATCTGCCGAGTGCGGCCCTATTACATTTATCAGTGCGATTTGATTAACGGCTCATCGCACCTGCGCACCTCGGTCGCGAAAGGAATCGAGATCATCGAAGGGTTGCGTGGGCACACCACCGGTTATGCGGTTCCGCAATTCGTGATCGACGCCCCCGGCGGCGGCGGGAAAGTCCCGATTAATCCGGGTTACGTACTCTATCACGACAACGAAAAAATCGTGATCCGGAATTACGAAGGCAAAATCTTTGAATACCCCGAGGCTGGCGACGACCAAACCGTCCAGTTCGCCCCTCAACGGGAGTACCACGACGAGTATCTCTATTCCTAGACTCGGATTTCGAACTTTAACTGACGAATCAGACAGGATTCACAGAATTGAGTTGGATTTCGCCGAGGTGAATCCTGTAATCTGGTTAATCCTGTTTAGTTCGAGATGACTTTCTATTTGCTTCAGCTTCTCGTTTCCGCGTTCCTGGCGATTTTGTTCTTACAATCGGGAATCGATAAAATCGTCGATCGACAGGGGAACCTTAACTGGCTCAGCGGCCACTTCGAAAAAAGTCCACTTGCGGGACTGGTTCCGTGGTTGCTTGGAATTCTAACGTTAATTGAACTCGCCGCAGGAATTTTGAGCGGGATTGGATTGCTCACGCTGATCTTCGCGCATAATCCCACGATCGCGTTTTACGGCGCGGTTGTTTCGGCAGTTGCGGTTCTTTGTTTGTTTTTCGGCCAACGAATGGCCAAGGAATATGCCGGCGCGTCAGTTTTAGTTCCGTATTTTCTGCTTACGATTGTTGCGATCTATTTGCTCGCCCGCTGAAACACGATTTCGCCGCCGATCACGGTCGCTTCGTTCCGGGTTTTCAAAATTTCCTGCTCGGGGATTTTCATGATGTCGGCTGATAGAACAGTGAAGTCGGCGAGTTTTCCCAGTTCGATCGAGCCTTTGTCTTTTTCCTGAAACGACGCGAACGCGGGCCAGATCGTAAACATTTTCAGGGCTTGCTCGCGGGAGACCGCCTGTTCGGGATGCCAACCCGCCTTCGCCAAAGTGACAGTCAGGCTCGGACCGTCGGCGGGCAGGGCCGCCGATTTTTCGGGCAACGGCTTGCGCGCGACTGCGGCGTAAAATTCGATCATCGGTTCACCGCGCTCGACCGGCGCATCCGATCCGCCGCAAATGATCGCGCCGGATTTTAGAAATGATTGCCAGGCGTATGCGCCCGCCAGACGTTCCATTCCAAGGCGTTTCGGCGCGAAAAATAAATCGCTGATCGCATGCGACGGCTGCATCGATGGAATCACCCCGAGTTTGGCAAATCGTGGAAGATCGGCCGGATCGACAATCTGGGCATGTTCGACCCGCCAACGCGGTTCCTTGATCGGCCGTTGATCAGGAGGTACTGCTTTGAACGCGGCCTCGTACAAATCCAGAATCGTCCGGTTGGCGCGATCGCCGATCGCGTGGGTCTCAACCTGAAT
>JAICWQ010000146.1 GCA_025934755.1 Chthoniobacterales bacterium | reverse complement strand
TCTCGCTAGTTCATCCAGAATACCCATTGCCTTCCCTGAAACGCGCTCATGGCAGACCTGTCCCTGATTGGGATTGCACCAGAGAAATATCGGAACTGTTGATCACGCCATTCGCGGTGACGTCTTCGCGGAAGTTTTGCGTGGTGACGGCTTGTCCCGACTGCGATTGGGTTTGGGCAATGTCGCTCGAATTCACCGCTCGGTTGGCGGTCGTGTCTCCGATGAGCATTCCCATCGGCACTGAAATGTTGCCGGCGTTGTTTTCCGAGTCAATCACATTACCTAAAGTAACAGTGATCGTTTGCGCATTGCTAACTCCAGTAAGATTAACCGTGTACTGATTCGGACCCATTGATGTCGAACTGACGCTGCCGACTCCATTGGTGACCGTTGCAGTGCCAACGCTGACCAGATTGTTTACGAAGGTAAAGACCAGGGTGTAATTCCCCGCGCCTAACGAAACACTGCTGCGGCATTCAATTGCATTCCCGCTGCTAAGATCGAGATCAAAGGTGCCGGCGGGGCCATGCGTCATTCGTGAAACAACGCTTGAGAGCGGTGGCGGAGGCAAAACCGACAAGACAAAGTCATTACGGGTGGCGCCGCCGGAATAGCTGGCGCGCACACCACGATTGCCGGTCAGAACGGTCCCATTTTCCGGCAGACCAGAGAACTGGCCTTGGATCGCTTGGCCGGAGGTATTGTGAATGACGGTGAAACTCGTGCCAGCGGCAGGCGCGTAGCTTAAAATCAGGTTCAAGGCGGGCTGGCCGGTAAGATCAACCAGACCGGTGCTGCTCAATCGGCTAATGGTTTCGGCATCGGAATCGAGCTCTACGCCCAATGTTGCGCCGCTGGCCAGATCGACAGCTTGCGCTGTAACTGTGGCCGCCCCGAGGAGATTGAGAACGCCGCCAGACGTAACATTCAGTGTACCGCTGAGGGAGAGCGTTGCTGTGCCGCTAAGCGTCAACGATGGGTCTGCGCTCGCTATCGTCAATCCAGTGGACGTTTTGCTTCTCGCAGGGACGCCGCCACTCCCTCCGATCGTCAAGTCGCTGGCTGAATAGCTGCCGTCGCGGCCAATGAATGCGCCAGAACCGATGTCGAGAGAGGCTGAGCCTGAAGCAGTGAAAGTTTGGACATTGCGCAAGTAGCCCACCGGGAAATTGGCTATCCAGCCCTGCAAAAGACCATTGGGATCGATCCCAGATCCAAACAACGTATCGCCGTTATCGGAAATTCCCAGCGGGCCCAGATTGCTCCAGCCTGACACATCGTTCCCTAACCCAGCGCTGACTAGGAGGTCGTTGGACTCGAACGATTGTTTGCTGCCGGTTTGGATCACAACGAACCCGGCTGGTTTTGCGTTGGATGAATCTGCCACGGCAACGGCGATCAGGGCGCCGTCGGCACTCATTCCACCAAAATTACTAAACTCATCGTAGCCGGCGGGAACACCGAGCGCGGTCATCCCGTTGGAAGAAGTCCAGAGAAACAGCTCACCACTGTAGTCCCACGGATTAGTCTGGCCAGTGCCCGGTGCATTTGTCGATCTGCTGACTCCAAAAATTGTCGACCCATCAGCAGACATGGCCAAAGCGGCGCTGCGATCGCCGCCGGGCAAATAGCCTAACAACTGCATTCCGCTAGTTTGTGTCCAGCGATAGGCCTGCACGTCGAATTCGTCGCCGGTGTTGTCGTCGTACGCACTTAAGAAACCTGCGCTGACGCTTCCATCGGTTGAACATGCCCGGCCGGCTGGCGTGTTAAGATTGTCGTACGCTGGTGGCCCAGGATATCCAGACGGCGCTGCTAACACCTGCATTCCGGTAGATTGTGTCCAGCGAAACGCCTGCTGGTTGGCACTGGCGTCCAGGGCGAATCCAAAAGCAATACTCCCATCATCGCTGATCTGGTTTGCGGCCGAGTTCCGATTCGGCGCCAGCCGGCCTAACGTAATTACTTGCGACAAATCTCCGCTGCAGATCACAGCTTCAGTACGGTGAACAGCCGGCCAGCCCGGCCAGGCCCGGTATGCGATCCAACTGCCAGTCGCAGTTATGTCGCTCGCGGAGACGAAGCCGTCACCGGTGGTGCCATCGGCAGGAATTTGCGGAAGAGTGATCAGACCACCACCAGCGGTCCATTGCTCTGCTACTCGACCATTCTCAGTGCCCGGAGGGTTGGCAAGTCCACTGGCGCCGATCGCTATCGAGCCGTCGGCATTCGTCGCCCGTACCTCAGACGAGTTATAGCCGGAGACAAATCCGATGGCATTAAAGGTAGCGGTGCCGCTCGCCTGCGAGGTCAGGATTTGCGGGCGCGATGATTTGAGCACGGCTTTGCGAGCGGGCCGCGCTGTGCCGGCAAACACAGAAATGCATATGCTCGTCACGCACAACAGAAGGAGCATGCAACGGTTCAAGAGTAAGGAACGGGACTTTGATTTCATTATTGAAGTTGGATTGGTTAGGGTGGGTTGAAGAAGATGAAACTTTTTTACGCAGATTTTCTCGCGCAAAGCAAGTAAAAACCATGCTCATCAAAACGGGGTCGTATTTCGAAATCGGCGATCGGGTTGATCTACACATTCAACATTTGAAGGTTTTCGGTGCAACGGCGTGGGACCGACCAATCGAGACGGCGGTGATGACACCGATCCGCGACGCGTTCGCGAACTTCAACTTGACGCGGACATACCAATCGTCTCGACGAACGGTCGACTGAGTAACGGCCGCGTTCCAATTTGCAGATTTTATTTGGCCTGTCCGTTGACACGGGAAAGGCAGGTTCGTACGATCTAGTCCCACGGATGGCCGTTGCGTCCGTTTGAGCCGTGCAACAGAACGAAGATTACGTCCTTAAAGTCCTGCAAGACGTCGGACTTGTTTCCCGCAAACAAATCGACGCCGCGCGCAAACGTTTGAACGGTCAGGACAAAGTCCTCGATGTCTTGATCAAGGACGGTTTGGTCAGCGAATCCGATGTGTCGCGCTCGATCGCGGCCCAGGCCCACATGGATTGGATCGATCTGTCGGCAATGATCATTCCACCCGATATCATCAAACAAATCCGGGCCGAAGATGCTCGCCGGTTCAAAGTGATCCCGGTCAGCTTTGGCGAGACGGGGCTGGTCGTCGCGGTCAGTGATCCGCTCGACATCGATACGATCGACAGCTTGAGTTTTTTGCTGCAGCGGGAGCTCGAGCTGGTTTGCTCCAGCCCGGAAAAAATTCGCGAAGCGCTGATTAAGTATTACGGCACAGCCGATGAAGCCGCAGACATTATCCAGGAAAAAATCGGTGAAGATGTCGATCTTGGGCTGGAAATTGGCGATGGCGCAGCGATTGCCGAAGCGGATGAAGGAGACGCGCCGATCATTCGATTGGTGTCGATGTTGATCATCGAAGCCCACCGCGCGGGTGCGAGCGACATTCACCTCGAGCCGCTCGACAAAAAGTTTCGGGTCCGATTTCGGATCGATGGCGTCTTGCAGGAAATGCAATCGCCTCCAAAACGATTGCAGTCGGCCATTGTCAGCCGGCTCAAGATCATGACCGGGTCGATGAGCATCGCGGAAAAACGATTGCCTCAGGACGGTCGCATTCAGGTGAAGATCAAAAAGAAGCCGTTGGATCTGCGCGTCTCGACTATCCCAACCAATCACGGCGAAAGCGTCGTTATGCGTCTTCTCGACAAGTCGAGTCTGACCCTGGGACTGCCCGAGCTCGGTTTCTTGAGCGACGACCAGGAAACGTTCGAGCGTTTGATTCAATTGCCGGACGGAATCGTTCTTGTGACCGGCCCAACCGGTTCCGGAAAAACGAGCACGCTCTACGCCTGCCTAAATTATGTGAACAAGCCGGACCGCAAGATCATCACCGTCGAGGAACCAATCGAATATCAAATGACCGGCATCAACCAGGTCCAGGTCAATTCGGAGATTGGAATGACGTTTCCAGCGGCGCTTCGGTCGATTCTCCGGCAGGCCCCGAACATCATCATGATTGGTGAAATTCGCGACCTGGAAACGGCGAGCATCGCCACCAACGCGTCGCTCACCGGCCATTTGGTTTTCAGCACCCTGCACACCAACGACGCGCCGTCCGCGGTCGCGCGGTTGATCGACATCGGCGTCCAACCATTTCTGGTGGCGTCGTCCTTGCGCGCGATCATGGCCCAACGGCTCGTCCGCCGAATTTGTCCGCATTGCCGGCAGCCGGCGGAATTAAGCGAGACCGAGATGCGAGCATTGCGAATCGAATCCGGCCAATTGCAAGACGCGCAGGTGATGCAAGGCAAGGGTTGCGAACAATGCCGAGGCACCGGTTACAAAGGGCGCATGGGCATCTTCGAAATTTTTGTGCTCGATGATGAAGTCCGGCACATGATCAACAAACGGAGCTCGACCTTGAATTTGCGGCAACGGGCGCGCGAGCTCGGAATGCGGACCTTGCGCGAGGATGGAATCCGCAAAGTGCTCAACGGACTGACTACGGCCGAGGAAGTGATTTCAATCACCATTGGAGATGTGAGTTAAAAAATTTAAATGATTTAACGAGTTGGAGATTTAACGAATGAACAGATTTGAATCTGAAATCGCTAAATCATTGAATCACTTGATCGCTAAATAAAAACGTGAACGACAAACAAGTCGCCGAACTTTTCGTCGAGCAACAGGTCTTGCAGCCATCGCAAGCCGAAGACGTTTTAACCGAAGCTAACCTGAACGGGAAAACCATCGCTCAGGCCATGGTCGATAGCGGCTTTGTCGATGAGAGCGGTTTTTATCGCACGATCGCGGAATCTCTCGGGACTGAGTATGTCAATCTCGCTGACACCCAGATTCCGCCGGCGATTCTGAAGCTAATCCCCAGCGGACTGGCCCGGTTGCACCGGGCATTGCCGATCGGCTTGAATGGAAACACCCTTCGAATCGCGCTTGCCGACCCACTCAATCCCACGGCGGCCGAAGATCTGCGATTCGCGCTGGGCAAAGATGTCGATGTCGTGGTCGCACCGACCGAGCAAATCGAAGAACGAATCAAGGAACATTACGGCAGTGACACGGCGAGCATGGACGAAGTGCTCAAGCAACTCGGCGAAGCCGGCGAGATGTTGCAAATTCGCGGCGATGAAAGCGCGGCGGCGGTCGAGGCCGAAGCGAACGCGACGCCAATCATTCGTTTCGTTGACCTTATTTTGTTTCAAGCGATCCAGGACCGCGCGAGTGACATCCATTTCGAGCCGTTCGAAAACGAATTCAAAATTCGTTATCGCGTCGATGGTGCTCTTTACGAAATGTCGCCACCGCCGCGCCATCTTGCCCTTCCGGTGATTTCGCGAGTCAAAGTGATGGCGAACATGAACATTGCCGAGCGTCGTTTGCCCCAGGATGGACGGATTCAGAAAAATATCGCCGGTCGCCATGTCGATCTCCGCGTTTCGACGTTGCCCACACAATTCGGCGAAAGTGTCGTGCTCCGGGTGCTCGATCGTTCGACGGTGAATCTGGACCTCGAGATGCTCGGGATGCCGGATTACATCCATAGCTACCTGATCGAGCTGATCAATCGACCGAACGGAATTTTTATCGCGACCGGCCCGACCGGTTCCGGAAAAACCACCACCCTGTATTCGTGTTTACGCAAAATCAACACGGTCGATTCGAAATTGCTGACTGCGGAGGAACCGGTCGAGTACGATCTGGAAGGGATCGTTCAAGTGCCGGTGAACGAAGCAATCGGGCTCTCGTTCGGGCGAGTGTTGCGCGCGTTTCTACGCCAGGACCCGGACCGCATCATGATTGGCGAAACTCGAGACCTCGAAACCGCCCAAATCGCAATTCAAGCCTCCCTCACCGGGCACCTGGTCTTCACCACCCTGCACACCAACGACGCGCCGGGCGCAGTGACCCGGTTAATCGACATGGGGGTGGAACCATTTTTGATTTCGGCAACGCTCGAAGCCGTTCTTGGCCAGCGTTTGCTGCGCAGCATTTGTCCGAATTGCCGCGCAGCCTATAAGCCTAACGAGTCATTACTCGCCCAGCTCGAGTTGACCAAACGCGACATCGGCGAGCGGCAGTTCTTTTACGGCACAGGCTGTGATACGTGCAACCAGACCGGCTACAAGGGACGCAAAGGAATTTACGAGTTGATGCAGATCTCCGATCCAGTCCGCGAGCTGATCAACGAGCGCGCGCCGACCGTTGTTCTCAAACAAAAAGCGGTCGAGCTCGGAATGGTCACCCTGCGTCAGGATGGAATCCGCAGCATCTTCGCAGGCGATACCACGATCGAAGAAGTGCTGAAGTATACCTAGCCGCAGATGAACATAGATCTTCACAGATTCTGGCAGAGATTGATTTCAATCTGTGTTTCATCTGTGTAAATCTGTGCCCTTCAGTTTATGCCTCGCTTCACCTACGTAGCCCTCGATTCACGCGGACAGGAGTCGACCGGTCTGGTTGAAGCGACTTCGACCAATGAAGCCATCGGCCAGCTCCGACAGGCCGGATTTTTTCCGACCAACGTTTACGAGGAAGGTAAAGCCGGTCGAGTCGGGGAGAAAATCGCAAAGCGCGCGGCCAAGGCCGCTCGCGCTACCCAGCCGCGCGAAAAAGGAAAAGGCATCGTTCTTTTTCAGCGCAAAAAAGTTAAACCGAAAATCCTGATGATTTTCACGCGGCAACTTGCCACCCTGATCGATTCCGGGCTCCCGCTTTTGCGCGGGCTAACCGTTCTGTCGAAACAAGAACGCGATTCCGTTCTGAAGAACACAATCGAAAAACTGGCCGAGTCAGTGCAGGGAGGAAATACCTTCTCCGAAAGTCTGGCCCAGTTTCCCTCCATCTTTAATGAGCTTTACATCAACATGGTCAAGGCCGGCGAAGTTGGCGGGGTCCTCGAACTTGTCCTCACCCGACTGGCCGAGTTCCACGAAAAAGCGGCCAAGATCAAAAACAAAGTCGTCGCCGCGATGGTCTATCCAATCATTGTCATGACAATGGCGATCGCGATCATGGGATTTTTGCTCGTGTTTATCGTTCCAAAATTCGAGGCGATTTTTCACGATATGCTGGGCGATCGTCCGTTGCCGGTAATTACAACGTTCGTCATCACGATAAGCCGGTTCGTCCAGGCGCATTGGCTCGTCCTCGTCGCGATCATTTTCGCGGTGATCGCCGGTTATAAGTTCGCCAATCGCAGCGCCCGCGGGAGGTCGATTATCGATCGTGCAAAACTCCGCTTCCCGCTCTTTGGCGACGTGATTCGCAAAACCGCGATCTCACGGTTTTCGCGCACCCTCGGAACACTCGTGACCAGCGGCGTGCCGATTTTGCAGGCATTGAACATTACCCGGGAAACCGCCGGCAACACCGTGATCGCGCGCGCGATTGGGCACGTCCACGAAAGCGTGAAGGAAGGGGAATCGATTGTGCAACCCCTGGAGGCGAGCGGCGCATTTCCACCGATGGTCGTCAGCATGATCGATGTTGGCGAAGAAACCGGACAGCTCCCGGAGATGCTGTTGAAAATCGCGGACGTTTACGACGACGAAGTCGACACTT
>JAICWQ010000214.1 GCA_025934755.1 Chthoniobacterales bacterium | reverse complement strand
GATCGCCGTCGTTTATATTCTCGGAACAGCGGCGGTGTTGTGGCGGCTGCCGCACAAGGATGTCAATGTCGTCTCAGGGTTTCTGGACGCGATCAAAGCCGGCGCCGACAACATTTCTCCGGCGCTCGGATGGCTCGCTCCGCTCTGCGCGGCGCTTTACACTGTCGGTAATCTCGGCAGCGTCGGCGCCTGGCTGATCGGGCCCGCCCGCATGGCATTCGTCATCGGGCTGGATCGCTATTTCCCGAAAGCTTTTGGAGTTGTGCATCCACGGTGGCACACGCCGTATGTCGCGATCCTCGTTCAGGCGACCCTCGGCACGATATTTCTGTTGGTCTCGGTAATCGGGAAGGGGACGAACGTCGAAGACGTTTATCTGATCCTGCTCGACACTCAGATTCTCATTTATTTCATCCCCTATCTTTATTTGTTCGTCGTCTTTTTGATTCATCGCCGCCGCGGCGCGGAGGCAGCGGCGGTTCACCAAACCGCCATGGCGATCGAGGTTGCAAATGCCAGCGAGGTCGTGCTCGTCCCCGGCGGATCGATTGGCGCATGGCTCATCGGCCTGAGTGGTATGATCGTCACCTTGTTTGCGATGATCGTCGCGACGATTCCTCCGCCCGATATGGGCAGCAGCGCTTTGGTGTTTCGGCTTAAAGTAATCGGCGGAGCGCTCGGATTCATCCTGATCGGCGGACTAATTTATTGGGGGCGCAAAGTAAGAATTAAGAAGGAATGAAGTGAGAAGAGCGTTTTCCCAATCTCGCTTCCAGTCAGCAATCACAGTTCAGCGGTCACCTGTCAGAGGTCCATTATTTTCCCTGACCGTCTGACCGCTGACCGCTGACCTGTGACCTCTGCCCGTGTCCCCAATACGCTCGCTGTCGCTACGAAAAGCGAATTAACGTTTAAAGGAGCATGAATCTTTATGGCGGATAACAACAATGGAGGTGGTAGCGGCGGCCCGGCGGTCGTGGCAATCGTAGTGATTTTCGTGATCGTTGTTGCCGTGGCGTTTTTCATGTTTGGCGGTCAACTTTTCAACGGCGGCGGAGGGACCAAGAAAGTGGACGTCAACGTCAAGGCGCCAGTCCCGACAAAATCGCCCTGACGAATGACGAATGACGAATGACGAGTGACGAGTGGCGAGAGCGGGCGCTTATAGTCGCTGCTCTTCGCTCTCTTTGCTCCATGCTCTCTGCGACCTCTGCGGCAATATTCCCCGTTCTGTTCGCGCCTTCCTCTTCGCGTTTTCGCTGTTTCTACTTCGCTTCAACATCCGTTTCATCCGCGTAATCGGCGGTTGCTCAATCTTCAACGACTCAACAGCTCAACTCCTCAACCTCTAAACTGCTGCGGAGCAGCGATTCACTTTTGCTTAATGAATACGCCGATTCGTTCTCCCGTCTGGTTGAGCGTGGACAAACCTCAGGGCAACGGCGGCGAACCGGGTCCGGCCCAACCGCAATCGCGTTCGCGCATTCATGAGCTGATGCGGCGTCCGTTCGATGTCCGATCGATCGCGCTCACCGGCCTTTTTATTCTCGCGATCTTTTACACGATGTACTTTATGCGGGCGCTTCTGCTGCCGTTAGTGCTTGCGCTGCTTTTGAGTTATTTGCTCAGGCCGATCGTTCGGGCCGCGGCGCGATTTCATATTCCCCCGCCATTAAGCGCGGCCATCATCCTCCTCAGCTTCTTCGGACTAATCGGTTACGGCGTTTCATTTCTGGCTGCGCCGGCGGCCGATTGGGTTGAAAAAGCGCCCTACAGTATCCAACAGTTTCAATCGAGATTGATCCCGCTCCGCGGACCGATGCAAAACGTCGCCAAAGCCAGCGGCGAAATCGACAAGATAACGACTCCGGATGCGCAACAATCCAAGCCGGCCATCGAAGTAAAACGTCATCCAATCTCCGACGCTCTCTTTCTGCGCACCCCCGAATTAATCGTGAGCACAGTGATGCTCATCATTTTGCTTTATTTCCTGCTCGCGTATGACGGCGTTTTTCTCACCAAATTAATCAAACTCCTTCCGACCCTGGCCGACAAGAAACGCGCCGTCTCCATCGCCACCGAAATTGAAACGAATGTTTCCCGTTATCTGCTCACGGTCACCCTAATCAATATCGGGCTCGGTTTTGCCGTGGGCATGGCCGCCGGTTTGCTCGGTCTGCCCAATCCCGCCATGTGGGGCGCGATGGTCGCGGTCCTGAATTTCGTGCCTTATCTCGGCGCTCTGACTGGGATCGTTTGCATGACCCTCGGCGCCATCTTGAGTTTTGATAGCCTTGGTTACGCCTTCATTTTTCCGGCGATCTATCTTCTCCTCGCCACGCTTGAAGGGAATTTTGTAACCCCATGGGTCATGGGCAAATCCCTCACGCTCAACCCGGTGATGGTCCTGTTGTCACTCAGCTTCTGGGGCTGGTTGTGGGGGATCGCCGGCATCATTCTCGCCGTCCCGATCCTTGCCGCCTTCAAAATCTTCTGCGCCCACATCGAACCGATCGAACCGATCGCCGAATTCCTAAGCTGACGGCCGGCGTTGTTACTTCTCATGCTGCTGACTCGTCACTCATCACATGTCACTCGTCACTAGTCTTATCTTCGATATCGACGGCACCCTCGTTGATTCCAACGAGCTCCACGTTCAATCGTGGGACCGCGCCTTTCGCCATTTCGGAAAAACATTCCCCATCGAAGCGCTCCACGACCAGATCGGCAAAGGCACGGATCAATACCTGCCGGAATTTCTGACCGCGGCGGAGATCGAGGGTTTCGGCAAAGAGCTCGATGAATATCGTTCGAAAATTTTCCGGGAAGAATTTCTGCCGAAAGTGAAACCCTTCCCGAAAGTGCGCGAGCTTTTCGAGCGCCTCCGCGACGATCAGAAACGCATTCTGCTCGCCAGTTCGGGTAAACAGAAAGACACCGACCATTACATCGACCTGCTCAAGATCGATAAATTGATCGAAGGCTGCGTTTCCGGCGACGAAGCCGGCCGCTCCAAACCACAGCCCGATATTTTCGCGGTCTGCATCGACAAATTTCAGCTCGCCCGCAATCAAACCCTCGTCGTGGGCGACACCCGCTGGGACGTCGAAGCGGCAGGTCGAACCGGATTACGGACGATTGCCGTCACCTGCGGCGGCAGCGATGCCAGTCTTCTTCGCGCCGCCGGCGCAATCGCCGTCCACAAGGACCCAGCGGATCTTGTGGAACGGTTGGCAGGGCGCCAACTTTACGACGGGAGTGCGTGAGCGCGAAGGCGCGAATCGCGCTAGGAAGTCGGCGACTCGGTTCGGGAAACCGACGGTTGGCAGGGCGCCAACCTTACGACGAGAGTGCGTGAGCGCGAAGGCGCGAAATCGCACTAGGAAGTCGGCGAGTCGGTTCGGGACACCGACGGTTGGCAGGGCGCCAACTTTGCGACGGGCGTGGGTGAGCGCGAAGGCGCGAAAGCG
>JAICWQ010000001.1 GCA_025934755.1 Chthoniobacterales bacterium | reverse complement strand
CTACTTCCAACCCCCGCGCCAAGTCCGCTGGTAGTGCCCATGCCGCCGCCGAACATGGTTTGATTTTGCATCATCGGAGATTGCACCTGGCTCGCGATTTTCTGTGTCGCCTGAGACGCTGACTTCACAGTCGAACTACTGGTAGAGCGGACTGCTGCTTTCGATCGAGCCTTGGCGACCTTTTTGCCCCCGGCAGTTACTTTGCTTGTTGCCACGGCGGCAGGGATTTTTTTGGAAAGAACGGCAACCGGGTCGTTCACCGTTTGGTAAAATGACTGGGCCACTGAGCCTGGGCCGGTTGGAACCGAATTTAAGTCCTGAAAAATCGAGTCCGGCGGAGGAGGAACGACTGGTGGCAATGGCGGCACCGGCAAAACGGGCGTAATTGGGGTCATCGGAAGCACGGGCGCGCCCGGCGGAAGGATTGTGGTGCCAGGAAGCGGCAAAACCGGAGCCGAACCTCCGCTCACTGTGGTCGGAGGTATCTGCGCTAATTGCGGATTCCGAAAATCCTGAGCACTGAGATCTCGATTATTATCATCGCTCTTCGCGGTCGCTGAATCTGAATCGCGCTTGTATTGGTCGGCCGCTACTGGCTGGACGGAGGCATCAATTCTGTCCGTTGAAAGCGGCCTGGGATAAAGGAATTCGTTCGGCCATGCTGCGGCGGCGCGCAATAATTCGCCACCATTAAAGAAATAAAATGCGCAGAGCAAACCGCCCATCGCGGCGATCCCCACAAAAACGATGTTCGCCCAGGTGGAATGGCTCAGTCCGGCATCCTGCAAAAATGATCTCGAGCCAGACGATTGAGGCGAAACCATCGGAACGGGGGCGGAGACGGGGCGGACGCTATCTTCAGGAGTGGAGAGCGCTTCGCGGAAATCGAGTTGGGGCATACTCTTGTGCTCTGGGCTTCTTTTATAAAACATAACCCCTTTCGCAGCAAGTATCGTGATCGGTCGCCGAAACGGTCTTAAAAAAATGCCATCGGCCCAACTTTTTTCTTGGCAAGACGGGATTTTGTGGCATAGGACACGCTCGAAACGCTCCCTGCTTCCTTGAGTCCCAAAATTTTAATTATTCCGGCTGTCCTGGCCGTTGCCACGGCGTCGGTTAGCGCAGATAGTTTTCCCACTTCCGGCCCCACTGTCCCGGGAAATCGGGCGCGTCTTCGCGCCGGCAAAGCCGCTGCCCCAGCATCAGCGCCGCTGGTTGTGAAACGGGTGATCTGGGCGGCCAACCAACTTTTCCGCAAACCCTACATTTTCGGCGGCGGTCACAAGTCGTTCCATGATCGTGGCTATGATTGTTCCGGCACGGTTTCCTTTGCTCTCGGCGGTGGCGGGTTGTTGAAATCACCGATCAGTTCCACCGAGTTTCGCAAGTACGGCGAAAGCGGTCGCGGCAAATGGATCACCATTTACGCGCGTAACGGTCACACTTACGCGATCATCGCGGGACTCCGTCTCGATACGACCCCGTATCTGACCGCCCACGACAAATGGGCGCCGGGATGGCAGCTGGCAGAACGTGTTCCGGCGGGCGGATTCGAAGCGCGGCATCCGGTTGGATTGTAAAATTGCGCGGATAGCGCAAGATCGCTGATCGCAAGATCGACTTCTATTCACCGCGATTTTGGATTTACCCCGGGAGAACTGCGTAAACTCCGCTCGCTGAAAACGCCCTCCGGCGTTCAACGGTTTTTGGATGGGTTGCCTTACAATCTCAGTTACACCGCGCGTTCACCGAGAAAGGTGTTGCACGATCGGATCGCATCCTGCCTGGAGGGCGGAATTTTTGCCGCCGCCGCGCTACGCGTCCTTGGATTGCCGCCCTTGATTTTCGACTTGGAGGCAAACCAGGACACCGATCACGTTGTCGCGATTTTCAAATTGCGAGGGCATTGGGGCGCGGTCGCGAAATCAAACTTCAGCGGCTGCCGTTATCGCGAGCCGGTCTACCGAACCTTGCGCGAGCTGGCCATGAGTTACTTCAATATCTACTTTAATCTGCGATTTGAACGGACCCTTCGAACCTACTCGCGTCCGATCAATCTCGCGCGGTTCGATCGTCTCAACTGGATGACGACTGACAAACCGGTCTGGTTCATTGCCGAACATCTGTGCGAAATTCCGCATATCCGATTGCTAACCTCAGCAATGGAGAAAAATCTCACCCGACTCGATCCCCGGAGCGTGCGCGGCGAGATGGTCGGTCACCGCAAAAAGTGATCGGCTGCGCGCCGAACGTTCCGCCTATTCGGAACAGATTCGCTCTGCGGTTGCGGTCGCTTCGAGTTCCAAAGGCGCTTGCTGATAGCCGACCGTCGCACATTGAACAATGTAGGTTTGAAGGAACGGAAGCACCCCGCCGAGTCTCTGATATTGCGCGGTATGCACCAGTTCGTGAACAATCAGGTCGCGATCGCGCCACTGATCCGAGCGAACAAAAATTGCGTTCTGCAAGGCAAGGCCGCGAGGCGCGGCGGTAATGAAATTGATGGACGCGGCGGCCGCTTTCAACATCGGATGGACCGGAACCGGAATCTCATCGACGCGAAGCAAGCGAACCCGTTCGGGATTTCGAACTCCAACCGCCTTGGCATCAGCCAGCTCCGATTCGGAGAGTGGGACCCCTTCGCACAAAACACGCCGCTCCTGTTCAGTCGCCCATTGCGCGGCCAGGGGCAGAAGTTCGTCGACTTGGTCGATGCCGATTTGTCGGTCCATGATGGTCAGAGAGAGCAAAAATCCGGCCGAAGAATCTCAAAAGTTCGCCCATGGATTGGTTTCCAACTCCCTCCGCAGGATGGCGGATCATTTGGGCGGACCCGCGCGAATCAATGACCGTCTACGGTCCGTATGGGGACCAGAAGCCGGTGTTGGCGACGTCGGACAAGACGGCTAGATCACTTGCTGGCACTTGCGGAATGCTATCAACAGTTTGGGTGCCGTAAGCGGTGCCGAGAAGGCTGCTGCCGGTATTATAAAGAAGCGAATTTTTCTTCACGTAGTTCGTCCAGTCCGCCACCCCGACTGAATCACCGGTCTTTCGATTGGTTTCGATGGCGTATTGATCGACGGCTGAATCGATCATGCGAAGGTCGTTCAAAATTCTTGAGGCCTGGGAGCGCTTCCGGGCGCGAAGAAATCCTGGAACGGCAATAGCCGCCAACAGGGCGATGATGGCGACGACGATCATTATCTCGACTAGGGTGAATCCTTTGTGCGACTTTGTGGCGAATCTCATAATTGGGAGAGAAATAAGCATCCCTGATGCCAACACATCGATAATCGATATTTGCCCGGCAGAACCTCACACATGAATCCATTACCGACTGAAGGTTACGAGGCCCTGGCCGAACTCCGTTATTTGGGCCGCAAGTTTCTTCGATTCAGTAAGGACTACCTCCGGGCGAACGCCGGGTTGAGCCCTGAACAATATGAAGCCCTGCTGGCAGTTAAAGTTTTCCCCGGTAGGAGCCTGACCATCTCCCAACTGAGCGAGCGCCTCCAAGTCCGACATCATTCAGCCATTAATATTGTCGATCGCCTGGTCGAACGAAAACTGATCCGGCGACAGCAAGGCCAACACGATCGTCGCGAACGGCATTTGGAATTAACACCCAACGGCGAAAAGCTAACGAACGAATTAGCCGCAGTGCATTTCAACGAACTTCGGAGCCGAAGCGAAGAAATGATCGAAGCTTTGCGGCGTCTACAGCAATAGCGGGCGAGCGGCTGTCACTGGATCCGCGCGAAAAGCACGAAGATATAGGCAATGAACAGGACGATGCTCACCACAGGGCTGGTCTTGTGGTAGCGCTCGTTCGAAGTGATTGCACCGACTAGCAATAGTGCCCCAAAGATCATATGAAATCCGAGGTTCAGGGCATTCGGCAAATTGCCGGTCAGAACAACATCTTTGCCCACGCTGGTAATGATCACACCCAAAGCGAGCAGGAAGAACCAGCGCCGATGAGCGTAGAAGTTCGCTTTTAGATCGATCGGTTCGGCTCCGAACAGATCGGGAAAAATCAAGCCGGCCACCATGTAGGTAAGAACCGTCTGCAACAGAACGACCGCGAATTCCTCGAACGTCCAACCCTGACGAACCCGCATTCCGAACATCGCCCACCAACTCTGGACACAGGCGAGCAACCAAAGAAACGCCCACGCAACAACGGGCCAGTAAATGCGAACCTGCGTTCGAGCCAAAACGAGTCCGCGAAATCCTTTAAGAATCTGGGTCACCGCCAGTCCGAGAATGACCGAAAGTAGGACCGATAGATAACTAAACTCGTCCATGCCGGTCTGAGGTTTTCCAATTTCGCTGAATGGATGTAAATTCGGAAATGAGCGGTCCGAGCCGGACGGGCGTCAAAGTTTACGGGTGCAATCACGTCGCGATCGAAGTGGACGACATCGAAAAGGCGGTCGCGTTTTACAAAGATGTCTTCAACCTCGAGCAACTTGACGAAGGGGAAGGCGACGCTTTTTTCAAACTGGGCGAGCATCAGTTCCTCGCGATTTTCGAAGTGAAGAAAACACAGCCCGCAAACGTGCGCCATTTCGGAATTATGGTCCGCGACGACAACCAGGTCGAAGAAGTGCGGGAAAAGCTGACCAAGAAATACAAATTGAAACTCGATCCACCGTTTCGCTGCGATTTTCGCGACCCATGGGGCAACCGAATTCAGGTGGTCGATCTTCACGATGAATCGCTGATCTGGCTGTTGCCTTATCGCGAAGTGCAAAAAGCCGGCATCAGGTTCAAGGCCTGAACGGGACTTAATTAAGTAGCGACACACAATTCGCCTAACGAAACGAGTCTGCCCCAAAAAACGTGGCGGCGGATTGTCGTCACCGAAAAGCACGGAAGACTTGAACACGCCGGCCAGGATCGGCCAGGAACCGCTCCGGCAGTACCGAGGTTTGCCTCGCCGAAATATCACCCAACAATAATGCGCAGGGCTCCAAGGGGGAACCAACGCGTTGGTTCAGTTAATGGACAGATGCAGCCGGCCTGTAATGGAATTATCATGGACACGTGCTGTCTTTTATCGTGCCGGCATACAACGAAGAATTTGAATTGCCCCGAACCCTTCAGGCAATTCGGGATGCCGCCGCCGATCAACCACATGAGATCATTGTGGTCGACGACGCCTCGACCGATCGAACGCCTGAGATCGCCTGCAACGCCGGGGCGAAATTAATTTCGATTAACCGCCGGCAAATCGCCGCCGCGCGCAATGCGGGCGCGCGCGCAGCCAACGGAGATATTCTGCTTTTTGTCGACGCCGATACGCGAATCAATCGCAGGCACGTGACCGGCGCGCTCGACGCGTTGGAACAAGGTTTGTCCGGCGGCGGCGCACGGGTCGCCATTATCGAACAAATCCCTTTTTGCACGCGATTATTTTTAAACTTCTTCTGCGCGATCTATTTCGCGCTAAACCTCGGGGCGGGCGCTTTTCTGTTCACCACCAGGAATAATTTCGAGGCGGTTGGCGGATTCGACGAAGATCTTTTTGTTGGCGAAGAGGTTTATTTCAGTCTCGCCCTGCGAAAGCTCGGCCGTTTTCGGATTTTAGCCGAGCCCATTGTCACGTCCGGGCGCAAATTGCGGCTCTACTCGACCTTGGAAATTCTGAAACATTCCTTTCGCGTGATCTTTAAAGGTCCGCGGATTGCCCGCTCGCGCGACGGCCTTGGGATTTGGTACGACGGTAAGCGCGAAACCGAATCCGCGAGATGATTAAAACCGAGCGAATCGCGGTGGCTGCCACGCCGGAAGAAATTCGCCGCTGCTTTCCCGTCATGCGCGAGCTGCGCACGCATATTGTCGGCGAAAAAGAATTCGTGGAGCGCGTCCAGCGCCAGCAGAAACAAGACTATCAGCTCGCGTTTCTGGAATCGGAAGGCGAAATCCGGGCCGTGGCCGGCTATCGATTTCTCGATTCGCTTTTTTCGGGCCGGAACCTTTACGTCGATGATCTGGTCACTCGGGACGCCGACCGCTCCCATGGACACGGCGGCCGATTGCTCGATTGGCTTATCGATCAGGCCCGGGCCAATGATTGTGAAACCCTGGAGTTGGATTCCGGCGTCCAGCGATTTGACGCCCATCGGTTCTACTTTTCCAAACGAATGAGCATTTCATCCTACCACTTTCGGATTAAGCTCGAACCCGAGGCCTGAAATATGAAAGACCAAAACCCGTGGGTCCAGATTTGTCCCGGAATTAAACGGCAAACCCTCGCCAGCGGAAAGACCATGTATCAGATGCTGGCCACGCTCGAAGCCGGGAGTAAAATGCCCGCGCATCAGCATCCCCAGGAACAAATCGTCCACATACTTTCGGGGCGAATGAAGTTGATCGTCGACGGAACGCCCCACGACATGAAGGCAGGCGATTCGTTTTACCTGGCGCCTAATGTGCCGCACGGCGTCGAAACCATCGAGGAAACGCAAGTGGTCGACACATTTAGTCCGCCGCGAGGCGAATATCTGGCGATCGACGAAGCCAACCGGCAACGCAAGTAGGTTTGCCTGGACTTAACCGTCAGCAAAGGCGGGTCCGGTCCGACCCTATCTGAAAAAGGGTAGTGGGTCAGTTACAATGGAAGCGCCGTAGGCGCGGCCTGTTTATAGAAGATCATTTACCCAAAAAGATAAGCTCCGGCAGGAGCGACATCTTCTCAGTATGGGGCTCCTAAAGGAGCTTCGATCGGAAAATCACCGCCCAAGCTATAAACAGGACGCGCCTGCGGCGCTCAAATTAATCACACTGACCCACGACCCCGCTGGGAAGGCGGGGCCCGGCCCTACCTGAAAAAAGAGTCGCCTCCAGGCCGATAACCTGTTTAGCATCAGCCTCATGTTACACATCATTTGGTCGATCATTGTCGGTGGGATCGTGGGCTGGATAGCCGAGTTAGTTATGGGACTAAGGCTCGGCTTGTGGAAATGCATCCTTCTAGGAATAGCCGGTTCCATAGTTGGCGGCTTGATCGGGAGGGCTTTTTCTAAACCTGCGCCCGGCTCCGCCTTTCATCCCGCTGGCTTCATCATGTCGATAATCTGCGCGATCATTTTGCTCTGGGCCTGGGGCAAATGGGGCGGCGCAATGATCCACTAGAATAGTCGCCGGTTCGATGGCAAGGATCGTTCCGGGCCCATAATGGCCCGGGCATCTGAGTCATTTAGTCGCCGATGCAATTCCGCCGCCGGTTTACGCCGTAGTTGCGAAGGCGGAATCTTCATCTAGACTAGGCGCTTTCGAAATGGCTGAAAACACCGAAACGCTGGATATCAAGCAGTTCCAATTGCACGGGAAGGACACGGGCAGTGCAGACGTTCAAGTCGCGCTGTTAACTCGCCGGATCGGGCAACTGACCGAACACTTGAAGACCCACGCCAAAGACCACTCCTCGCGCCGCGGCCTCCTTAAGATGGTGGCCCAGCGTCGGAGTTTGCTCGACTATTTGAGCCGGTCCGAAGCTGAACGGTACAAAAAGCTGATCGATAAGTTGAATCTGCGGAAATAGCTCGGCCCGCCCAGCGGGACCGATCCCAGCACCCACCGTGCGACGCCGATTCGAAAGTTAGAAACGCGACAACCAGGTCGTTAGGCACCTTGGATTTTAGGTTTTAGTTTCGCGTCCGGCAGCGGCCGGACTACGGGGTTAAAACCTACAGTCAGGGTGACCGACCTGGAACTCGCATAATCCAGGAAAATAATATGCAACAGAAGGTCACAGCCCAAATAGGGGCCAATCAAATATCAATCGAGACCGGCAAAATCGCCAAGCTCGCCGACGGCGCGGTCATCGTTTCATGCGGCGACACGATCGTTATGATCAGCGCCGTCTCGGCTGCGGTAATGAAGGAGGGCCAGGATTATTTCCCGCTCACCGTCGATTATCGCGAAAAAGCGGCGGCTGTCGGTAAATTCCCCGGCGGCTATTTCAAACGCGAAGGTCGTCCCTCCGAAAAGGAAACGCTCACTTCCCGGGCGATCGACCGGCCGCTCCGGCCCCTTTTCCCTCAGGGTTACTTTTACGATACCCAGATCATTTCGATCCTGCTCAGCGCCGATGGCCAGAACGATCCCGACATTCTCGCGATCAACGGCGCCTCGGCAGCGCTTTGCGTTTCGGACATTCCATTTGCCGGGCCCATTGGCGCAGTCCGGGTCGGCCGGGTGAACGGGCAGTTCGTGGCCAACCCGACTCACGTCGAACGCGAACAAAGCGATCTCGACTTGATCTACGTCGGCACTGAGAACGACGTCATCATGATTGAGGGTGCGGCCGATGAGATTCCTGAAGCGGACTTTGTGAAAGCCCTCGAGTTCGCACACCAGCACGCGCGCGAGATGATTCGCGTTCAAAAAGAGCTCGCATCCCAAATCGGAAAGCCGAAACGGCAAATGCCATTGCTCGAAGTAAAATCGGAGCTGCTCGACATCGCCTACCAGGTTGCGGGCGACCGGATCGAAAGCGCTCTTTACACCGAAGGCAAAGTGGCGCGGGCAAAAGCGGTCGAAACCCTTCGCGAAGAGGTTAAAAAGGCGATTTTGGAAAAACATCCGGAGACCGATGCGTTTTCGATTTCGCAAGCATTCGATTACGTCCAGAAAAAGGCATTCCGGATCAGCATTCTCGACAAAAAGAAGCGGGTGGACGGACGCGGTTATCAGGATTTACGCGCGATCAGCGCTGAAGCCGGGGTGATTCCGCGGGCCCATGGTTCAGCCATTTTCCAACGTGGAGAAACTCAGGCTCTTGCCCTGGCGACCCTCGCCCCGATCGAGGAATCGCAAAATATCGACGCCTACGGTGGCGGCGAAACATCAAAGAGATTTATTCTTCATTACAACTTTCCGCCGTTTAGTGTGGGCGAAACCGGGCGCACCGGCGGCGCGAGCCGTCGTGAAATTGGTCACGGCGCGCTGGCCGAGCGTTCGCTTGAACCGGTCGTTCCGAGCGAAAACGATTTTCGTTATGCCATTCGAATCTCAAGCGAGATCATGGAATCGAATGGATCGACCTCCATGGCCAGCGTGTGCGGCGGAATGCTGGCGTTGATGGACGCAGGAGTACCGGTCAAAGGCGTTGTCGCCGGAATTTCCGTCGGTCTCGTTACCGAGCATGGCGAAGATCAACAACTGAAGCGGTACGAACTTCTCACCGACATCATCGGTTCAGAAGACCATTTCGGTGACATGGATTTCAAATTGTGCGGAACGGACAATGGCGTCACCGGATTTCAACTGGACCTGAAACTGCCCGGCGTCAGTCACAAAATCATGAGCGAGGCGATCGGTCGCGCAAAAGAAGCGCGCACGAAAATTCTCGGCATCATGCGTGGGACGCTCGACAAACCGCGGACTGAATTGTCGAAATACGCGCCACGGATTGAGACGATCAAAATTAATCCCGAGAAGATCGGCGCCCTCATCGGTCCCGGCGGCAAAACGATCAAGGGTATCGTCGCCGAGACCGGCGCCGAGATTAACATCGAAGACGACGGCTCGGTGCACATTTACGCGACGAGCGGCGAATCGATGCAACGCGCCAAGGAAATCATCGGCGGCATGACCAAGGAAATTGAAATCGGCACGACTTATCAGGGCCGCGTCGTTTCGACCAAAGAGTTCGGTGCATTCGTCGAAGTTCTTCCAGGCAAGGAAGGTCTGGTCCACATTTCGGAACTCGCCGATTTCCGGGTGAAGCGAACCGAGGACGTCGTGAAATCCGGCGACATGATCTGGGTCAAATGCATCGGCATCGACGACAAGGGCCGGGTGAAACTTTCCCGCAAGGCGGCGCTCAAGGAACGGGCTGAGAAAGAAACCGGTCAGCCGGCTCCAGCGGAGGATTACGAACCGACCAGAAGCTGACCCGTAATTGCCGATTTCAAATTGAAGATTTCAGATTGAAAGGCAGGCGCGTCCGCGCTGAATTGAAATCTGCAATCGACAATCTGAAATCCGCAATGTTGTGAAAGCCGGCTTCGTTGAGAAATTGATCGGCCGCCTCGGCAAGATCGGGCCCGAGGAGGTGCAGAATTATTTTCTGCGCCTGGCCCAGGAAAAGGGGTTTCTCGAAACGGTCTTCAATTCGATCCAGGAAGGAATCATCGTCACCGATTCGCATGGGCGGATCACCTACCTGAATCACGCTGCCTGCCAGTTGTTCGCCCTGGAAGCAAATGACTCCATCGGCAAACGATTGGACGAACGCGTTCGCGGTCTGGATTGGAAATCCCTTTCCCAAAACGAAGTCGCGGTGACCCGGGACATCGAAATTTTCTATCCCGCAAATCGCTTCATCAATTTCTACATCGTTCCGCTCATCATCGAATCACGCGATGATCCAGGCGACGGCGCCGAGAAGACGGGCCACCCCGCTTCGCCGAGCTACGACGCGGCAAGTGCCCCCGGCGCTATCGGCAAACAGGTGGGACACGCCATCATTCTGCGCGACATCACCGAAAGCCGCAGGACCGAACAGCAAACGATAGAATCGGAACGGTTCAACGCCCTGACCCTGCTCGCAGCCGGCGTTGCTCACGAAATCGGAAACCCGCTCAATTCGCTCAATATTCATTTGCAGTTGATCGAACGCGAAGCGCGCAAGCTCGATGGGGCGAAGCGCGCCGAACTTCAGGAATCGGTCGAGGTCGCGCGCGCCGAAGTAAACCGGCTCGATTCGATCATCACCCAGTTTTTGCGGGCGATTCGTCCGAGCCGTCCTGAGTTTAAACCGGAGAACATCAATTCGATTGTGGAAGAAGCGGTCCGCTTTCTAGCGCCGGAGATCAAAGACCGCGACATCGTGGTCGAGCAGGAACTGCGATCGGATTTGCCCCGTCTCGAGCTCGATCGCGACCAAATGAAGCAGGCGTTCTATAACCTGATCAAGAACGCGTTTGAAGCTATGAAAGCGAGGGGAATTTTGCGAATCCGGACCGACCTGGACGATTCGCACGTGATCGTCCGATTCACGGATTCGGGCGGTGGAATGACCGCAGAAAATTTGAGCCATGTGTTCGAGCCCTATTTCACGACCAAGACCAGCGGGACTGGCCTTGGTCTGTTGATTGTCCGCCGAATCGTCCGCGAACACGGTGGCGAATTGTCGATTGAAAGCAGCGCGGGCAAAGGCCTGACCGTGACAATCCGCCTGCCACACGTCCACCGGCGGATTCGGATGCTCGAAGCGGGCGATTCGAAATCCCAGCGCGAATTAATGGCGCATCCGGAACAAAAAAGAGCCGCCGCCGGACCTTGAAGTAATCTTCCTCATTGAGAGATTATGCGGTTGAGTGAGAATAAATGACGCAGTCCTGCGGCAATACATCTCATGGACTCCATCCAGCCTACGATTCTCGTCGTCGATGATGAAAAACATACGCGCGACGGGCTGCGCCGATTGCTCGAGAGCGACTACGATGTTTATGTCGCAAGCGACATCACCAGCGCGATGAACGTCCTCGAACGCGAGCACGTCGACTTATTACTGACCGACCTGCGCCTCGGCCCCGAGGACGGAATGCAATTGATCGGCCGGGCCCTGAAAATGCCCGACCCGCCAATTTGCATCATGATGACTGCCTACGGTTCGGTCGACACCGCCGTCGAAGCGATGAAAGGCGGGGCTTATGATTTCGTAACCAAGCCGTTGAATCTGGACAAGGTCGAGATACTGATTTCGCGAGCGCTGCGAGACCGCAAGTTGACCGAGGAGAACCGGACGCTGCGCCAGCAAGTCGACGAACGTTACGGCCTCGAAAACATCATCGGTGAATCGCCTGCCCTGCACGAAGTGTTGAACATCATCCGTCAGGTCGCGCCTTCGTCGGCGAACGTTTTGATTGAAGGGGAAAGCGGAACGGGAAAGGAACTTGCGGCCCACGCCCTTCACAGTTTGAGCCGCCGCAACAAAGCGAAGTTCGTCACTGTGCATTGCGCGGCGTTGTCGCCAACTTTGCTCGAAAGCGAACTGTTTGGTCATGAGAAAGGAGCGTTCACCGGCGCGCATGAAAGACGCATTGGACGTTTCGAACAAGCGAGCGGCGGCACGATTTTTCTCGATGAAGTCGCGGAGATTCCCCTTTCGACGCAGGTAAAATTACTCCGGGTGATGAGCGAAGAACGGGCGTTCGAACGGGTAGGCGGAAATCAAACCCTCCGGGCGGATGTTCGTTTGATTGCCGCAACAAACAAAAACCTCGAACAATTGGTGAAAGAAGGGAAATTCCGGGACGATTTGTATTTTCGTCTTAACGTCGTGCGCATCGTCATGCCACCTTTGCGTGAGCGAAAAGACGATATTCCGTTGCTGGTGCGCGCCTTCGTGCGTCAATTTTCGAAGGCCAACGACAAGGAAGTTATCGATTTGACGCCTGAGGCGATGAACGCGCTACTGACTTACAACTGGCCAGGAAACGTGCGGGAATTGCGAACGGCCATCGAGCATGGCGTAGTCATGACGACCGGACCAAAAATCACCGTCCGCGACCTGCCGCCATCGTTGCGACAAGCCGCCGGTGCTGCTCTCCCGCGCGGAATCTCTCCCTCAAAAGCGTTCGGCGAAAAAGCCAGCCCGCTCGATCTCCACGAAACCGAACGCAAACTCATCTTGCAGGCGCTGACTACAACCAACGGAAACGTCACTGCAGCTGCTAAAAAACTTGGGATCAGCCGGCGCACCCTTCACCGAAAGATCAACGAATTGAACGCAGAAAAGGAAATTGCTGCGACAAAGTCCGAACCGAAACAACATGCCGGGTAGCGAAGAATTCATTCAAAGCGCCGTCCACGCGCTGGAAGCTGGCGGTCTCGCGGTTTGGATCAAACGCGGCGCGATCGCCCTTGGTATCATCGGCATCGCGGCCATTTACCTGTATCAGTTTCGCGGACTTTCCACCTCTCAGGGAATGGACCAGGCCCAAATCGGACGCGCTATTGCCAGCGGCGAGGGTTGGAAAACCAAAGTGGTCCGCCCGCTGGCAATTGGCCAACTCCAGGCTCATGGAAAATCGGTCACCGGCAAAATTTGGACCGACACCTATAACGCCCCGTTGCCGCCATTCATCGATGCGATCGCCCTCTTGTTCGTCAAGGCTCACTGGAAGATTACGCCGCGCACTCTGATTTACGCCGGCGATCGGGCGATTGCGATCATGTCGATCCTGCTCTTTCTCGGGTCGATCGTCATCCTCTTCTTTACTGCGCGGCGATTGTTCGATCAACGCCTTGCCTTGCTCGCGTGCGGTTTGGTCATTCTTTGTGATGCCCTGTGGCAATATTCGCTGTCGGGGTTGCCGCAAATGCTGTTGCTCCTGTTGTTCAACTCCGCCGTTTATCTGCTAGTCCGAGCGGTCGAAGCACATTATGCGGGCGAATCGGTCATAAAATGGCTCGCCGCCGTGGGCGCCGTGTTCGGTCTGCTTGCTCTGACTCACGCTCTGACTTTCTGGATTTTTCTGGGCGCGCTAATCTTCACCGCCTTTTTCTTCCGGCCCCGGGGATGGAAGGCCGCAATCATGCTTGGCGCTTGGGCGATCATTTATGTTCCCTGGCTGATTCGCACCTTCGCAGTCTGCGGAAATCCTGGAGGCGTTGCGATCTACTCACTTTTCACCGGAATCGGTCACACCGAGTGGGGGTGGATGCGACAAATGAACTTTGATCCGGGGACCGGTTTGCTCGGTTCGTTCCGCGACAAACTGACGATTGGCCTGACCTCGCAAACCGCACATCTCTTCGAATATTTCGGACTCAGTGTGGTGGCACTGATGTTTTTTGGTTCGCTACTCCACCCGTTTAAGCGAACCGAAACCGCTGCCATCCGTTGGATGATTTTGGCGATGTGGGGCGGCGCGGTGCTCGGGATGTGCCTTTACGGAATCAACGAAGAACAAGGTGTGGCTGCAAATCAGCTGCATCTGATCTTCATCCCTCTGATGACCTGCTACGGTCTCGCTTATCTTCTTGTGCAATGGAATCGGCTCGCGGTCGATATTCCCTTCGCGCGGGTTGGTTTTCTCACCCTCCTCTATCTGCTGTGCGCTTTGCCGATGATCTTCACGACGCCCTGGCTTTCTCCGCCAAAGCCGTTCGTCCGGTGGCCACCCTACATGCCGGGGCTGATTGGAGTGTTGAACGATTGGATGCAGCCCGAAGAAATTACCGCCTCCGACATGCCCTGGGCGGTCGCGTGGTACGCAAACCGCCGAAGTTTGTGGCTGCCGGAAACGATTCGAACATTAACCGATCTCAGCGATTACGATGTCCTTGGCGCACCGGTGAACGGGGTTTATCTCACCCCAATCAGCGGAACAGACAATAAGTTCCGCGACATTGTAAAAGGCGAATATAAGGACTGGGCGCCGGTCATTCAGCGCACCCAACTCCTCGAAAAGTTTCCATTGAAATGGAACACCGTTGCGCTCGGGCTTGACAACGAATGCATTTTCCTGAGCGATCACAATCGAGACCACCCTCCTGGAAAATGAGCGACACTTTCCCGTTTACGAACTGGCATCCGAGCGTTTCAGTAGGGTCGTGAACCAGCAGGCGAACAAGATCTTCGGGACGGATGGCGTTCGCGGTATCGCCAATGTTGAACCAGTCACGGCGGAGACGGCATTGAAACTTGGCCGCGCCGCCGCCCATGTGTTCACCCGGTTAAATCCTCGCACTCTACCGGAAGGCGGCCGACCGAAAATCGTTCTCGGCAAAGACACCCGCCGCTCCGGTTACATGCTCGAGAACGCGCTGGTTGCCGGAATCACCTCCCTCGGGGTTGACGTTCTTGTGATTGGCCCGCTGCCGACCCCCGGCGTCGCCTATATCACCCGTTCGCTTCGCGCCGACGCCGGAATCGTTCTGTCCGCATCCCACAATTCGTATGAGGACAACGGCATAAAATTCTTCCGGCACGACGGCTACAAACTCGACGATCAGATCGAAGCCCAAATCGAGGACCTCGTTTTCACCGGCAAGATCGACAACATTCGGCCGACTGCAGGAAATATCGGCCGCGCAACTCGCATCGACGATGCCCTCGGTCGCTATGTTGAATTCGCGAAACGCAGTTTCCCTCGTGACATGTCATTGGAAGGAATGCGCGTCGCCGTCGATGTCGCCAATGGCGCGGCTTACAAATCGACGCCTTGCATCTTGCGTGAGCTCGGCGCCGAAGTTGTCGTAGCGCATAATGAGCCGAATGGGATGAACATCAACGACGGCTGCGGCAGCACTTATCCGGATGAAATCCAGCGCATCGTGGAAGCTACCGACGCCGACATTGGCATAACCCACGATGGCGACGCCGACCGCGTTCTCCTCTGCGACGAAGACGGCGAGATCGTGGACGGCGACGAAATTCTTGCGATCGCAGCGCTCGATCTTTTGAAGTCGAACCAACTCCGCGATAAAACCCTGGTCGCGACCGTTATGAGTAATTCCGGCCTCGACGAATCACTGGCGGCCAAGGGCGGCAAAGTCGTTCGAACAAAAGTCGGCGATCGTTACGTGATCGAGGAGATGATGAAAAAGAATTTGAATCTTGGCGGCGAACAAAGCGGTCACCTGATCTTCCGCGATTTTACCACCACCGGTGACGGCATCATCAGTGCGCTCCAAATCCTGCGCATCATGCGCGAAACGGGTCAACCGTTGAGTAAACTGAAAAAATGCCTGGAGAAATATCCGCAAGCCCAGCGCAATCTGGCCGTGAGATCGAAACCGCCCATTGAAGAACTGCGCGAGGTCGTGAAGTTGCGCGACGAAGTTGAGCGCGAGCTTGGCGGCAAGGGCCGGGTCCTTCTCCGTTACTCCGGCACCGAATCAAAAATCCGGCTTTTAATCGAAGGCCGTGAACTGGATAAGATCGACAAACACGCCAATCGAATTGCCGATGCGATCCAAACCGCGATCGGCGCAAATTGACGCTCCATGTCTAAGCAAATTTCTAATAGCCCAGCCTTTGAAGGCTGGAGCAAACGCATCCCGCTGACGAGCAGTCCCGTCAGGGGCGGAAGAACATTCCTTTCGTCCCCTCACGAACCAGGCACGTGTGGATTATTAGATCCCAGCGTTGAAATGCCGGGCTATTGTCGTCATACGCTTACACAAAAGTCTGCAACATGACATTATCGCACGTCATCGAAGCTCTGCTGTTCAGCGCGCGCAAGCCGTTGTCAGTGAAGGAAGTTGTCGACCTTTTGCGCAATGCGGGCGCGGAAGACGACTTTGCCCCTAACGAGTTCGCAAACGCGAAACCGGCGGAAGTCGCCGCCGCAATCGAACAATTGAAGGTGGAATACATTCAAAACGAGCACGGCTTTCAACTGGTTGAGAAGGCCGGAGGCTGGCAGCTGACCAGTGACCCCAAATACGCGCAATGGGTCCGCGGATTATTTCCTGCCCCGAAACCAGCCCGTCTCAGTTCGCCCGCCCTGGAAACACTTGCCATCATTGCTTATCGCCAACCAATCACTCGCGCGGATGTCGAAGCCGTCCGCGGCGTAACCATCGATGGCGTCCTTCAAACCTTGATGGAGCGCGGGCTGGTGAAAATCTCCGGACGGGCGGAGATTCCCGGCCGCCCATTGCTTTACGAAACGACCGAGTTTTTTCTCGATCACTTTGGCCTGCGCACGCTCAATGAGCTGCCTAACGTTGAAGAACTGCGAACTCGGCATTTGCCGGTCGCACCTCGTCCCGAGCCGGCAGCAGCAGCAACGGCTGAGCCCGCGCCCGAAGTTTCACCAAATTCCTAGTGCGCGCAGCAGCGGAACGTCCGGGTAGCCCACGCCTCTCGCGTGTTACGGTCGGGACGGCCCGGACTCTTGGCGTCTCGCCGAAACAATCTTTTTCAAACTTCGCGATTGGGGCACGCATGTTTTACCCAATCCATTTGTTGTTCGCCTTCATTCTCGCAACATCAACAATCGCCTTCGCCGCTGATATTCAACCCGGCAATTGCGCCCGCGCCGCAGCCTACTCAGCGAATAATCGCGGTTTTTCAACGCTGGTGATGCAAAACGGAAAGACCATTTTCGAACATTACTCGAATGGTGGCGGAGCAGAGATGCGCTGCAAAATTTTTAGCGGCACAAAAAGTTTCTGGGGACTCGCCGCGCTTTGCGCCGCCCGCGACGGACTGATCCGGCTCGACGACCACGTCGCCGATACCATCACAGAATGGAAGACCGATCCCAGGAAATCGCAGATCACGATCCGCGAATTGTTGAATCAAACCGACGGGATCGAACCGGCGCCGCACCTCCATAGCGATTCGATTCGAGACCGTGACGCTGTCGCAATCCAGTTGCCAACGGTTGCGCCGCCAGGCGCGGTGTTCGCCTACGGCCCAAGTCATCTTCAGATTTTCAACGAGCTGCTTCGCCGAAAACTAAACGGGAAATCGACAATCTCTTACATTAACGAAAACATTCTCTCCCCTCTTGGCCTAACGAGCCTCGAGTTCAAGAAGGACGGGCGAGGCAATCCTTTACCGGCGAGCGGATTCGAGCTTACGGCACGGGAATGGTCGCGATTCGGAGAATTGCTGCTGGGACATGGCAATTACAATGGAAGGCAAATCGTTCCAGCAAGCTTGCTTGCCCAGGCATTCGTAGGGTCGAGCGCCAATCCGTCCTACGGATTGACGCTTTGGCTGAATCGGCAGGCGCCCAATGCGCGGGAGATTGATTACGAAAAAGAGCTCGACCTCAAATGGCAACGGGCGCGCTGGGGCGGGATCTGTGTTTGCCGGGCTGCGCCAGCCGACATGGTGGTTGCGCTCGGCTCAAATTATCAGCGCTTGTTCGTCATACCCTCGATGCACGCCCTCATCGTGCGCCAGGGAATGAGCGCGAAATTCTCCGATGCATATTTTTTGCGCCTGGTGCTGGGACGTTAGCGCAGGACGCTCTACAATTAACACCGGGTTGAAGACCGGTGTTGATGAACGTTCTGCCGGCGCTTTCCGGGGCAACTCAGTTTGACTTGGATGGCTCTTTCCTAAACGATTGCCGCAGTTTAAATTGTCGATCTTATGAACAAATTTGCGATCGGTTGTGGCGGTCTTGTCGTCATTCTCGTCTTCATCGTTTTTGTCATCGGGCTATTTTTCTGGGGGACCTACAATCGGCTGGTCGGTCTGCAACAAGGGGTCGATGCGCAATGGGCGCAGGTTCAAACGGTCTATCAGCGCCGGGCGGATTTGATTCCCAACCTGGTAAATACCGTCGCCGGGGCTGCGAACTTCGAAAAATCGACCCTCACCGAAGTGACCAATGCTCGGGCCAGTGTCGGCCGGGTTCAGCTCGACCCGAGTAAAGCGCCAACCGACGCCAAACAACTCGAAGAATTCCAGGCGGCCCAGGGGCAATTGAGCAACGCCCTCTCGCGCCTGCTGGTTGTCGCCGAAAATTATCCCCAGCTGACTGCGACCGAAAATTTTCGCGGACTTCAAGCGCAGCTTGAGGGAACGGAAAACAGAATTGCCGTCGAGCGAAATAAATTCAATACCGTGGTCCAGGACTACAACGTCGCGGTCCGCCGCTTTCCCACCAATATGATTGCGGGGATGTTTGGATTTTCGCCGCGGCCATTCTTTGCTGCACAACAAGGCGCCGAAAAAGCGCCAACGGTGAATTTTAACTTCGGTTCGCCCGCGCCGGCAGCTGCACCCGCAGCAACCGCGGCCGCGACGCCGTAAATGTAAGGACATCGCGCTGCGATATCGCGAGATTTCGGCCGTGCTATCGAGTCACTGTAAAACCGGGCGCCGCAGGGAGGCGTCGCTACCCGTTGTCCGATTTGCGCTTTGCCTTGCCGCGTTTGTTGCGATCCGATCGTACGCCGCCGAAGTGATTCCGCCAAAACCGGCGGCCTACTTCAACGATTACGCTGGCGTGGTTCCAAAAGAAGCCGCCCGCCGTTTCAACGACCAGCTTGCGCAATTCGAACGCGAAACATCGAACCAGGTCCTGGTTGCGATTTTTCCAAAAATGCAGAGCGACGATGAGATCGCTGCCTACACTCAACGGGTCGCCCAAGCATGGGGCGTTGGGCAGAAGGACAAAAGAAACGGCGTCGTTTTATTCGTGTTCACCCAGGACCGCAAGATGTTCATTCAAGTCGGCTACGGACTGGAAGGCGCTCTTCCCGATCTGACCGCATTCGACATCACTGAATATCGGATTAAACCGCATTTTCGGAACAACGATTACCAAGGCGGCCTCGCTGAAGGGATCGATTCCATCTTCAAGGCTATTCGAGGCGAATACCAGGGGACCGGCAAGACGGTTCGTGAAAATTATCAACAGAAAAAACCGGACGCGGTGGTTCCCAACGTTCTGCTCTTTTTCTTTTTCACGATGTTTCTCTTCTTTATATCGAAGGTGATCCGGCGCCGTGGATATCACTATTCCAGCGCCGGCGGATCTTATGTCGGGGGTTGGTCGAGCGGAGGCGGAGGCTGGTCGTCCGGCGACAGTGGCGGCTCAGGTGGATTTAGCGGCGGTGGCGGCAGTTTCGGCGGCGGAGGCGCCGGCTCCAGTTGGTAATCCATGCGAACGAAAGAATTTTTGAGCAGGCTGGAACACGACCAGATCGTAAAAGCGATTCGCGATGTCGAATCGAAGACCTCCGGCGAGATTCGCGTTTTCATTCAGCGCGGCGAACTGAAGGACGATCCGCTGATTGCCGCACAAAAGAGATTTCAGCGGCTTGGCCTTCACAAGAACGCTCAACACAGCGACGTTCTGATTTTCGTCGCCCCGCGCGCCCACAAGTTCGCCATCATGGGGGACGAAGCGATCCATCGCAAATGCGGTGAGCAGCTCTGGCAACGGTTGGTCGAAAAAATGCGCGAGCATTTTCGGAACGAGAAGTTCAGCCACGCTTTGATCGAGGCGATCCGCGAAATTGGCGAGGCGATGGCTACGCATTTCCCGAAGAAATCGACATCGACCCGCGATCGGGAGCAGTGAAGGGAACTGCTGTCTGTATTGGGTTGATCAGCGCAATGGCGGCGTTACACGCCGTGGAGGCTACGGAAATTATTCCGCCATCGCCCGCGCACTACTTCAACGATTATGCCGGCATTGTTTCCCAATCCTCTGCCGCTGAGTTCGACCGGCAGCTAATGCAATTCATGGCGGCGACTTCAAACCAGGTCGTGGTCGCAGTTTTTCAGAAAATGCAAAGCGATGACGATATCGCGGCCTACACCCAGCGCGTTGCCGAGTCCTGGGCCGTTGGCCAAAAAGACAAGCGCAATGGCGTGGTTCTATTCGTGTTTGTCCAAGATCGCAAAATGATCATCCAGGTCGGTTACGGCCTGGAAGGCGCGCTCCCGGACATCGTCGCATTCAACATCACTGAGTATCAGATGAAGCCGCAGTTTGCGGCCGGCAATTATGAAGCGGGATTGCGGACTGGGATCAATTCGATTTTCAAAGCGATTCGAGGCGAGTACACGGCAACCAAACCGGCAGTTCAGGAAATTCCTCGGCATCATCACAACATAGCGCCCCTGTTGCTTCTGGTCCTGTCTATCCCGATCAGCTTGCTCTTTGGCCTGCATCGAACCGCAACCAAGGGAGTGCATATTTCGAGCAAGGGAACACACTGGACGATCGATTGGGGGCAGGTCGTTTTCTTCTGGCTCAACCTGATTCTTGGCAGTTCAAGCCGAAGCAGCAGCGGTTCTTCATCAAGCAACGGTGGGTTTAGGGGTGCCGGAGGCAGTTTCGGCGGAGGCGGCGCTGGTTCCAGCTGGTGATTTCTCAGGACTTGCAAAGCGCCGGATTTGCTCTTTATTCCACGCTCCGCAGCGAGTTTTTTAATTACGCCGTTGGTCCCTGGGTCTCAGTCGCTTGGCTGACACCACACTCGCCAGGGGAAACCCGGCAATCCGAAAGGATGAAGGTTGAAGGAGGAAGGATGAAAACGCAGCAGTCGCATTTTCTCTTTTCATAATTCATCCCTCATCCTTCATCCCTTAAAAATATGCCAGTTCGTTACGGTCGTTTCGAAATGCCGAAAACTCTTTCTAAAGAAGAGAGCTCGGCCACTGATACCTACGCCAAATTCACCGCCGAGCCGTTTGAAGCCGGCTACGGTCACACCGTGGGAAATTCACTCCGCCGGGTCCTGCTTTCGTCGCTGGAAGGCGCCGCTATCACCGCGGTGAAAATCACCGGCGCACAGCACGAGTTCGCCACCTTGCCGGGCGTCGTCGAAGACGTGACCGACATTGTGCTCAACCTGAAGAAGGTGAAATTCAAATCGAGCAATGGCCACGAACCGAAAAAACTTTCGCTCAGCGTCAACAAGGAAGGCGAAGTCTCTGCCGGCGACATCCAGGAAGTCGCCGGTTACGAAGTCCTGAATCCCAAACAGATCATCTGCACTCTCGACAAGAAACATAAATTTGACGCCGAACTCGAAGTCCGGGTCGGCCGCGGTTTCGCCACCGGCGAAGAAAACAAACGCACCGACCAGCCGATCGGCCTCATCCCGATCGATTCGATTTTCTCGCCGGTCACTCGCGTGAAATACGCTGTCGAGAACACCCGCGTCGGTCAACGCACCGATTATGACAAACTCATCCTCGAGGTCTGGACCGACGGCCGGTTGACTCCGGACGATGCCCTTCTGCAAGCCTCGGCGATTCTTCGTCACCACCTCGACGTTTTCGTGAACTTTAACGAAGAAGTGATCGAGTTCGACGAAACGCCGGCCGGGGTCAGCGAAGAGAACATGAAGCTGAAGAAACTCCTCAATATGAGCGTCAACGAGATCGAACTCAGCGTGCGCGCCGCGAACTGTTTGAACAACGCGAATATCACCAGCGTTGGTCAGCTCGCGCAAAAGACCGAGAGCGAAATGCTCAAGTACCGCAACTTCGGCAAGAAATCGCTCAACGAGATCAAGGACAAACTCCAGCAGCTCGGGCTCAGTTTAGGGATGAAATTTGAGGCGGGTCTGGTAGAACCAGTCACGAGCGTGTTAGCTGATGGCGCTTCCGGAAACGGAACCGGCGAAGAGCCGGCTGAGCGCACCTAATTCCAGCCAGCCACACCGATGAGACATCAAAAGAAAACCGTGCGGCTCGGCCGAAAGGCCGAACATCGCAAAGCGCTCCTGGCAAACCAGGTTTGCAGCCTGATCGAGCATCGGCGGATCAAAACAACGCTTGCCAAAGCCAAAGCGGTCCGTCCGATCGCCGAAAGAATGGTTACCCTTGGCAAAAACGGTTCGATCCACGCGCGCCGGACCGCGTTCGCCACCTTGCGTCAGAAAGACGCTGTCAAGAAGCTATTCGACGAAATTGCGCCTGCTTCGACCGAGCGTAACGGCGGTTACACCCGCATCATTCGACTCGGCCAACGTCACAGTGATTCTGCTTCCATGGCCTTGATCGAATGGGTCGATGCTACCGTCGTTGTCGAAGAAAAGCCGGCCGAAGAAAAGAAGGCAAAGAAGAAGGAACCAAAGGAAGAAGCTCAAACAGAAGCGCAACCAAAGGAGCCAAAGCAGGAAAAGCCCGAGGCCACGGCGGAAGAAAAGCCGGCCGAAGAGGCGAAGAAAAAGCGGCGCTGGTTCGGGCGAAAAAAGGAAGAGTAGAGTCGGAAAATCCGAAATTCGAAATCGAATCTTGAAGCAGATTCGAATATCGAATAATCAAACGGCTAGGGTCGCGTCTATCATTCGGTTTTTGGATTTAGAAAATTGTTTCGGATTTCGACATTCGAATTTTGCTAATCCAATTCGACCAAGCGCCAGTTGATCTTCCTGCTTTCGATTTGAAGCCACGCCACGCTTCGGGACGAGCCCCGGTTTGGCCTTGTGACACAACCAGGGTTCAAAAATAGAACGCCGCGGCGTTTTTCGTTACGCGGCACGTGAGTATGACCATGCAACACCACATCGACATCGTCCGGCGGAACCTCCGGCGGAATATGCACCAGCCGAAATCTCAAACCTTCGCGGGCAAGATCGACCATGATCGGCCAATCCTCGTTCCAGTCGCAATTGCCGCGAACAACGGTGAGGGGCAGTCCGATCTTCTCCAGGTCAACAGTGATAGTCGGTTCACAAACGTCGCCCAAATGCCAAATCTCGTCCGCCTCGCCCGCAAGATCGATAACTTGCTGCGGCAATTTGTTGTGCGTGTCTGCCAAAACAAATATGCGCATTGTCTTCTCTTCAGAACCTTGGATGGCGCCGATCACCGTGATATAACTTCGGCTTCCCTAAAAATCATCCGTTTTAATCCGCGTAATCCGCGGTTAGCTTTGTCTCGTGTCATTTAATAATTTCGAGCTTTCGCCGGAAGTCGTGCGTGGAACCCAGGCCATGGGGTTCACCGAGCCGACGCCGATCCAGCTCCGCGCCTTCCCGATTATTTTGTCGGGCAAAGATCTGATCGGCACCGCGCAAACCGGCACCGGCAAGACGGCCGCTTTTGCGCTGCCGATCCTGACTTTGCTGGCCGGGCACGGAAAATTCCGTTGCCTGGTCCTGGAACCGACCCGCGAACTCGCGGCTCAAGTTGAGACTGCGTTCCGTGATTATGGTCGCTTTACCGATTTGCGAGCGACGGTTGTCCACGGCGGCGTCGGTTATGGAAAGCAGCGCGAAGATTTGACACGCGGTGTCGACATCGTCGTCGCCACGCCCGGGCGCCTCCTCGATCATCTCGAACAAAAAACTCTTCACTTCCGCGACGTGAGCATTCTCGTGCTCGACGAAGTCGATCGCATGCTCGACATGGGATTTCTTCCGGATGTTCGCCGGATCGTGGAAAAAATTTCAACCGATCGACAAACGTTGCTTTTCTCCGCCACCCTGCCGCCCGAGATCGAACGGCTCTCCGCCTGGGTGTTGCGCGATCCGGAATTGGTCGAGATTGGCGTGCGCCGTTCACCCGCCGAAACGGTGACCCACGCAGTTTATCCGGTCGCAGCCGAACAAAAATTCGATCTGCTCATGGCGCTGCTCGAACGCACCAACTTCGATAGCGCGCTTATTTTTTCTCGAACCAAACACGGGGCGGACAAAATCGCGCACAGATTGAAACAGGGAAATCATTCCGTCGCCGTTTTGCATTCCAATCGGACCCAGCGCGAACGGATCGAAGCGCTCGAAGGATTCAAGAGCGGCAAATATGAAGTGATGGTCGCCACCGACATTGCCGCGCGCGGACTGGACATCGCCGGCGTCAGTCACGTGATTAATTACGACGTGCCCGAACACTCCGAGGATTACGTCCATCGGATCGGGCGCACCGGTCGGGCCCAAAATGTCGGAGACGCGTTTACCCTCATGAATGGCGAAGAAGTTTCCTCGCTCCAGGCGATCGAACGCTTTATCGGCCAAAAGATTCCGCGACTGAAACTCGAAAACTTTCCCTATCTTTACACTGTGCTCTTCGAACCCGAATCAATGGCCGGTGGACGCCGCGCGATCGGCGGCGGCCGATCTCATCGCGGTTATTCCTACGGGCGCAGGCGTCGTTAATTCAGAAAGAAAGACAGGATTAACAGGATTTCAGAAGATTCCAGAATCTTCCCATCCGGTTAATCCGGTAAATCCTCAGTTTTTCCCACACCACTGATCCACCCAGTCGTTCACCGTTTTGTACCACAGCCGCGAGTTTTGCGGCTTCAGCACCCAATGACCTTCGTCCGGAAAATACAACATTTTCGACGGCACTTTCAGCACTTGCAGCGTGGTGAACAGATCGAATCCGTTCGAAACATCGAGCCGGTAATCGAGTTGGCCGTGCACGACCAGGGTCGGCGTTTTGAAATTCGCGGCGTACTCGTGCGGCGAAAATTTCCGGTAAAGTTCGCGATTCTTCCATGGCGGGCCTTTGAATTCCCAATTCGGAAACCAGAGTTCTTCGGTCGTGCCGAAGGCCGCTTCGGCGTTGAACATCCCATCGTGCGATACAATGCATTTGAATCGATTGGTATGGCCTAACAGCCAGTTCGCCATGTAACCCCCGTAGCTCGCGCCGAGCGCGGCCTCGCGGCTCTTGTCGATAAAGGGATAAGTCTTCTCCACGTAATCGAGTCCCTTCATCAGATCGACGTACGGTTTGCCGCCCCAGTCGCCGCTGATCGAATCGGTAAACTTCTGCCCATAACCGGTCGAGCCGTGAAAATTGATCATCACCACGACATAATTTCCCATCGCCGCAAACAACTCCGCATTCCAGCGATACGTCCACGAATCTCCCCAAGCCCCTTGCGGCCCGCCGTGGAGCAAAAACTTCAAAGGATATTTCCTGTTCGGATCGAACCCTGGAGGCTTCACCATGAACCCCTGGACCTGTTCATCGTTCGCGCCTTTGAACGTGAACGGCTCCAACGGCTGCATATCGATCTGCGACAATAGCGCGTCGTTCATGTGCGTCACTGGCTTTGGATAGATCACGTCCTGGCCGTGGCCGGATGCGTTGTTGTATTCCTCGATATCGAACCGCGCGATTTCGTTAGGTGCGGCGATCGACATCCGTGTGAAAAATACGGCCTTGCCATCTTTCGAGGGGGCCAGGTCGTCGCCATGCAATCGCATGACTTCGCTGGCTTTGTTGTCAGATAGCGAAAACCCATAAATCGGATTTTCGCCATGGTCTTCGGCGGTAAAAAAGATCGTTTGTGAATCCTCACCCCAGGCCAAACCGCCAACTGATCCCGCGAATTTTTCGGTTAACTCCCGGATTTTTCCTGATTGTCGATCCCGTAGCATCAGCCGCCATTTGTCGGATTCGAACCCGGCGCGGGCTTGGGATCGCCAGACGAGATATTTTCCGTCCGGCGAATAGAGCGGAGTGGTGTCGGCGCCGGGACTGGTGGAAATTTTGCGCGGCGCTTTCTTTGGTAGGGCGACACTCTGTGGAACCGCTGCGCTATTTGTCTTCGGCTCGACGGAGTCTCGCCCTACCGAAGCTTGTGTATCGCCAGTAATCGGCACGACAAAAATTTCGTTGTTGGTGCTGGTCGCTTCGACTTCGTCGATGTTGCTGGTGTAAGCGAGCTCCTGGCCGTCCGGCGAAATCGAATACATGTCCTGGCCGCCAAGATGAAACGGCGGCACATCGTGATCGCCGGGGGTGAGATCTCTTGGTTCATTTCTTGGTGGGGCGATGCTCTGCGGAACCGTGGAACCAGAGGTGTTGGGCTCGACAGATTCTCGCCCTGCCGGCGCTGTCGCATCCGCACTCACCACAAACAAATGACTCCGTTTAAAACCCGTGAAGGCGTTCCAGTGGCGATACAACAGCTTCGTGAAAATCTTCGCTTTTACTTTGCTCTTCTTCAGCTCTTCGTCCCGCTGTTTGTTGCAACCGTCATCTTTGCAATCTGGATAAACTTCCGATACGAAGACGATGTTCTTTCCATCGGGCGACCAGATCGCGCCGTCCGCGCCCGTTGACAGGCTCGTTACCTGATGAGGCTGGCCGATCAGCATTCCGCTCCCGGAATCAAAGTCGCACATCCAGATTTGCGTCGGATCGGTCGCTTTCGAAGTCCAGAGCAACCGCTTCCCATCCGGCGAAAACCGCGGCCGCTCCTCGTGGGTCGCCGTTTCATTCAATCGTTTCGATTCCCCACCGGCTGCCGGGACGATCCACAAATGCGAAATTTTCGTGTTCGCTTCAAGATCGACATCGGTCGCGGAGAACACGACCCATTTTCCATCCGGCGACGGCATCGGCTCATCCACCCGTTTGAGTTTCATCATGTCCTCAAAGGTGAACGGATGTTTCTGGGCCGTTTGAGCGAATGCTGTTGCAGCGAGAAAAAATATCGGAACGAAGAATCTAATTCTCATGTTGCTTCAATACTGACGTTGTGGAGGCGTTTGTCTCAAGCGCCTATTTATAAATAGGCGGCTGAGACAGCCGCCTCTACAACGTTTTCAGCGCGCTCTACATCAGGTAGATTGGCCACATGGTAACAATCGAGACAATCAAGAATGGTCCTTACATCGTGAAGGGTGAAGTCGAGTTGATGGACAGCGACGGCAACAAGTTTCCAGTCGAACCGCGGATGGCGCTCTGCCGCTGTGGCGCGTCGACCGAGAAACCATTTTGCGACGGTACCCATTCGAAAGTCGGTTTCAAAGCCGCCGAGCGAGCGGTCCCGGAATCCAAAGAGTGAGAATCCACAGATTTCACCGATGAAGGCAGCTCGTGACAAGCGCGATTGGAGTTGTAGAGGCGCTTGTTTTCAAGCGCCTGTTTATTAATTCGGTGCTTGAGAACAAGGCCGCCGTTGTGCGGCAATTTATAGCTAGGGAAAATTCTTGCCGAGCTAGCGGGAGCGTAAGCACCGCTACAACATTTTCGATATGAAAAGGATTGCTGTACTCGTTCTCGCTACGAACGCGCTCATTGCGAACGCGCAATCGGTGCCGAAGACAATGAAAGCGGTCGTCGCGCACGAGTACGGCGGCCCGGAAGTCTTAAAGGTAGAAAAGATTCCCGTCCCGGCGCCGAAACCGAACGAGATTCTCGTTCGCGTGATCGCGAGCGGGGTGAATCCGGCGGATCCCCTCATTCTCAATGGGAAATACGCCAAAGAATTCGGAACCCACCTGCCGCTGGTTCCCGGTTACGACATGGCCGGCGTGGTGGTCAAGATCGGCGCGAAAGTAACGAAGCTTAAAGTCGGCGATCCGGTTTACGCGTATCTGCTGTGGGGCGGCGGTTGGGCTGAATACTGCATCTCGAACGAAACCGAATCGGCGATCAAACCGAAGTCGCTTAACTTCGTCGAAGCCTCGTCTGTTCCTTTGGCGGCGCTGACTGCCTGGCAAGCGTTCGAGCTCGGAAAATTACAAAGCGGACAAACCGTGCTTATTCATGGCGGCTCGGGCGGAGTTGGAAGTTTCGCGATTCAAATCGCGAAAGCGCGCGGCGCGCGCGTGATTGCGACGGCATCTACCGCGAACCAGGATTTGTTGAAGCAATTGGGCGTCGACGTGGCGATCGATTACACGAAACAAAAATTCGAAGACGTTGCGCATGATGTCGATTTTGTGCTCGATCCGGTTGGTCGCGACACGCTCGCGCGTTCGTACGGCGTGGTGAAAAAGGGCGGAATCGTGGTGACGATCATCTCGCGCTGCGACGAGGCCGAGCTGAAGAAGCATGAAATTCGCGGAGCATCGCTCTCATCGCATCCGAATTCGGTCGAGCTCGCGGAGATCACCAAGTTCATTGATGCGGGAAAGATCAAGCCGATCGTTTCACAAGTCCTGCCATTGACTGACGCGACGAAAGCGGACGCGCAGGCAGAGACGCACCACACCCGCGGGAAAATTGCTCTGAAAATCGCCGAAGAACCGAAACCTTAAAAAAAATGACTAAGTTGTAGCGGTGCTTGTTCTCAAGCACCGAATTACATAAACAGGCGCTTGAGACAAGCGCCTCTACAACGCTTTGGAATATGAAAAAACTTATTGCTGCTCTTCTCATGATCGCCGTAATCACACTGCACGCCGAAAAAATATCGCTCGTTCGCGCGACGGTTATTAATCCAGCCGACGGCAAAGTAATGCCGAACGCGACGATTGTGATCAATGGGGACAAAATCGAGCGCGTTTCGATGGGGAAACAGGATGCGGCATCGCTCGGACGCCAGATTGATTGCGCCGGAACGTTCATCATTCCGGGCTTAATCGACACCCACGTCCACTTTTTTCAATCGGCCGATTTGTTCACGCGCCCCGACGGCGCGGATTTCAACAGTGTTCGTCCCTACAAGGACGAAGTCGCGTGGATCAAATCGCATCTCGACGACGTGTTCGCGCGCTACATTCGGTGCGGAATCACCAGCGTAGTCGACGACGGCGGACCAATGTGGAATTTCGAAGTCCGCCAAAACGCGAACGCCACCGCCAAAGCGCCGCGTGTAGCCGTCGCCGGACCGCTCATCTCCAGTGTCTCACGCGAAAAACTCGATCTCGGCGATCCGCCGATCGTAAAAGTTGACACACCGGACCAGGCGCGCGATTTCGTCCGCAAACTGGTCGAGCGAAAACCCGACTTCGTAAAAATTTGGTACATCGTCGACAAGGATCATCCAGTCGACGCGTTCCGTCCGATCGTACGCGCGACAATTGAAGAAAGTCACGCCCACAAAGTTCGCGTTATGGTGCATGCGACCGAACTGGAAACTGCCCGAGCGGCGGTGGAAGAAGGCGCTGACATTCTTGTGCACAGCGTGATCGACAAGCCTGTTGATGACGCATTCGTGAAGCTGTTGAAAGATCGCCAGACGATTTTGTGTCCGACTCTGGTGGTGTTCGAGCGTTACGGCCGGGTGTTTTCGCATCAACTGAATCTCACACCGGAAGAACAAAAGTGGGGGAATCCGGAAGTAATCGCGTCACTCGACGTAACCAAAATCCCGCAGGACAAATTGCCGGATCGGATCAAATCCGCTTTGGCTGACCCGAAAGCTGCGATGGACCGGATCGACAAGACCTACGAAGTCGCGCTGCCAAATTTGAAAAAGCTCGAAGACGCCGGAGTCACCATCGCGGCGGGAACCGATGCGGGAAATATCGGGACAATTCACGGACCGGCATTGTTTCGTGAATTTCAGCTAATGAAACAAGCCGGGTTAACGAACATGGAGATCTTGCAATGCGCGACCGTAAACGCGGCCAAACTTTTCGGGGGCGACATCGGCGCGCACGTCGGCAAGCTCGATAATGGATGTTTCGCCGATCTCGTAGTCCTCAAATCGAATCCGGTCGACGACATCGCGCACGCGTCGGACATCGATACCGTGATCAAGAATGGCGTGATGTATCCGGCGGATTCGATCTTGAAATAGGCAGGCGGCGGTTCACCGAACCGCCCGCGGGCGATTGGGGGCAATCGCCCCTACCTAAGTCAAAAATGCTTGAACGCTCTCCCAAGCTGCAGATTCTAACGTCCTTATGCAATTGAACCGCTGGTTACTCATGGTCGCATTTTTGTTCCCGGGCTTCGCAGAAATTAAAGCTGCCGAACCGCAAACTCCAAAAAAGCCCGTCTCGGACGAATATCACGGCGTCAAAGTTGAAGATAATTATCAATGGCTGGAGAACGAAAGCGATCCGGCGGTTAAGTCGTGGTCCGACGCGCAAAATCAAAAAACCCGAGCTTACATCGACAAATTGCCCGACCGGGCGGCGGTCGAGAAACAATTAAGCGAGTGGTACGCGAAGACTTCGCCGAGTTATTCCGGCCTCGTTTCCCGGCCGGGGACTTTGTTCGCGATGAAATTTCAGCCGCCGAAGCAGCAACCAATGCTCGTGACCCTTGCTTCGGCTGACGATTTAAAGTCGGAAAAGATCGTGCTCGACCCGAACGCGCTCGATACCAAGGGGACGACCACGATCGATTGGTTCGTCCCGTCGCGCGACGGGAAATATGTCGCCATTTCAACCTCCCAGGGCGGCAGTGAAGACGGGACCCTTCACATTTACGAAACGGCGACTGGCAAAGCCTTACCTGACTCCATTGCTCATGTTCAATATCCAACGGCGGGCGGAAGCGCAGCCTGGAACGCAGATGGGACCGGCATTTACTACACGCGGTTTCCCCGCAAGGGCGAAAAGGCGGACACTGATCTGAATTTTTATCAGCAGATTTATTTTCATAAGCTTGGAACTGGCGACACCGAAGACACGTATTCCATCGGGAAGGAGTTTCCCCGAATTGCCGAGGTCAAGCTGGAGACCTCTCATGATGGAAAATTCATTCTGGCGACGGTCGCAAATGGCGACGGCGGAGACTTTTCTCACTATTTGCTCGGACCGGACGGAACCTGGAAACAGCTGACTCAGTTCAGCGATCAAATTAAGTCTGCGCGACTTGGGCGTGATAATGCGCTGTATCTGCTTTCCCGTGCAGAGGCGCCGCGCGGAAAAATTCTGCGAATGCCTTTGGACAATCCCGCGTTGACAAGCGCGACCATCATTATTCCCGAAAGCGATGCGGTCATTCAGTCAATCGAGCCAACCGGAAACGCATTGTATGTGCAAGACTTGCTGGGCGGACCCTCACAAATCCGGCGGTTTGATTTGGATGGCAAGAATGCCCAAACAATCGCGATTCCAAAAATATCCGCGGTCTCGGAAATGGAATCGTTGGAAGATAACTCCCTTCTGTTTCGCGATGTGAGTTTCACTGAGCCCGCGGCTTGGTTTCACCTGGCATCGGCGTCCGCCCCGATGAACTCAGTAAATCATGGGCCAGTTGCCGAGGCCACGGCACCGGTGAAGACCGCGCTCGTAAACACATCACCAGTCTCATTCGCGGACATCGAAGTCACGCGTGAACTCGCGACCTCGAAGGACGGAACGAAAATCCCGCTCAACATTGTGCGCAAGAAAGGCACCAGGCACGACGGAAACAATCCAACGCTGCTCTACGGCTACGGGGGCTACGGAATCAGCATGTCCCCAAATTTTGATTTTACACGCCGAATTTGGTTCGACCACGGCGGCGTTTATGTGGTGGCCAACATTCGTGGCGGCGGCGAGTTCGGCGAGGAATGGCACAAGGCCGGAAACCTGACCAAAAAACAAAATGTGTTCGATGACTTCGCCGCCTCCGCGGAATACCTGGTCAAAGAGAAGTGGACGCGACCGGACAAGCTGGCGCTGCTGGGCGGGAGTAATGGTGGCCTGTTAATGGGCGCAATGATCACTCAGCACCCTGAGCTGATGCGGGCGGTGGTCTCGTTTGTCGGAATTTACGACATGCTGCGGGTCGAGCTTGCGCCCAACGGCGCGTTCAATGTCACCGAGTTCGGGACCGTGAAAGATCCCGAACAATTCAAGGCCCTTTATGCCTACTCTCCCTACCATCACGTGGTCGATGGAACAAAATATCCGGCAATCCTATTTATGACCGGCGCCAATGACGGGCGAGTCGCGCCGTATCATTCGCGTAAAATGGTTGCCCGTTTAGATGAAGCGAACAAGTCGGCGAATCCGGTGCTCCTCCGAACAAGCTCAAGCGCCGGGCATGGCATCGGCACCGCGCTCAGCGAACGGATCAAGCAGCTCGCGGACGAATATTCGTTTTTGTTCGCTCAATTGGGAATGTCGAAGAAGTAAAGGATTGAATTGTCCGTGAATCCGAGGGCGGTTTTTCGCGTCAAACCTGACTCAGGATGAAACGAGCTCTCCTAGCGGTATCGATCGCGTGTATTGCGCTCGCCGTTTCCAGCGCGGAGCCAGCGCAAAAAGAAGATTGGAAGCTGGTTAAGCAGACTAACGGCATCGCAATTTACAGCCGGCCCCATCCCGGGTCGCGCCTCAACGAGTTCAAAGCCGTCGGTGAAATCGATGGATCGAGTCAAACCGTTCATAACGTGATCGATGACGTCGAATCATATCCAAGCTTCATGCCCTACACGAAAGAGTGCCGGGTGATTAAACAGGAAAAGAATTCAATCATCACCTACCAGCGACTTTCGCCGAAAATCGTGAGCGATCGCGATTATACGCTTCGGATCGAGAAAAAATCCTGGCCGGAGGAAAATGGCCTGGCCTATTCCAATCGCTGGGAACAAGCGAACGAGGAAGGCCCGCCCGAGCAGGAGGGCGTATTTCGGTTGAAACTCGTGAGTGGTTCCTGGTTGCTGGAGCCGGCCGGCCCGAACAAGACGAAAGCAACCTATTACGTTTTTACCGACAGCGGCGTCATGGTGCCGCAGTTCATTGCCAACACCATGAGCGAGACCGGAATCAGCAAGCTTTTCGCCGCGGTGCGGAAACAGGCGAAGACCCCGAAATATCAGGCGAAATAGTTCGCGCGTGAAGTTCTCCCGAATTCGTCTATTCTGCGCGCTGCGCAGATGCCGCGGAACAAAGATCTAACGAAAATTCTCCTGATCGGCTCCGGTCCAATCGTGATCGGGCAGGGCTGCGAATTTGATTATTCCGGAGTCCAGGCCTGCAAAGCCCTCCGCGAAGAAGGTTATCGGGTCATCCTCGTGAATTCGAACCCGGCGACGATCATGACCGACCCGGAGTTTGCCGACCGTACTTATATAGAGCCGATCACGCCCGAGGTCATCGAGGCCATCATCGACCGGGAAAAACCAGATGCAATCCTGCCGACAATGGGCGGCCAGACCGCATTGAATGCGGCGATGGAACTTTATCGCAACGGCGCGCTTGCCCGTCACAAAGTGAAATTGATTGGCGCCAACGCAAAGGCGATCGCAAAAGGCGAAGATCGACAACTGTTCAAGGAGGCGATGTTGCGGATTGGGCTCGATGTTCCGCGTTCGGGCATCGCGCACTCCGTCGCCGACGCGCACAAGATTTCAAAAGAAATCGGGAGTTTCCCGCTGATCATTCGACCGGCGTTCACCTTAGGCGGCAGTGGCGGCGGCATCGCTTACAACCCGGATGATCTAAGCGAGATTGCCGGGCGCGGACTCGCCATGTCGCCGGTCAACGAGGTGTTGATCGAAGAGTCGCTAGTCGGTTGGAAAGAGTTCGAGATGGAAGTCATGCGCGACCGGATGGACAACTGTGTGGTCGTCTGCTCCATCGAAAATTTCGACCCAATGGGCGTGCATACCGGTGATTCGATCACGGTCGCGCCGGTCCAGACACTGACCGACAAGGAATATCAAATGATGCGGGACGCTTCGTTCGCGGTCATTCGCGAGATCGGGGTTGAGACCGGCGGGTCCAACATCCAGTTCGCGGTCCATCCGGATACAGGGCGCATGGTGGTCATCGAGATGAATCCGCGGGTATCGCGTTCGAGCGCGCTCGCAAGCAAGGCGACGGGATTTCCGATTGCGAAGATCGCGGCCAAGCTGGCGGTGGGTTACACCTTGGACGAGATCAAAAACGATATCACTCGCGAAACGCCGGCGTGTTTCGAACCGACCATTGACTATTGCGTCGTAAAAGTACCGCGGTTCACCTTCGAAAAATTTCCGCAGGCCGATCAGACGCTGACCACCCAGATGAAAAGTGTCGGCGAAGCGATGGCAATTGGCCGAACGTTCAAGGAAGCGTTGCAAAAAGCGTTGCGTTCGCTCGAGATCAAACGGTTCGGGTTGATTGGCGATGGAGCGGACAAGGAAGTCGACCTTGAAACGCTGCGGCTAAAGCTGGCAATTCCGAATGCCGAACGCGTTTTCTACATCGGTCAGGCGTTCGCCAAAGGCGCGTCGATCGAAGAAGTCTTCGAGCTGACCAAGATAGACAAGTGGTTCTTACGAAACATCCAACAAATCGTCCAAGAAAGTAAGAATCTGGGTAGGGCGCCTGTCTCGGGCGACCGGAAATCAGGCTTCCAGCATCCCGGCGGAGATGCTACCCGGACTCAATTGCTACATGCAAAGAAGCTCGGATTTTCAGACCGCCAACTCGCGATGGCCGACGGGGCCGACGAAATACAAGTGCGGGCAAAGCGGATCGCCGAAAATGTGACGCCGACTTATCGACTGGTGGACACCTGCGCGGCCGAGTTCGAGGCCTACACACCGTATTATTATTCGACTTACGGAGACGAGAACGAGCGGCGCGAAAGCGGAAAGCCTAAAGTAATGATTCTGGGCGGCGGCCCGAACCGAATCGGGCAGGGGATCGAATTTGACTACTGCTGTGTCCACGCTGCCTTCGCCCTGCGCGAGCTCGGTTTCGAAACCATCATGGTGAACTCGAACCCGGAAACGGTGTCGACCGATTACGACACCAGCGACAAGCTCTACTTCGAACCGCTCACCCTCGAGGACGTACTTAATATATATGAGCAGGAGAAGCCCGACGGTGTGGTGGTGCAGTTTGGAGGCCAGACGCCGCTGAATCTGGCCAACGGGTTGAAGGCCGCGGGCGTCCCGATTTTCGGCACTCAACCGGAAAGCATCGAGACGGCGGAAGATCGAAAGTTGTTCGCGGCGATGCTGGACAAACTGGGGCTGCGCCAGACTCCAAGCGGATCTGCGGTCAGCACCGACGAAGCGGTTGGAATCGCGAACAAAATCGGCTATCCCGTGCTCGTTAGGCCGTCATTTGTCCTGGGTGGACGCGCGATGGAACTGGTTTACAACGAGCCGGACCTTCGCCGTTATATGGCCAACGCGATCGAGGTGACGCCAGACCGTCCCGTCCTGGTCGACCGTTTTTTGGAAGACGCGGTCGAAGTCGACGTCGATTGCATTTCTGACGGCGAAACCACCGTGATCGGCGCAATCATGGAACACATCGAGGAAGCCGGCATTCACAGCGGTGACAGCGCGTGCGTGATCCCGACATTCTCTCTGTCACAAGGCGTCCTCGACGAAATCTCGTCCGCAACAAAAGCGATGGCGCGCGAACTGAACGTGCGCGGCTTGATGAATGTACAGTTCGCGGTCAAAGGCGACGATGTTTACGTGCTCGAAGTGAATCCGCGGGCGTCCCGCACCGTCCCGTTTGTGAGCAAGGCGATCGGCGTTCCGCTGGCGAAACTGGCAGCCAAGGTGATGGCGGGGAAAAAATTGCGCGAGCTCGGATTCACCAGTGAAATCGTGCCGAAGCATTTCTCGGTGAAAGAAGCTGTCTTTCCATTTCTTCGTTATCAGGGCACCGATATTTCGCTCGGTCCGGAGATGAAATCGACCGGTGAGGTGATGGGCATGGACGTCGATCTGGGGCTTGCTTTCGCAAAATCACAAATGGCCGCGCCCCCGCCCTTGCCAAAGAAGGGCAACCTGTTCATCAGCGTAAAAGACACCGACAAAGAATCGATTATTCCGCTGGCCCGGGAATTTCTGAAACTTGGATTCGGAATCATCGCCACCAGCGGAACGGCCGATGCGCTTGCGGCGGCGAAGATTAAGGTGAAAAAAGTGTTCAAACTTCACGAAGGGCGGCCGAATGTGCTCGACCGGGTGAAAAACGGCGACATCAATTTCATCATCAACACGCCGAGTGGAAAGATTCCGCGCGAGCACGAGGTAATGATTCGTAACGCCGCCCTCGCCGCGAAAATTCCAATCATGACGACGGTGCGCGCGGCCCAGGCGAGCGCGAATGGCATTCGATCATTGCAAAAAGCCAAGCTGCAAGTGAAAAGCCTGCAGGAATATCATCATGAATAGAGAAACAAATTCGAAATCCCAAATTCGAAATCCGAAACAATATCCAAATTCAAAATTCAAATGCCCTGGGCCGAAGGCTGTCCTGAGCTTTTCCCTTTCGGATTTGTTTCGGACTTCGATATCCGGATTTCGGATTTGTTCGGTCCTGGGGGCTTCCATCCTAGCTGTAGTTGCCGCGGCGCAATCGGCCGAGCCTTCACCCGTCGCTGCAAAGAATGAAGTTGCCGTAATTAAAACGAGCGAAGGCGACATGGTGGTGCAGTTTTGGACAGATGCCGCGCCGAACACGATCGAGAATTTCAAGAAGCTGGCAAAGCAGGGGTTTTACAACGGAACCACTTTTCACCGAATCGTAAAAGGATTCATGATCCAGGGTGGCGATCCTAACTCGAAAGATCCTGCCAAAGAGGAATCTTATGGCGCGGGAGGACCTGGCTACAAAATCAAAGCCGAGTTCAACGATCATTCACACGAGCGCGGTGTCATTTCAATGGCGCGGGAGCCGGATCCCGATTCTGCCGGATCACAATTTTTTATCTGCCTCGCGCCGGTCACAAGGCTCGATCACCAATACACGACGTTCGGCAAACTGATTAAAGGCGATGACGTGCTGGACAAAATCGGGAACACGCCGGTCACGCGGAATAGCATGGGGGAAATGAGCAAGCCCACCAAACGCATCACGGTCGAGAAGATCGACATTGTGCCCGCGGATTCGGTGAAATAATTCTTATTATCACCTGGTTAAAGCCAGGTATCTGAACACGAGTCACTGCAAAGCCGTTTAAACGGCTTACTTGGTTGCGTTGATGCGCACACCGGGCTAAAGCCCGTGTTAACGAGATGACGGAAGCGAGCGCAAAGACCAAAGTCGCGCTGGTACAGATGAAGTGCGGGCCGGTCACCGAGAGGAATTTCTCGCGGGCCGTCGATTTCGTTCGCGACGCGGCGAAGAAAGGGGCGGCCATCGTTTGCCTTCCCGAACTTTTTCAGTCGCAATACTTTTGCCAGACCGAAGACCATAAAAACTTCGAACTCGCCGAAGAGATTCCCGGTAAATCGACAGCTGCGCTCGCCGCCTTGGCGAAAGGGCTTGGGGTAGCAATCGTAGCATCGCTGTTCGAGAAACGCCGCGCCGGCGTGTATCACAATACCGCTGCGATCATCGACGTTGATGGAAAACTTCTCGGCAAGTATCGCAAGATGCACATTCCGGACGATCCGCTTTATCACGAGAAGTTTTATTTCACTCCGGGCGACCTCGGTTTTCAGGCCTGGGAAACGCAGCGCGGAAAAATCGGGGTCTGCGTTTGCTGGGACCAATGGTATCCGGAAGCGGCCAGACTTACAGCATTGCGGGGGGCGGAGATTATTTTTTATCCAACGGCTATCGGCTGGCATCCGAGCGAGAAGAAGGAATTCGGCGCTGCCCAACACAATGCCTGGGAAACGATCCAGCGCAGTCACGCCATTGCCAATGGCTGCTACGTCGCGGCCGCGAACCGGGTTGGCCACGAAGCGCCGGCCGGCGGCGACGGTATTGAATTCTGGGGACAAAGTTTCATTTGCGGGCCCGACGGGGAGATCATCGCCAAAGCTTCGGTCGACAAGGAGGAAATCGTGCTCGGCGAAATCGATTGGGCGCGAGTCAACGAGCATCGCACCCACTGGCCGTTTCTGCGGGACCGCCGAGTGGATGCCTACGCCGGAATCGAGCAACGTCTCCTCGAGTGAGGGTTTATTTTTTCACGACCGGACCTACGCTTGTGATATGAAAACGATCCTATCGGTAACACTGTTTTGCGCGCTTGTTTGTTTCGCGCGGGCTCAGGAAGTGAGCAAGGCGACGGCACAGCTGGAGTCGAAGTCGGGCAGCAAAGTAACCGGCACCGTGACATTCACTAAAGTGGGCGACGAAGTGCAAGTCGTGGCCGACATCCACAATCTCGCACCGGGCAAACACGGCTTTCACATTCACGAGAAGGGTGATTGCTCGGCCCCGGATGCAGCCTCGGCCGGAGCGCATTTTAATCCCACCCAAAAACACCATGGCGGACCGACCACAGCCGATCACCACGCGGGTGATCTTGGCAACATCACGGCCGACGCCTCCGGGACGGCGCACGTCGATTGGAAAGGCAAACTCAGTTTAAGCGGAACCGATTCGATCATCGGGAAGTCCGTCGTCGTCCATGAAAAGGAAGACGATTTGAAGACCGATCCGTCGGGAAATTCCGGCGCGCGGATTGCCTGCGGAGCAATTGTGGCGGCGGATTAAAGGAACGCTAAGACGAAGAGGAAGCGGAAGAGCTGAAGCCGACATGCAATTGATGACGCTGACCGAAATTCGCCGGGCTGCGTCCCGTTCCAGCGGCAGCCCGGTCACGGCGCGCACTCACGTGCAGGTTGAATCAGCGGCGCCGAAACTCACGCGAGAGCAAAAACCTTACTGTGAGCTGAGTCTGGCGGACGCGTGTGATCGAATGACGCTACGGGTTTGGAGTGATCATCCAGCGTATAAAGCGTGCAGCTCTCTGACCAACGAAAGTTTCATAGAGCTCACCGGCGAATTCAGCTCGCATTCTCAATTCGGGCTCGAGGCGCAAAAATGGACCGTCCGTCCGCTGACCCCGCAGGAAAAAAACGAATTGCTTCAGGGCCCGCCGGAGCTTCGCGCCAAACAAGAAACCGACTGGAAGTTCATTAACGACGCGATCGCGAAGATTGGCGACCCGCGTTTGCGCGCACTTTGTGATGCGTTCGTAAAGGAATTTGGCGACCGGTTCAGACGGACCGCGGCCGCGCGAAAATATCATCACGCCCGGCGCGGCGGCCTGGTGGAACACACCGCCCAAATGATGCGCAGCGCGATCGCGTTCGCCCCGCTCTATCCGCCGCTCAATCTCGATCTGCTGATTGCCGGGATTTTATTTCACGACTGCGGGAAGCTGTGGGAGAACGCCCTTCCGGAAAATGGATTCGTCATGGGCTACGACGAACTCGGGGAGCTGGTGGGCCACATTTCGATCGGGATTGAAGTGGTGAACGCATTATGGCGGAAATTGAATTCCGAGAATTCCGAGTCGTGGAGAAACATCTCGCCGCCATCGGAAGATGTTCGGATTCACCTGTTGCATTTGGTGGCTTCGCATCACGGCGAAAAGAGTTTCGGATCGCCAGTCGAACCGCGAACACCGGAAGCGATGACGTTGCATTACATCGACAACCTTGATGCCCGACTGGAAATGTTTGCCGCCGGATACACCACGGCCAAACCGCTTGGACCCCGGATTTTCGAGCGAGTTTGGCCGCTGCCGGGGAATCTGGTTGCTTCACTCCAAAAATTTGAGCTCGGAGGCGGGCCGGCGAAATCAGAGGACGAATTATTTTAGTCCAAGCCGCCGTTTCGCTTCCGCGAGATACGTTTCATCGATCTCGAATCCGGCGAACTTTCTCAACCCGCAGTCTTTCGCAGCCACCGCCGAGTTTCCGATTCCCAGGAATGGATCGAGCATAGAGCGCGCGCGGGAGACGCCCTGTAATTTGATGCACCATTCCGCGAGCTGGACCGGAAACGTTGCCGGATGCGGTCGCTCCTTTTCGCGGCTTTGGATTGTCTGGTAGGGGATGAACCAGGTGTTGCCGCGGCAGCGTTTGTCACTTCCGCCAGTGTGGCCCCACCGCGCGATATTGCTTTTGTCCTGGTACGGTACGCCGATGGCCAGCCGATCGATTTCGACCCGGCCCGTTTTTGTGAAATGAAAAATGTATTCGTGGCAGTCATTCAAAAATCTTTTCGAACTGATTGGTTTGAAATGGCCAAAGGTCCGATCGTCGATCGCGATCGATTTGATCCAATGAATCGTGTTTTGAAGAACGAAAAAGTCGCGGAGTTGAAACACGATTTCGTGTGGCAACATCGGATTTGACGGCGCGGCGCCAATGTTGAGAAAAAACGAGCCATCCGTCTTGAGAACGCGTCGGACCTGCTGGGCCCATGCCGCGGACCACTTTAGATAAGACAGCCGGTCTTCGCGGTCGGAATACTTGCCGTATTGAATGCCGAGATTGTACGGCGGCGACGTGACGACCAGATCGACAGTCCTTGCGCGAAGCCCGGCCATGCCGCGGACACAATCCTCCAACCGCAAATCGAATTTGGTCATACCCAAAAGTGATCGAACAAATTGGATTCGTACAGCTGAAAGTGGCATCGGCATCCTGCCGATGTCGTAAGAATCACGGGCTGGAAGCGCGTGCCACTTCGTCTATTATTTAGGCAATGGCGGACAAACCTTCCAAACTGAAAATCGCCGACCGCGAGTTCGCTTCGCGGCTCCTCGTGGGAACCGGAAAGTTCGCTTCAAACGAATTGATGCGGGACGCATTGGCCGCGAGCGGAACAGAAATTGTCACCGTCGCTTTGCGACGGGCTGATCTTTCCGGCAAGCACGATCCTTTCGCGAACATCCTGGATTTTGTCGATCCGAAACAATTTCTGCTTCTGCCAAACACCAGCGGCGCCAGGAATTCCGACGAAGCGGTTCGTCTCGCGCGGCTCGCGGCAAGCGCCGGTTTGCCGACCTGGATCAAACTCGAGATCCATCCCGATCCGCGCTATCTCCTGCCTGATCCGGTCGAGACGCTGGCGGCAGCTCAAATTTTGGTGAAGGAAGGATTTACCGTGCTGCCCTACATAAACGCAGACCCGGTCCTCGCGAAACGTTTGCAAGACGTCGGCACCGCAACCGTGATGCCGCTTGGTTCGCCCATTGGAAGCAACCGTGGAATCGAAACCCGCCCGCAAATCGAAATCATCATCGAGCAAGCCACAGTGCCCGTGGTAGTTGATGCCGGCCTCGGCGCGCCAAGTCAGGCGGCGGAAGCGATGGAAATGGGCGCCGACGCAGTTTTGGTGAACACCGCAATCGCAATTGCGGGGGATCCGATCCGCATGGCCCGCGCCTTCAAGAAAGCAATCGAGGCCGGCCGTGAAGCGCACGAAATCGGACTTGCCGACAAATTGCGGACGGCCGCTGCGACCAGTCCGTTGACCGCGTTCTTTTCAAACCAGGTTGAGCCACCAGACAAGGTTTAGCCGAATAATTCCGCTTGCGTCGGGTTAAGCGGCGGAGATAGTCACGGCCCTGTCATTCCCTGATTCGGCCTTCAATTAAGCTGTTTTTTTTGAAACTCACCCTGTAGCCTATGTCCCTCCCGAACGCTCTGCTCACACGGCGCCTTTTCGCCCCGGCGCTGGTCGCCGCAACCGTCATTCTCGGTGTTGTCGGATTTGGTCAGCCTCCGAGCGGCCTCAGCACCTACACCCTCGGCAAACCCGAGGCCGGTCAAAAAGGCATAAGTCGCAATACTGCCGACATCATGGCTGACCAGGCGGCAGCGGGACCGCGCAAAGACATTTTCACCAAACGCGAGTTTGAAATTCCCGGCCGCAAGCAGCGTCCGCAGAATCCGGCTGCCCGGTTTGATCCACAAATTGCTCCTGGTGCAGCAAAGAAAAGTTCGACCTTCGCGCCCGGCGATATCACGAGTCCAAATTTCTCGCAAACCATCGGCTTGCAATGGGACGGCGTTACCGGGCCGCAAGACACGGGCGCGTTTCCTCCGGATTCAATGGGGATGGCCGGCCCATCGCAATTCGTTATTTTCGTCAACGGGCGGTTGCGCAGTTTCAGCAAAGCGACGGGGCTTGCGGACGGCGTTCTCAATACCGACCCGGACGTCTTCTTCTCGTCGGTAATGACCCCGGTATCCGGTAGTCAGGTTAATTTCACCAGCGATCCGCAGATTCGCTACGACCGGCTAACGAAACGGTGGTTCCTGCAGATAATCGATATTCCGAGCAGCGCCCCTAATAGCATCGGAGATATGCCGAACCGTGTTCTGATTGCCGTGTCAGACGCGGCGAGCAATGGAGTTATCAGCGCCGCCACAAATTGGACGTTCTTCTTTTTCCAACAGAACACCGTCGGCGGCGGCGATACGGGCGAGTTCCTGGACTACGACTCCCTCGGTGTCGATGCCAATGCTCTTTACATCGGCGGCAACATGTTCACCGCGAATTGTGATCCGACGCAGGCGAACAACTTCTGCTTCGTGACGACGTCAGCTTTCGTCGTCCAGAAAAGTTCCGTCATGGGCAGCGGACCAATCGTCGTGACCGCATTTCGGGGTTTGATCACGACAGGTACTGGCGCCGACGGTCCGGACAGTCCGCGCGGAGTAGACAACTACGACCCAAGCGCGACTGAAGGTTATATCATTGGCGTGAGCGACAGCGCTTTCGGCGAGTTGGTGATGCGCCGCATCAGTAATCCGGGCGGCACGCCGAGCATCTCGGCCAACATTCCCATCACAGTTGAAGCCACCGCCCTTCCGCTTGACGTCCCCTCAGCTTGCAGCGGCTTCAACTGCCCTACCTCGACCAACCTGGACGCGCTCGATGATCGACTTTTTGCCGCGCATATTCGCAATGGCCATTTGTGGACGGCACACAACATCGCCGTCGACTCGACCGGAGTCTCTTCCGGAAGCGAGGATCGCGATGCCGCGCGTTGGTATGAACTGGTCGTCCCGGTCGGCACTGGAACACCGACGGTCAATCAATCCGGCACAATTTTCGATCCATTCTCAGTGGCGGCAGGGGCCAACTGGTATTGGATTCCGTCCGTTGTTGTTTCAGGTCAAGGACATGCCGCCATGGGTTTTAGCGCGGCTGGCGCGAATTTCCACGCAAACGCGGCGACGACCGGTCGCCTGGTAAATGATCCGCTCGGCTCGGTCGATGCCCCGAACATCTTTACTTCGAGCTCCGATACCTACAGTCCAGCGGACAACAATACCCCGCACCGATGGGGAGATTATTCCTTCACCAGTGTCGATCCGAACGACGACATGACGATGTGGTCGGTGCAGGAATGGTGCGACGGCGGCAATACCTACGGCGTTGAAGTTGCTAAACTGTTGGCGCCTCCACCGGCTCAACCAAGCTCGGCCGGAACCGTTGCCGCTGGGCAGACATCAGCAAATGTGAACGTTACTGGGACCTCGTCTTCGGGCTCAGGATTTTTCGACCCAGGCGCAGGCTTTGCGAGTCGGATCCATGCAAGTGTCAGTGGCAACATTGCCGTCAACTCGGTCACCTACACAGATCCGACACACGTAACGCTCAATCTCAATACAAATGGCGCAACAAACGGACCGCAAAATGTCACGATCACTAATCCGGACGGTCAATCGGCGACTGGCACCGGAATCCTGACTGTTACTGGTGGAGTCACTCCTAGTCCGACTCCGACTCCAACCCCCACCCCCACGCCGACCCCAACTCCGTCACCGACGGCAAGTCCAACTCCGACACCGACACCGTGCGGCAGAAATGGTTGCGGGCCGAGCCCAACCCCAACGCCAACGCCAACAGTTGTGCCGAGCCCGACACCTACACCCACACCGACGGCAACTGCAGCACCGAGCCCAACCCCAACTCCGACCTCAACCCCTACTCCTACTCCTACATCCACTCCTACCCCCACGCCAACTGCAACAATTGCGCCGAGTCCGACTCCGACTCCAACTGCGGCACCGAGCCCAACCCCAACTCCCACAGTCGCGCCGAGCCCTACTCCGACTCCCACGCCTACTCCTACTCCTACCCCGACGCCAACACCTACTCCCACACCAACGGCAACAATCGCTCCGAGTCCGACCCCTACTCCCACGCCTTGCGGTAGAGGTGGCTGTGGCCCGAGCCCTACACCAACTCCAACAGTTGTGCCTAGCCCAACTCCTACTCCGACTCCAACACCCACCGCAACTGTAGCGCCTAGCCCAACGCCGACACCGACTCCTACCCCCACGCCATTAGCCAGCCCCACTCCGACCCCCACACCAACCGCAACTCCAATCGCCAGTCCCACGCCAACACCCACCCCGACATCGACCCCGATAGTTAGCCCCACGCCAACTCCTACTTCTACGCCAACAGCGACCCCGGTAGCCAGCCCGACTCCAACCCCCACGCCGATCGCGAGCCCGACGCCCACACCTACTCCGACTCCGACGCCGACACCAACGGCAACAATTGCTCCGAGTCCGACTCCTACTCCGACGCCTTGCGGTAGAGGTGGTTGCGGCCCGAGCCCTACGCCTACTCCAACAGTTGTGCCTAGCCCAACTCCTACTCCGACTCCAACACCCACCGCAACTGTAGCGCCTAGCCCAACTCCGACGCCGACCCCCACACCAACACCTACTGTGGTTCCGAGCCCTACGCCTACTCCTACTCCTACGGCGACGCCGGTAGCCAGCCCTACGCCAACACCAACAGCGACCCCAGTAGCTAGCCCTACTCCAACTCCAACTCCCACCCCGAGTCCTACCCCAACACCTACGGCAACCGTCGGACCAAGCCCCACGCCTACTCCGACTCCAACGCCCACGCCGCCGCATCGAGGGCCTTAGTCTGTGGCAGTCAACCGTTAGCGGCTCCGCCCGCTAAAATGTTGTTCTGCTAAGGGCGCTAACGAGGAGAAGCCGTACCAGGCGCCGCCGGCGGTCTAGCCCCGGCGTCATTATAAAACTCGATTTGTTTGCCGCCGAGCCGGCGCACCACACGCCACCCATTCCTGGCGGCTAACGAGCGTAATTCTTCATCGGTAACGGAACGCAGCGCTCGAAGCTCAGCCGGATGAATAATGTAAACTTCCGACTTCGTTGCGAGCCGTCGGGCGATCTTTTCCGCTAATCCGGCCAGGTTATTGTTTCGTCGCATGCGATTTACGATCGTTGGCGGTACCGCCCGTTGGATGTGGCCCAAAGGACGGCAATGGCGGCCGCGGCTTGGATTTGCGATTCAGCTTGTCCTTCAGCGACAAGTGGGACTTTCGAGTCGGCGAGGGTCCGCGCACGTTCGGCTTTTTCATATGATTCTGCCTGGATTGTCGATCCGGCAACGTTCCGGCGCAATTGGCGGAGGGCAGGTTCATCGGCTAAATTTTAACGATGGTCTCCGATATCATCGAGCTGCGTGGTCATATTATCGATTCGCTCACTTTGCCCAAAGTGCTCGACCAGATCGTGACCCGCGGCGCTACCTTTAACATCGTCGAATTCAAAATCGGCCAGAAGCGGATCGATCCAAGCCTTGCCCGGATCGAGATTACCGCGCCGACCAAAGCTGATTTGGACGAGTTGATTCAACGGCTGCGAGAACAAGGGGCCGAAGTAAAACGTCCTCGGCCTGGGGACAAGTAATCTTCGAACCTATGCGCGAATTGTTGCTTTGTCCGCCCGACTTCTACGGCATTGAATACGAAATCAATCCGTGGATGAGCCGGGCGCGCGGCGCGGATGCAGCCACGGCCAAAAAACAGTGGTCCGGCCTGCGCGCGACTCTGTCGAAGCTCGACTGCAAAATCGAATTGATCGCACCTCAACCAAAGCTGCCGGACATGGTCTTCACCGCCAACGCCGGACTCGCGGTCGGCCGGCAGTTTATTCCCAGTAATTTTCGCCACAAAGAGCGCGCAGGCGAGGCGCCTCATTTCGCACGTTGGATGGAAAAACGCGGCTACCAAATCGCCTGGTTGCCAAGCGATTATTACTTCGAAGGCGAAGGCGACGCGCTGTTTGCCGGCGACGTGTTGTTCTGCGGTTACAAGTTTCGTTCCGATATCAAATCGCACCGCGCGGTGGCAGAGATGCTTGAATGTCTCGTGGTCTCGGTCGAGTTGGTCAATCCACGCTTTTATCACCTCGACACCTGCTACTGCCCGCTCCCGGACGGCGCAGACATTTGGTTTCCCGCGGCGTTCGATGAGTACGGGCAGCACGCCATTCGAGAACACGTGTCGGATTTGATTGAGGTCGCGCCGGAGGAGTCGATGCACTTTTGTTGCAATGCCATTCCGCTCGACCGCGACCTCGTTTTACCCGACGCCGCGCCGAAGCTTGTCTCTACTCTCACCCAACGCGGCTACAAATGTCATGAGCTTCCGATGACTGAATTCCTTAAAGCCGGAGGCGCGTGCAAATGTTTGACAATGTTTATGCCGCAACGCGAAACGGCTTAACTTTTCCGGTTTCGTTTTGCCTTAAGGGCCCTCGCGATTTCGTCGACTGGCAGACAATTCATTACGTCGGCTTTGGTCAACCAACCTTTTCGGGCAATACCAACCCCGAACCACAGGTCCTGTAATCGTTCGGTCCGATGGGCGTCAGGATCGATTACGCATTTGACCCCTTTATTTTTGGCGAGCGGCCACCAGCGCCAATCGAGATCAAGTCGTTTTGGAGCGGCATTCAGCTCGACCCAGGTGCCAGTCGACGCTGCCGTTTCTAACACCGCGGGAATATCAATCGAATAGGGCTCGCGTTTCAATAGGAGCCGGCCGGTCGGATGCGCGAGAATGGTGACGAACGGATTTTCCATCGCCCGAATGACGCGCTTGGTCATTTCGGACTCGGACAAATTGAAAACCGAATGAACCGAGGCTACGACGAAATCCAGTTCCGACAAAATGTCGTCTTCGAAATCGAGTTTGCCGTCCCGCAGAATGTCGCACTCGACACCGGCGAATAATCGAAAGCCGTTGAATTTGTTGTTTAACGTCCGAATTGTTGCGATCTGTTCGCGCAGCTTTGCCGCATCGATCCCGTGCGCCTGAATCGAGCTCTTGCTGTGTTCGGCAATACCCAGGTACTCGAGACCCAATTCCTGGGCCGCATTCGCCATTTCCTCCAGAGTATTGTGGCCGTCACTCGCAACCGTGTGACAGTGAAATGTCCCGCGGATATTTTCCTTCTCGAGCAATTTCGGCAAAGAATGGTCTTCCGCCGCTTCGAATTCACCGCAATTTTCGCGCAACTCCGGCGGAACAAAATCGAGACCGAGCGCGCGATACAAATCCGATTCCTCCCGAACTGCTGGAATCCTTGCCGCCGCCTTTTTCTTTGCCCGTCCGGCTCGGACCTTTGGATCAGGCGGCAATTTCGCCAGACGATATTCGTTCAGCGTCCAGCCGCGCTGGAGCGCCCGGCTGCGCATCTCGATGTTGTGCTCCTTGCTGCCGGTAAAATAATTGAGGGCGAACGGATATTCGGCAGCGCTGACAACTCGAAGATCGCATTGAATTCCAGAACGCAGCCGCACGCTCGTCTTGGTCGGGCCCCGGGCAATGATCGATTCGACCAATGAATGCTTGATAAACCATTCGGTGATCGCGGCGGGTTTCCTGGTCGCGACCACAAAATCAACATCGCGGACAATTTCCCGGCGGCGCCGGTAACTTCCAGCCACATCGACTTGAAGCGTGTCGGGGTGGGCCGCGAGATTTTGCCGAAGACTCTCGGTCTCCGCTGCGATCTGCCCGAATTGGAAATAGCCCGAATGCTTCGCCCGCTGCTCGATCGCTGCGCAAATCTTGGTCTGAGTTGCTTCTCCAAACCCGGGAAGTTCGGCGACTTTGCCTGACTCGCAGGCTTTACGCAGTTGCTCGATTGAACTGATGTGGAGCTGCTCGTAAAGCGCTTTGATCTTTTTCGCGCCGAGTCCGGAAATTGAAAATAATTCGAGGATCGCGGCGGGAAATTCGCCCCGCAGTTCTTCCAGGTATTTCAGTTTTCCAGTGCCGGCGAGTTCCTTGACCTTGGCGGCGATCGCTTTGCCGATGCCCGGAATTTTCCCCAGCGCCTCTTCATCCTGAAGGTCGGACAAATTTCCGCCAAAAGTTTCGAGCGAGCGAGCCGCGTTGGCGTAAGCTCGAATCTTGAACGGGTTTTCATCCTTCAGCTCAAGCAGGGTGGCGATTTCCTGCAAGACCTCGGCGATTTGCGATTTCGTCATTCCTTTGAACCGTTACCAAAGATTCCGATGATGGCGAACGAACCGGTTAAGTTAATCGAATGTCCACGCGATGCCTGGCAAGGTTTGCCGCGGCAAATCCCGACTCAACTGAAGGTCGATTACTTGAGGGACCTCATCCAGGCGGGCTTTAAACATATTGACGCCGTCAGCTTTGTCTCGCCCAAGGCAATCCCGCAAATGGTTGATAGTGAGTTGGTTGTTGCTGAACTCGAAATACCTGGCGACACAGAAATCATCGGGATCGTCGTCAACGAGAGAGGCGCAGATCGGGCCGTTGTCACAAAACGCGTCACAACCATCGGATATCCGTGCTCGGTTTCGCCCACCTTTTTGCGCCGGAATCAAAACCAATCTCCGGAGGAAAATCTTGCGGTGCTAGAGACAATCCAGACACAAGCTGACGATGCAAAGGTCGGCCTGGTCGTTTATCTTTCGATGGCGTTTGGCAATCCCTATGGAGATCCGTGGGATGAAAAAGAAGTCGAAGCCGCGATTGCAAGAATTGTTCAACTCGGCGTCCAATCAATCTCCTTGGCAGACACGATTGGGGTCGCCGACCGGGCATTGGTCGAACGAATTGTGACCGCGGCGATGAAGTCTGCCGGCAGCTGCGAAATTGGCGTTCATCTGCACAGCACTCGCACAGACGCTGCCGAAAAAATTGTCGCGGCCTACGATGCCGGCTGCCGCCGGTTCGATTCCGCAGTCGGCGGACTCGGCGGCTGTCCGTTCGCTCAGGACGCGCTGGTCGGGAATATTCCGACGGAAAGTGTGATTGCGGCCTTGACCCAAAAAGGTGTCAATTTGGGATTGAAAATCGATCGCGTCGCGCAATTGAACGCGAGAATTGCAGCAGAGTTTGCTTAAGACGTCTCCGCCGGATCACATTCGGCCACGCCGTCTGTAAAATGCGTAACGCTTGAGGATTGACTGGACGTAACTTCGCGTCACCGGAAAATCAATATTGTTGATAAACTGATTGGCGGTGATTCCCTCTGCACCCCAGCGTTGGGCGCGACTCGCGCCGGCGTTGTATTCGGCCAACGCGAACGCGAGGGGTTCCGGTTCGTTCTGCCAATGATCGAGCGCGCGTCGCAGGTACCAGGACCCGGCCTGAACGTTCGTATTCGGATCGAACAAATCGTCGAGCTTGAAGTTTTCGATTTTGTTCTCGCGGGCCCATTCGTTGGCCGCCTTGGCGCTCACTTGCATTAACCCGCGTTCGCCGGCGCTGCCGTTTTTTTTGCTGTCGAATCGACTCTCGCGCCAAACCACGGCTTTGACGAGCATCGGATCCAGGCGCCGCTCGGCTGCGACTGAGGTAATGATCGAATCGTATTGCTGAAAACGCGCCGGGCTCACCCATTCGTGAAAACTATAGAGCGCATCACCGGAGCGCAGGGCGAGATAGGCGAACCCCGCCGCCAGGGCGAGGAGAAAACAGAGAACCATTTTCCAAACGAACCTCATCGCGTCATTATCCCAGCTTTGTGCTCACTTGCCACACACCGTAGTCACTGCAAGCGGAACTGAGATGGGTGCTCGTGATCGGCCTAAACTTCAATTAAATTGTGAGCCCAGAGATGATGAAGCCGGCTTACGTCCGAGTAATTATCGACCGCGCAATTCAGCGCGAGCTGGATTACTCCGTACCCGAAACTCTGGCCGATAAAATCTACGTCGGTTCCCGGGTCCGGGTTCCGTTCCGCGAAAAATCCGCGTTGGCAACAGTCCTCGCAACTCTCGAGCAAACAGACGCCAAAGGAATTCGACCGATTGAGGCGCTGGTTGGCGAGGGACCGGTGGTTAGCGAACGATTGCTCGAGCTCGCGAAATGGATGAGCGCTTACTATTGCTGCCCTCTTGAAACAGTCATGCGCAGCCTGTTGCCGCAAGTGATCCGGCGCGCAGAGATCGGTTGGAAAAAGCAACTCGTTGTTCATCCATCAAACATTGCCAGCGGCGACATCGACAAATTGCGGCGGCGCGCGCCACGACAAGCCGAACTGCTGGAGGCGATCGCGAAATTGGAGAAACCGATTCCAGCGGCCATGTTGTTGCGCAATACATCACTCGATAATCAAGCGCTGCGCGCTCTGGCCAGACGCAACTTGATCGATTTGCGCGAGGAATCAGTCGCGCGGGACCCGCACGCGGACGAACAATTCGTGGCCAGCGGCTACCTGGAATTGAACGCCGAACAAACCGTGGCGCTCAAAAAAATCTCCGAAGCGTTGGCCGCGCCGGAATCCGCAAAACCGATTTTGTTACATGGCGTGACCGGTAGCGGGAAAACGGAAGTTTATCTTCAGGCCATTCGCTTTGCCCTCGAGCACGGCCGGAATGCCATCGTGCTTGTCCCGGAAATTTCGCTAACCCCCCAAACCGTCGAGCGTTTCAAAAGCCGGTTCGCAGAAATTCACGATGCTGTGGCCGTTCTCCACAGCCATTTGTCACACGGAGAACGCCACGACGAATGGCACAAGATCCACGCCGGACGGGCCCGGATTGTCATCGGGGCGCGCAGCGCAGTGTTCGCCCCCCTCAAAGATCTCGGATTGATCATCGTCGATGAAGAGCACGAGACAACCTACAAACAGGAAGAGGCCCCGCGCTATCATGCGCGCGATGTCGCGGTGGTGCGCGCGAAAATCGAGAAGTGCGCCATCGTTCTGGGGAGCGCCACTCCGTCGCTCGAGAGCTATCACAACGCGACAAGCCCGACCCGGACTGGCCCTAAATACGAACTGGTCACCCTGGCCCAGCGCGTTGACCAGCAGCAAATGCCGCTGATGAGAATTGTCGACCTTCGACAAGAGCGGAGGAAGGAGAAGATCGTTCCCATCCTGTCCGAAAAATTGTCTCAAGCCATCGCGAGCCGGCTGGAGAAACGCGAGCAAACAATTCTATTTTTGAATCGGCGCGGATTCTCGACGTCGTTGCTTTGCAGCAGTTGCGGCGAAGCGCGCCAATGTCCGAATTGCAGCGTCGCGCTCACCTTTCACCGGCATATGGCAAGGCTGAGCTGTCATCTCTGCGGCCACACTGCCACCGTGCCGAAGAAGTGTCCGGCCTGCGGCAAGGACGCTTTGATTTATGCCGGATTCGGGACTGAAAAAGTGGAGTCGACCGTTTCGAATCTGTTCCCAAAAGCCAATGTCCGCCGGATGGACGCAGATTCCATGACCCGCAAGGAAGCTTATCGCGAAACGCTTCGAAATTTTCGCTCTGGCAAAATCGACATTCTGGTGGGAACGCAAATGATCGCCAAAGGTCTGCATTTTCCCAACGTGACCCTGGTTGGAATCATCAATGCGGATCTCGCGCTGCATTTGCCGGATTTTCGCGCAGGTGAACGAACGTTTCAGTTGCTGACCCAGGTCGCAGGTCGCGCGGGCCGGGGCGAAACTCCGGGCGAAGTGTTCGTTCAAACTTACACTCCGTTTTCGCCCTCGATCCAGTTTGCCCGACACCACGATTTCACCGGTTACTTCGAACAGGAGCTCGAATTTCGGGAGCGTTGCGACTTCCCGCCTTTCAAACACGCTGTTCTGATCACGGTCCGGTCCGAGCACGAAGGTCGGGCCAAGCTTTCCGCTGAAACTTTAGTGCGACGACTGAGAGAATCTCTTCCATCTGAATTCGCTTTGAGCGACGCTGCGCCCGCCCCCCTTGAAAAGCTTCAGGGCCAGTTTCGCTTTCACATTTTGATCCGCGGCGAAGCGATCATGCGCCTGAGTCGCCTAATCCGGGAAACGATCGACAAATTGCCGTTGCCCGAGGATGTGATCGCAACCGTAGATGTCGATCCGTACCAGTTGCTGTAGCACATCCGCCTTGCCTCTGATCTTCGAACTGAATTTGAAAAAGTCATGAGAATATCCCCCCTTGCCTTCGCGCTTGTGCCGATCATTTGCCTTTCGGCACCTGCCAACCGCGCTGAGGGAGCGGCGCCGGCTGCGCTGAAAACATTTTTGGAGCAAGAAGGCTACGGCGGCTCGGCGCTGCAACGGCGTTTTGGAAATCACCTGTTTGTAAACACCTTGATCGACGGGCGTAAAACCGCCCTGATGATCGACACCGGTTGTCCATTCACACTTATCGACCGAACCAGCGCGCGGAGAATCGGCCTGGAATTAAAAGAGACGAAGTCCGAGATCACCGGCGTGACCGGAAACACGCAGCCCTACGCCGTGAGCAGAATCGCAACTCTGGCGATGGGGAATTGCACTTTCGAAAACGTGCCGGTGGAAGTTGCCGAGGAAGGCGATGTCAACCGATATGCCCGTCCGCATCTCGATGGCCTGTTTGGAGCTCACGAGATGGCGAAATTCGGAATGATCGTGGATTGCAGTCGCCAGATGCTCTACGTCAATCCAAGAGGTTCGTCCGCGGCGACTTCACAGGCGCTTGCGAGCTTTCTGCAAGGCCGCGGATTCGTTCGCGTGCCAATGCATTTCAATTCCGGACACCATTTGGAGGTCGATGCACAGCTGAACTTCCGAACCGTGAAATTGATTGTCGACACAGGCGCGTTTACGACCGTGATTTCTGCGCCTATCGCGGAAGGCGCGGGTGCGGCAATGGATCCGTCAATGTCTGACCGAGGTCAGGGTATTGCACGACTAGGAGAACTCGGCATCGGGAGTTTCAAAATAAACAACGCGGAGGTTTTCGTCGCCAACATGCATCAGATGGCCGGCGCCGGGTTGCTCGGCGAAGATTATCTCTCCTGGAACTTCGGCGTCGTCGATCTTGGCGGGATGAATCTCTATCTTCGTTCGCCTGAATCAGCGCCGGCAAAGAAACGTTGACGCACTTCAGCATACCGGAATACTTCCGGTCTGATGTTCACAGAAAAACTGCGCGCCATCGCGGCAATCATCTGCCTGCTCCTGGCCGGGTGCGGTCGAAAAGACTCTGGTTCGGCCGCTGCTTCGAATAAGGTTCGGATCGGCTACGTGGGAATTACCTGCGAAGCTCCAATCTTCAGCGCGGTCGAGAACGGTTTTTTCAAAGAGGAAGGACTCGACGTGGAGATGGTGAAATGCGAGTGGGCCAATTACAAAGATATTCTCGCTCTTGGCGGATTCGACATCACTCATCACTTGGTGATGTATTTTTTGAAGCCGATCGAACAGGGCCTTGATGTAAAGTTCACCGGCGGAATTCATCGGGGCTGTTTACGGGTCCAGGCGGCCGTGAATGGCAAGATCAATTCAATTGCCGATCTTCGCGGCAAAAGCATCGGCGTGCCGGGGATGGGAACACCACCGTTCATTTTTGCCAATCGCGTTCTCGGCGCACACGGCATCGATCCTTCCAAAGAAGTTAGCTGGCGGGTTTTCCCTGCGGGCGAACTCGGACTCGCGCTCGATAAAGGTGAAATCGATGCGATCGCCGATTCGGAGCCGATCGGCAGTTTGTTAATCGCCCAAGGTAAAGTGAAGAATATTTCCGATCAGGCCCAGGACCCGCCGTATAAGGATGAGTACTGCTGCGCCGTAATCGTGAATGGGAAATTTCTGCGGGTGAATCCGAAAGCGGCGGCGGCGGCGACCCGCGCTTTGCTCAAAGGGGCCAAATGGGTCGAAGCAAATCCGGCCGCGGCGGCGCGTTTGTCGGTCGAGAAAGGATATCTCGCCTCAAGTCCTGAACTGAACACAGTCGCCCTTTCCCATTTGCGTTACGTTCCGAGCGTTTCAGGCGGCGAAGCAGCGGTGGCGTCGGCGGCGGCGGAAATGAAAGTTGCCGGAATGTTGAGCCCAACGACCGACGTTTCCGATCTCGCCAAACGCGCGTTCGTTCATCTCGACGGGGTGACAGACGAATGGTTGCAAAATCTGCAGGTGGAAAAAGTCGCGGGCGGTCAGGTCCCGCCGGATCAGGATATCCGTTTGTACGCGGAATTGATTTTGCACGATACCGAAGCGTCTTGCTGCAAAGCGAAAAAGGTATTGGCAGCGCAAAAGTAGGCGGGGCAAACTCGGAGCCGTACCCGGATGGAAGCTCAGGAGGATTTAGTCCCGACGGTTGTGATCGAGCCCCCGTCCGTTTTGCGCTGGCGAACGATGCTGGCCGTCCCGCTGGCCGCGGCGTTCGCTCTTTCCCTGCACATCTTCATTGCCAGGAACGAGCCACCGCTTGAGGCCCATTCGTATCGACTTCTTTTTGTCCAAGTCGTCGGTGTGTCAATCGTGCTCGCGTTGCTGCGGCGTTTTTCGCCGAGGTTACGAAAATGGATGGCGAATATGTGGCCAATCTTTACCGCCGCCATTGTCACTCTTGCCGTTTGGGACGTGATCACGGTCGGACTTCGAATTCTTCCTCTCCCCTACTTCCCAGGTCCGTCTGCCGTGCTACGAAGTTTAATCAATGACCGTTTCCTCTTACTCGATAGTACGTGGCACTCCCTGGCTTTACTCGTTAGCGGTTACACCCTCGGCGTCATCGCCGGTCTGATCAGTGGCGTCTGCATCGGTTGGTCCCCTTCGATCAGATATTGGGGAATGCCGATCCTCAAGGTCGTCGGTCCAATTCCGGCAACGGCCTGGATTCCTCTCGCGCTGGTTCTTTCACCATCTGCGGTCGTTTCGTCTGCGGTTTTGATCGCGCTGGCGGTTTGGTTTCCGGTGACGATGCTCACCGCTTCTGGCATTTCAAACACGCGCGCTTCCTACCTCGACGTCGCGCGCACTTTGGGGGCAGGGCCGGGCTATCTGATCTTCCGCGTCGCGATTCCTGCGGCAGCGCCGAATATTTTTATCGGCTTGTTTATGGGACTGGGGGCATCGTTTCTCACTCTTGTGGTGGCGGAATCGGTCGGAGTGAAGTCCGGGCTCGGTTGGTATGTGAGCTGGGCCCAGGGTTGGGCGGAATATGGCAAGGTGTTTGCCGCTCTCATCATCATGGCTGCTTTCTTTTCAACGATCATGACCTTGCTCTTTAAAATCCGCGACCGGCTGTTGGTCTGGCAAAAAGGGGTGATCAAATGGTAGCTGTCTCGGAAGTTGACCCGGCGGCGTTAGTCGTCCGCAATGTGGAAAAAAGCTTCCCCGCGCCTGAAACTCCGCTTTCCCGCCGACAGGTCCTCGACAACATCTCCTTTTCGCTCGCTCCTGGCGAATTGGTTTCGCTCATCGGACCAAGCGGATGCGGCAAGTCCACTTTGCTTCGTCTGATCGCCGGTCTCGATTCCACTGACGAAGGTGACTTGCTCGTTGGGCCCGAGCCGATCACTGCGCCCAACGCAGAACGCGGGTTGGTTTTTCAGGATCCAAATCTTTTTCCGTGGCTGACCGTTCGTCGCAACATTGAAAGCGGTCTCGTCGCCCGTGGCCTTCTTCATGAAAAGAAGAATGAGGTTGATGAGTTCATGCGCCTGGTTGGGCTTGAAACATTCGCCAACGTCTATCCTCACCATCTCTCGGGCGGAATGGCCCAACGCGCCGCTCTTGCCCGGGCTCTGATCAATCATCCCAAAGTTCTGCTTCTGGACGAACCGTTGGGCGCGCTCGACGCGTTCACCCGGATGCGGATGCAAGACGAAGTGCTTCGCCTCTGGCAGGCGCGCCGGACCACCATGCTCCTGGTCACGCACGATATCGACGAGGCAATTTACATGAGCGACCGAATCATGATCATGACTCCGCGCCCGGGGCGCATTGAACGAACGATTGAAGTTACTTTGAATCGTCCTCGACAGCGCGACAGCGCAGACTTCTTGCGGCTGCGTAGCGATATTTTGAATTTCCTTCACTTTGCGGGCACGAAGTAGCTAAAGCGGACCTGCCAAGCCGTAGCCTGGCGCGCCGTTCGCTGAAAGAATCAGTTTTATATGTGCCCGCCTTCGCGGACTCCGGCGTGGCAGCCTCGCCTCTTCGCTTCGCTCAAAGCGGAGGCTGGAGCCGGCAGACGGATTCGAACCGACGACCTGCTGATTACAAACCCCGCGAGGAATCGGGAGTTTGTCATAATTTCATAGGCAGATTACGGAGTTCGACAGCCTTTCGCAACCTTCAATATCCCCCGAAATTCGGCGATAATGGCAGTATTTGGCAGTGAGTTGACCGTTGTATATTCGCGAACATGCGTCCGCTGATGCGCTGAGCGGGTTGGCTCGAATGCAATGGCGGTTGCGGAATTAGCGTGCTCTTCCAACGCGAACCGATACGCGCCTCTCATCTGCGAAGCGAGCACAGTCAAGGTGGAGCGCAGCGCAGCGAGCAATACCTTTACGGCGCGCAGCGAGCGATAAAATCGAAGGCTCGGTTCACTCCGATGAAAATTTGCATTCCCACGGTAACTTGGATGGAGATCTAGACGGAGATGTCGGAATGATTCGTCGATTGTAGTCTCACTTCTCGACTCACCGTGATCAACGGCGACGTCTGAACTATTGATGAACGAGGCAATAGAGCAGGCCGGGATCACCGCCGCGCGCAAGGAGTCGATTTGCTGAATCGCGAACCTCTCCGTCTTTGACGGTGCCGATGACTATATTGTTTGGAGCAACGACTTCGTGGCCGCGGATCCTGTAAAGCAGAATGCCAGCCGGGTCTCTGCATTCGCGTACGCTTTCCTGAGATCCAGCAGCGAAAT